>NZ_JADYXH010000016.1:0-90504 GCF_015864395.1 Pseudoalteromonas sp. SWYJZ12
AAAAGCTACTCGCATAATACTTAAGCTACTCAGTAAAACCATTCAGTAAACATTATAACTGCAATTATGTAGTTATTTTCATGCGTGTAATTTAGGTTTAATAGGGCTAATGACTTATTTGATGGATGAAATGAAAGTAACCCAGTAATAAAAGATAAATTCTGAACTTTTAGAGCAAGTTTGTTGGCACAGTTTTGTTTGTTCAATTAAAGTGGCTGTCTAGTTTAGTTTATTCGACTACGCAATTTACGCGCGTATTTCATGGTGCAGTAGGCAAACCCACTTCACATGCAAGTTACTGTGAAAACTTAAAGCGTAAACGGCGATCAAATATCAGTAACTGCGAAAAGCTACTGGCATAAAACTTAAACTACTCAGTAAAGCTATTCAGTAATAAATCACAACTGCATTATGCAGTTATTTTCATGCGTGTAATTTAGGTTTAATAGGGCTAATGACTTATTTGATGGATGAAATGAAAGTAACCCAGTAATAAAAGATAAATTCTGAACTTTTAGAGCAAGTTTATTGGCACAGTTTTGTTTGTTCAATTAAAGTGGCAGTCTAGTTTGGCAGTCTAGTTTGGCATATAGCTCGGCTGTTTATTCAGCTTCTAGCGCCGCCAACCATTGTTCACTATTAGCGCCGACAACACACTCTCCGTTTATGCGCATTGATAAACGCATCATGCAACGAGTTGATACATCAGAAAACGTTTCTTTTGGTAAAAACTTAACAGAATTTACTAATGCTTGGCAGTGAGGGGCGCTTTGCTCTTTAAGGGTATAGTAAACCCACTTACCTTTTTTTTCTAAAGTGAGTAAACCTGCTTTATGTAGCATTTTAAGATTTCGAGAAACGTTATATTGCGTATCACCAATAACATCCATTGCTTCAGCAACATTAATACGTTGGCCAGCATCAACAACTAACCAAAATAATCTTAATCGGGTAGGATCTGATAACGCTTTAAGCGCATCAATATACATTTCATCCATTATGTACCTTCTTGATAATAATAAAATACCATAAAAATTTACGAACGGATTATACCAGAGCCTAAATTAAATTTCCTTAAAACTAACAGGTGCTAAGCGCATGCTTTAACAAAATTAAGTCATTAACAAAAAACAAAAGCACCACTAAAAAGTGGTGCTTACTAACTTATATAACGTATTGAAAAATAACACCGCCTGTAATTGCAGTAGTTAATATTATTAATATAAATGCTAATACAGCCTTTCTTTTTAATACCGAAGAAACCAAAGCAATTTCAGGTAAACTCGCACCCGTACCACCTATTATCAGTGCTAAAGCAGGGCCCATACCCATACCTTTTAAAATCAACACATTTAAAAGCGGTATAGCCATTTCTATTCTCAAATAAAGCGGAATACCAATTAGCGCAGCAATAATAATGGATTTTAAATCTCCGCCACCTACGTATTTTTCAACTAATTCAGCTGGTAAATAAGCAGCCGATAAACCACTAATTAATGCACCCAATAACACATACGGAATAATCCTTTTAAATAAAGATAAAGCAAATTTTAAAACATTTTTAAACTTATCAGAATTAGTACTGTGTGATAGTGCGGCATTATCTGAACTACAGCCTGAACTACAGCTTTTGCCATTAGTAGCCAGCTCTAACTCATCACCTCGTCTTACTTCATTTTTCCATGGTGATTTTGATATTAACCACCCACCTATAACGGCGGCACTAAAGGTTAGTACTAAATATATAGCTGTCACTTTAAAACCAAATGCAGCATATATCATTGCTAGTACAATAAAGTTACATAAAGGAGCTGAAATTAAAAAGCTTAAAATAGTACCTAGCGATGTACCCATAGTAGCCATGCCCAAAGTTACAGGTACAACAGCAGCGCTACAAAAAGGGGTTAACATGCCAAAACTAGCTCCCAACAGCGAGCCCCATTTATCATGCTTTGTTAATTTTGCTTGAAGTTTGTCCTGCGGCACAAACTCCCTAATCAACCCTGTCAAAATAGAAACTGCAGCAATAATTAATATTAAGCCTCCACTAACATGAATAAATTCATCAAGTGCAACCATCATTTTATCTGTATTCACAATAACCTCTAATGTGTAAAACCAAGTTTGAGGTCGCAATATAATCATATAAGCACAATTGTGCAAGTGTGCTTTTGTGTTTTCTCTAAAAATAAAAGCCTGTTTTTAAAATCTACATTAATAGCAATAGCTTATAACTTAATAAAAAGTGATGGTAATAAATTAGGAACGTGTGCTAATGCTAAATAAAGAGCATTAAAATCGGCTAAAAGAAGTTTTTTTAAAGGTAAGAGTAAAAATGAACAAAGGATTGTTAAAGTCGTGGAAAACCGACAAAGGTTTTGGTTTTATTAAATCAGACACTCTAGAACACGACACGTTTATACACATATCAGCGCTTAAACATATGAGCCGTAAGCCAAAAGTTGGCGATACTATTTACTTTGAAGTTGCAACACAGCCCGACGGTAAAACCAAAGCAGTTAACTGCCGCATAGAAGGCGTTGCAGAGCTTAAAGCCCCTTATCAAAAACACAATCAACAGCCATATCGTATGGCTAAATCTAACTTTGTCAGTAGCTTTTTAGGTAAAGTTGCCTCAATTAGCATTATTGCCGTGCTTGGCTTTGTCGCAGTAAATAAATACAACCATTATAAAAGTAGCGAGCAATTTAATAGCCAACCCCCTGTTATTACCAACGCCGATTTAGCCACCTTTGACGCACAATACCCGAACATAATGATACCAAAAAGCACCCATAATTTTACCTGTGATGGCAGGCAGCACTGTAGCCAAATGAGTTCACGAGCCGAAGCTGTATTTTTTATTAATAACTGCCCGAATACAATAATGGATGGCGATGGAGATGGAAAACTTTGTGAGAGGGACTCACGGTTTTAAAGTGAGTGGTAATTTTATAAATCTTTTAGTTAAAGGTTTGGTTGAATAAAAATAGAATTAATAGCTGTATATAAATACAGTTATTTACAATTTACCCCATAACATTATTAAAAGGCAATAATTATATCACCAAGTTATTTATAAAAAATGATTGAGAATTTACACCCAAAGGGATCGTCGACCCATTTAAGTTTTGATTCAAGCTATTATCCCCTCTAAATGCGCAGCGCCTCATAGCCTCTTTGTGAATTAGCTATAAATAATTAAGGTGGCTGGCACTTTATATATCATCACTTAAACGTAAAAACATCGGCGAATTGACATATCTAATATGCGTATGAGCCGATGTTTATATTTTTTTAAAATGAGTACCTTACTTGTAAGGTATCAAGCCTTAGTCTTGTTTACGGTTAAGGCTTATTAAACATATTGCTAAAAGCAACGTTGCAATCATACCCGAAGCGCCAGCAACAGCTGATGGCATAAATCCATCACGGCCAAAGATAATTAAAATACCATTGGCAAGCATTGCAACTCCGCCAGCTAAGGCTGTAAGGACGCCGATGGCTTTGCCACCTTTAGCTATAAAAGACAGGCCAAAAACAAGTGCTGCTAATCCCAATAATAATTTAGCTGCGTAGTAAATCATGAATGACAAAGAAACCACGCCACTAATTAAAGGTTGTGCGCCTTCTACAGCACCCGATACTTTTCCAAATGTAGAAAACAAAGTAAGGCCAATGCTTACCTGCACTATGTTAAGAATCGCGCTAAATGTTATAGCCGACCATCCTAGCTGAGAGTTTTTTGCTTGCACCATAGCAGAACCCGCAAAGGTAACAAGTAAAGTGAAAACTACGGCTTCTAGTCCCCATGCATACTGCCTTGAAAAACTAATTTCTGCACTGTAAAGGGCAGTAAAAACAGCCTGTGTTATCGCCAATACCAACAATAAAGATGCCGTAATTAGCATGGTGCGTTTATTCGTAAATTCCATTATGTACCTCTTATAATTTTATATTTAATGCTTTTAGCTGTAATAGCTGTAATAGCTGTAATAGCTGTAATAGCTGTAATAGCTGTAATAGCTCTCATACTTGAGTAGAAGACAGGTAAAGCTATTTAATTATTTCACTCAAACCTACAAAAGTAATAATTAATAACAAATAGGCTCAAGCTACGGATTTTAATTAAAACTTAAATCGGCAAAGTCGCTTTGATTCAAGCCATTTATGTCTCTAAAAGCGCAGGGTCTCACACCCTCTTTGTGAATTAACTTTTAGATTACTAAGTCGGCATTTTACACGTATTCTAGTAATGGACATAAGCGACTTTTAAAAAGTCACTTATTGTAGTCAGGTAATGCTGTAAAAAGGCTTAAAACCTACTTTGTTAAGATAGAAATATAAAGTGAGACCAATCACTTAATGCTGTAATAGTTTGTTCTGTAGGGGGCGCAACATAGATTAAACCTGCAATGGCAATAATTGAAGCTAGCGTAATTAACTTATTATCGAAGTCAGCTATTTTTAAAGCGGTGCCAAAAGAGCGTTTAATTCTGACATTACTTAAATCTACACTGTAAATTTCATCAAGCAATAAATGAATTAATCCGCCTAATAAAATAAACCCACCCGTTAACCACGCAAAGACGGCTGCTTGTGTGGTTGATTGGTCATTCAGTTTCCATGTTACTTGAGTCGTTAATAACGCGCATAGCAGTATAAATAGTAAAGAGTGGCAACTACCTCTATGTACTGTGATCCATTCAAAAATTGGTCTAATAATATATTTCATAAACCCGTACACCAATAACGGCACTACGATTAACTCGATAAAGCTAATTTCAATAATGAGCTCGGTGGTTATGTAATGCAGTACCAGTAATACAGCGCTGAGTGCAAATAAGTTAAAAATAGTATCGAGTGATGTTGAGTTATCTGAATCTATATCTGGTAATAAGCCGCCGATTGAGCCTAAAAACCATAACCAGAGTGCGCCCTTTAATTCAATATGTCCTGCAGATAATAAGGTGGCTGAGGCTAAGCCTGTGATGATTACGGCAGTATTAAGATGAGTAGTGAAGTTTGCCATTGTATCTCTTGATAGGAAAATAGGGGGGCATTCTAACAATTGAAAAGTTTATTGTTCAATGTTCTTTAAAGATTGGGCTTAAATAACTTGAGTTCTGGATAATAAATCACCCTATAGCAGCCATTTCTAGCGCTAACTACGTTGATTTTACTTGCGAGAGGCTAACTTCGACGCGTAAATTCCCCTTGTTGTCATTGAAAATCTCTGGCTAGAGAGGAGAACCCTTAAATACCATTATTATTAAAAGTGTTATTAAATCTCTTAATCAGAGTTCGGGTTAAATAGGTTTCTTATTACTTTGATAAATCAATTTTTTTACAATTGTTATTCTTTATTGTGCTTCGTGGAGCCGCTAAGTGGTAATTTTTTGGAGAAGAATCAACAATACGAATATAAATGTGAGACCCCATATACCAAAATCAACTACTGCAAATCTAACCTCAAAAGATAAACACACTCTAACGATTTGGAGCCGTTGTTAAATCAACCTGTAATCCATATTACTTGTTCCTATTATTGCCACTTAACGGACGGTAAGTTATCATATTACATTCAAGGCGTTACTGGTGCTGAGTTAGGCCAGAGTATGCTTTTTATGAATCTGTATAAGGCATTTTTAATCGACTATTAAGCATTTGCACTTTTTTAATGCGGCTATACGAAGTGCTTTTGTGAAGATTGACGCGTGTTTACCATTCATAAATAGGTGAAGTAGCAGCATAAATGCATACCATGCGGTGTCTTTTGATTAGTCCTAGGGGGATTTACTCTTTATTACCAAAAGGGATGTAAGGCAGAAGCTGTTACCGAGTCTGCTTGGTTATAAATTTCGTGCCGCGATTAAATCGTCTCTAGACAGAACCAGTCTTTACTTTGGAAGATCAATATCCCCTAATAAATGCTAAAAACCTAGTTCTGGCAATGCCAATTTGCAAAAAGCCATTATTTAGTCGGCTAACGTTTGTACGTTTAGAGTCATTTAAATTTAATAAAAACAACAGGATTTCAAAGAATGAAAAACGAGTTCTATTTAAAAAAAAGTATTATATCAACGTGCTCAGCGTTAATTATTTGCACCAGCCAGTTAGCTTTAGCTGTCACTAATCCGCACCCATTATGGACTGAGTTTGAACAAGGTATTTCGCATCGCTTATTAGACTGGTCTAATGTGGGTTATAAAAGTGGTCATGCGCAAATACCAAATAGATCGATAACCCATAATGTAATTGACTATGGTGCAATTGTTAATGATGGTAAAAATGACAGGTTAGCAGTTCAAAAGGCAATTGATGCGGCAAGTATTAATGGTGGTGTGGTGTTTTTCCCGAGGGGTACATACGATTTTTGGGTTGGGCCTAACGGACATTCACTAGAACTCTCGGCTTCTAACGTTGTTATACGCGGGAGTGGAACAAGCCAGACGCAATTAAAGCAACATGACTTCAAAGAAGGGAAAGTACATTTTGAGCGTTTTTTTCTTATTAATGCACAGAGTAAAAATAATATAAAAGGGCGTACAGTTTCATTACTTGCTGACGCAAAGGTCCATGAAAAGAAAATAAAAGTGTCTGATACCTCTAATATTAGAGTGGGTGACGTAATTACGCTGCAAATGGTAAGTGAGCAACCTGGATCAGACCGGATCGCAAAAAAATTAATATCGCCTTTAGCTATAGAACCCGAATGGACGGGGGGGGAACGATTTATTCCCTTCGAACTTATGGTTACAGTTAAAAAGATAAGCTCAAATACAATCTTTTTAGAGCAGCCTTTAACACAAAGTTTTTTACTCGCTGACGGCGCAAGAGTTTCGCTTATAGAAGAGGAGTTAATTCAAAACGTAGGTATTGAAGATTTAACCTTAGTTGGCAAGTTAACTAATTTTAATCACCATGGTAGCTTTGAAGATGATTACGGTTGGAATGCTATTCAGCTTAAGGGAGCTAAAAACTCGTGGATCAGAAATATAAAAACAACTAAAATGGGAACGGATGTTAATTTAGTAAATACGGGATTTTCAACAGTAGAAAATATTGCTAATGATGGCAGGGGACATTCTGCGCTTTTAGCTTCTAATTCAGATTTTAATTTATTTAAAAACTCTCGTTTTTCGGGATATCGACAACATGTCATTAGTTTTTCAGGGCGTTCAGCGGGTAATGTTTTTACTTCTATAAGTAATAACTCTCAAGACAGTGGCGCAATTGATTTTCATGGCGGCGGGCCTAGCAATTATAATCTGATTGAGAATAGTACAAATTTAAGAATAGCTTCAGCAGGAGCAGAAAAAGGGATGCCTCACGCAGGGCAACATAATACGCTATGGAATATTGTCGCCGGCAAGCCAACTAAAATAGATGATATGTTTTCGTACGGGTACTTTATTTATTCTAATTATAGTGGCCCATATTCAGGCTTAGACCTTCATAGATTACATCCTAAAACTACTTTGGTTGGGATCACTAATGGTCGGAGTTCGATCACTGTAGCAGGGAGTAAAAAGCATCGAGACGATGAGTGGTTATATGTTGATTCAATAGGCAAAAGTGTAAAGCCTATTTCAATCTACACAGCTCAAAGAGCGCTTGGCTTTTAAAAAAAAGCTAGCTATAGAGCCGATGAAGTAACAAAGGCACTAAAAATAAAAAATTACCGAGATAAATCGGTTATAAACAATGTCGTTTTATTTAGGCCAAGCTTTTTACTGCTGTATTTACAGATAATGCTTATATCAATCTGCAATAATACTTAATCAATTATAGGGATTCAACCGACGCTAACAGTATAAAACTACTGATATACGGCTACATGGATGCAAAGCAAGCAAGAGCAATAGCCAAAGTAAACAGGGTCAGGTTTTTCTTTTTGTTATTAAGGCAAAAAGCAAAAGCTGACTCCTTATTTTCTCCTTACCATCCATGGCGCTACCGAAAAAAGCTCAACTCTAATATCGCAATTTATGGTAATTCAGCCTTTATTGGCTGCTTCTAATACAAACTCTTTAACTTTACTGACTAGGTTTGGGTCTTGAGAGACTAGCAGTTGAGATATTAATCCCTCATACAGGATTTCAATTTTAAGCAAGTTGTCTAAGCTGTCGCACCCATATATTTTTAGCCTGGTTTTGAGCTCGGCCCGAGCTGCATTTTTATGTACTTGGGATATTTTGTGTAAATCATGATCTAAATCAGGGTACTCTCTGCACATGTTAATAAAAATACAACCGTAAAACATATCATTTTCGATTGACTCCTCAAGCTCAGTAAAAAACTTCAAAAGTAACTCTGTGGGATCTTTTATCTCTTTTCTTTCTGTAAGCCATTTCGACTGTATCGTTTCACTAAATTTAGTTATTGCTTCAATGGCTAGCGCTTCTTTGCTGCCAAATTGGTTGTAAATAGTCTTTTTAGATACGTTTGCGTACTTAGCAATAGCATCAACTCCAGAAGAAGCCATACCACGCTCTGCGACCATAGAGATAAAGCTCTCTATTAAATAATCTTTTTTTCTCAATGAATTATCTCCGCCTTACAAGAACACAATAATTTTACCACAACTTTTTTAAAATACACAGGTTGGTGTAAAAAGTTCTTGCATGCTTAAATCTTTGGCTTTATCATTTAATTACACTGACCGGTGTAATTTATTTAAAAGGTACATACAATGAAAATTTATAGCTTTCCATATTCTCTACCAAGTTATCGAGCACGTCTTGCTGCGTCTTTAATGGGTTATGACTACGATGTTGCTACCGTAGATATTTCTAAAGGTCAGCAAAATTCTGATACTTATTTAAAGGTTAACCCTTTGGGGAAAATTCCATCTCTTGTTGATGAGTCTGTAACAGTCGGTGATTCGTTGGCTATTATTCGTTACTTGGCGCGTAAGAGTGATAACACTCACTGGTATCCCGACACTAATATTGAGCTAGCTGCAAAAATAGATATTCTTTTGTCTATGGTGGCAAATGAGTTATTTGATTCTGTAGAGAAAGGACGCCTTATTAAAACATTTAAGATGTTTTCTGAGGATGGGCTTGCTGACTGTGATTTACTTGCACATGGTTTGCTAACACTCTTTAACGACAATCTTAGTAACTCAAAATACCTTGTGGGCGATGTTCCTACTATTGCAGATATAGCTGTACTTTCAACGCTTCTTTATATGGACGAGGCAGGCTTATCAACACAAAAGTACACTAATGTATTTCGCTGGATTGAAGATATGAAAAAGCTTAGCGGATTTATTGAGCCGGTAAAGCTGTAAATTTATTGCGGAGGATGTGACTAATTAAACTTCTTTAAATCATGAAGCCGCAGATCAAGAGATAATGGCAGGCTTAAAATGAAGGTGTTTACCCTGACATTTAAAAAGTCTGCTCAGCTTATTTATTTTTCGCTTGATGAAAAACTGCATTTAAACTCTAAAATGATTAAGAGTTGTTTAGATTGCTACCTAGGTTGTTAAACCAACCCATCTACGTTAAATAACATTACTTACGAGCACCCCAGTTGAGAATTTTTATTCTCAATAAATTTTAATAAAGAGGAAGTCTTATGTCAGAAACTAGAGTTGACCAGATAACTTTGCTTAAAACCCTACTCACCAATACAAACCACGCAAATCAATTAAGTATTATGTATGCGGCTTGGGCATCTGTTTACACTACAGGTAGTGAATACCTTAAAAAAATAGTACTGCAAGTGATCAGCGAACCATCACCTACACACAAGCGTGATATTGAATTTGCGGTTGCACGAATGGGAGTGACTAATCCTTATTTTATTGCCCGCCAGTTTGTTTCAGTGAAGGCTGGTGGTAGCCTTGATGACTTAAATTTTAGGTCTTTCTCCATGCTGAACATAGAAAACGAACAAGCGTATCATCACGCATGCGTGGCTATATCGCTTATTAATGGCGGTCACATGTGTTTAAGCTCACACGTGGGGTCACTTCAAGCGTCTAATGAGACGGATGAAAATATAGATTGTTCAATGCGTATTGCCGCTGTAAGCCATTCTCTTAATATTTTGGGAAGAGGGGACGAATAGTTGATGTCAAAAATGGGGACGAATCTGTATGTACTATTAGGTTCGTTGGCTTTTGGTATATGGGGATTGGTCCCTATATACTTTCACCAATTAGACGAAGTTGACCCAATTTTGGTTTTGTCTCAACGTGTTTTTTGGTCTGCCATTATCTTAATTTTGATTGCCGTTATAAAGCCAAAGTTGATTAGCTTTAATGAAATAAATGCCAGAGAGGTAGGGTTGACCTTTGTAGCAGGTCTATTGATGAACCTGTCTTGGTTGGGTTTTGTATATGCTACCATTACAAATAATATTATGGCGGCATCACTGGCGTTTTACATTACACCTGTAATGGTATTTTTTACTGGTTTTATATTTTTTAAAGAAAAGATAACACAATACCAAAAAATTTCTTTGTCGCTAATGATTCTAGCTCTTGCTGTTTATGTCTATTTTGATAAGCAGCTGCCTATGTTAAGTTTGGTTATTGCCTCTTTATTTACCTTTTATTTTGTGGCAAAAAAGCGCATGAATATTGGTACATTCGCTGCAATTTTTTTAGAACACATTATATTTGCTCCAATAGCATTAATTTATATTTGTTTAAATATATCTGATGAAACTTATGTTGAATGGCTTACATTAATGTCGGCTGCTCCACTGCAATTATTACCGATATTTTTACTGAGTATCGCGCTTTTGAAAATGCCATTAACCAAAATCAGTATTCTTCAGTACATAGAGCCGACATTGCATTTAGCGTTGGCGGTATGGATTTATCATGAATCTGTGTCAAATGGTCAGAAGTATGCGTTTATCATTATCGTATTTTCTATCATATTTTCATCGCTAAAAAGCAAGAAAAATTATGCTAACAATTGACACTTGAGCTCAGGGTTAATATATAAAATCATACGTTAAAATAAACGAGACAAGTGTAGAGTATTTGCCTGTCCCGTTTATTTTATGCCCATTTGATATCTATAGTATTTAAAAAAGTGGCATATTAATCACCTGTATTTTTAATAACACGGTATCTTTAATACCTCCTGAATTCGGATAATAAATGATTTACAACTTTATAATTAAAGTGCTTCAAAAATAGCGGCTATACCTTGGCCACCGCCAATACACATAGTGACTAAGCCATATTTACCATTAATACGTTTTAGTTCGTACAGACATTTGGTAGATAAAATAGCACCGGTTGCTCCAACAGGGTGGCCAAGCGCTATCGCGCCTCCATTTGGGTTTACTTTATTTTGAGGAAAGCGTAATTCATTTGCTACGCATAATGCTTGCACAGCAAAGGCTTCATTTGATTCTATTACGTCCATGTCATCAATTGTTAATCCCGTTTTTTTAAACACCAGTTTTACAGCAGGGATTGGCCCGGTTCCCATTAATGTCGGTTCTACGCCAGCTCTTGCATAGCCAACTAATCGGCCCATTGGCTTTAAGCCTTGCTCATTCGCTTTTTGCTCTGACATAAGTACTAGCATTGCTGCTGCGTCGTTAATACCCGACGAGGTTGCTGCTGTCACTGTCCCATTTTGTTTAAAATAAGGTGCTAACGTCGCCAGCTTTTGCACTGTTGTGTCTGCACGCACATGTTCGTCAGTGTCAAATACATGAATGTTATTTCGCGATTTTATTTCTATAGGGAGTATTTGTTCTTTAAAGCGTCCTTTGGCTATCGCTTTTGCGGCTTTATGATGACTTTGGGCTGCGTAAGCGTCTTGTTGCGCACGGGTAATATTATATTTTTCTGCTATGTTTTCAGCTGTGATCCCCATAGGAGCGTTATCCCATGGGTCTTGTAATGTAGTGGTTAGCTCATCAACCATCGTACTATTACCCATTTTTTGGCCCCAACGATTACTTTCTAATGTGTAGGCTGAGCTACTCATGCTTTCTGCTCCGCCTGCTAAGGCTGCATCTACTTCACCTAGTTGAATTTGCTGGGCTGCTTGTAAAATAGCTTCTAAGCCAGAGCCACATAAGCGGTTAAGTGTTACCGCATGACTATTAATGGGTAATCCTGCGTCAAGGCCAATGACTCTGGACAGGTAGGCATCTTTAGGCCCGTTGTGTATAACTTTACCTACCACACATGAGCCCACCTGATTTGGTGATATATTGGCTCTGACTAATGCTTCTTTTGCGCAAAGTGTGCCAAGTTCAGCTGGAGTGAAATTTTTAAGACTGCCCCCAAAACTTCCGATAGCGGTACGCACTGCGCTTAAGATAACTACATTATTGTTATTAAATTTTGTCATTTTTATTCTCTTATTATTTTTATGCCAATAAACGTTTTTTAATTTAGTCTTTAAAGGACTAACTTTATTCATCAAAACATAATTTAAGCCGCTATGTAATTATAAAATAATTACATAGCGTTTTTTTAGCAGGCTAAATAAAAACAAAGTGCCATTCATCATTGTGGATGCAGATAAATATACGCTCATACCATAGTTACCAAAGCGTGCCAGCAGGTCTGTTTATTTTCGAGGTTGAATTTACTTATATGTTAATGTTGGTATGTTATATTGTTGCATTTTGTATGTGTTATAGTATAACATACGGTGCATTCGGATTATTCATAGTAGAGCTTGAGTGTGACAACACCTATCGCAGTTAATAAAACCCCATCAAAAAAATTGCCTATTAAACAGCAAACAAGTAACGATAAGTTTGGTAATACCCTCGGTAATGCAAGCGAAACCGTTATTGAAGTAAGCTCGTTAAGTTTTAGTATTAAAAATAACGCTATTTTAAAAAACTTAAGCTTTAGTGTGGCTGCAGGTGAGGTTTATGCGCTACTTGGTGGTAATGGTGCGGGTAAATCAACCACGTTAAAAACGTTACTTGGGTTTAATAAACCAACCGAAGGCTCTTTAAAAGTAGCGGGTAAAGAGGTGAGTAAAGCGCTTGATTTTGTGCGAGGTAAAACAGCGTATTTGCCAGAGTCGGCTACGTTATATCCGCATTTAACTGCTCGTGAAAATATTGAATATTTTTTATCACTCGCTGATATTAAAAAATCAGATGAGCAAATTAACGCGGCTTTTAATCGTGTTGCACTGCAATACGATGCGTGGGATCGCCACATGCAAACTTATTCAAAAGGCATGAGGCAAAAAACAGCAATTGCACTTGCGATACTGCGTGAAGCACCCATTTTTTTACTTGATGAGCCAACCTCTGGTCTTGATCCTGTTGCTATTGATGAATTTAATCAACTTGTACGAGAGCTAGCATTAACTGGTGCGACTATTTTAATGGTTACCCACGATGTATACGGTGCCTGCCAAGTCGCTAATCGAATTGGTTTACTAAAAAACGGTGAGCTGGTGGGAGAGTTTGATGCGCCCCAAAGTGGGCGTATTGATACCGAGCAAGTACACGCTGCGTTTGGGCATCACGCTAAAAGAGGTGCTTAATGAGTATAAATAACTTTTCAAAGGTGGTGATTGTTGCCAAAGATGAGTGGCGTTATTGGCTTCGCTCAAAATTAGCAATGACCGTGCTTGCTATAGGTTTAGTGCTCACGCTTGCTTCGGTCATTGTAACGGCTATTACCATGATGGAGCTAAGCCATGCTCGCCATGAGTTACAAACAACAAGCGATAAGAGCTTTGTTGATCAACCCGACCGCCATCCACACAGAATGGTGCATTACGGGCATTATGCGTTTAGAACGCCTTCGCCACTTAGTACGCTAGACCCTGGTATTGACGCTTACACAGGCAACTCTATATTTTTAGAAGGGCACAGACAAAACAGCGCAATGTTTGCAGATAGTCGCCAAGGGACTGCATTAACTAAATTAGGCAGTTTAACGCCTGCATTTATTGTGCAAACACTCGCACCTTTATTATTAATATTAATTGGCTACAGCGGTATTAGCCGAGAGCGCGAATCGCAAACGCTTTCTTATTTGTTATCGCAAGGTACATCGGGTGTAACGCTAATTGCAGGTAAAGGATTGGCGCTACTTTCTGTTGTGGGCTTAATTTTAACTCCGCTTACGGTATCGGCTTTATTTACGGTTGCTGCGGGCGAAAGCTTACTGGCAGTTGTAAGTTTTGTTGTTGGCTACGCTTTATATTTAACTGTGTGGGTATTACTGATTTTACTGGCATCGAGCGTGTTTAGTAAAAACAGTGGTAGCTTTACCGCACTTGCCTTTGTGTG
Organism: Pseudoalteromonas sp. SWYJZ12; assembly: GCF_015864395.1. Taxonomy (NCBI): domain Bacteria; kingdom Pseudomonadati; phylum Pseudomonadota; class Gammaproteobacteria; order Alteromonadales; family Pseudoalteromonadaceae; genus Pseudoalteromonas; species Pseudoalteromonas sp. SWYJZ12. The sequence goes on from NZ_JADYXH010000016.1 coordinate 14,260, forward strand.
GATTTTACTGTGTATTGTTATGCCACGCGTAGCAAGTACCAGTGCCTCAACGGCTGTGCCATCTGCCGGTAAAATAGAAACAGACTTTGCTGTAAAAGCACAACTTAGAAAATTAGGCGACGGCCATAACGCAAACGACCCTGCCTTTATGCAATTTAAACAATCACTTCTTAAAAAGTACAACGTTAAAAGTATAGATGAGCTACCCGTTAATTTTAGAGGATTAGTAGCCAGCGAATCTGAAGCAAAATTGACTAACGTACTAAACAAATTTGCCCAGCAACGTATGCAAGCTGAGCTTAAACAAACGAAGGTATCTCGTTATTTTGGCTGGGTTTCACCTATGGTGGCTATTCGGTCGTTATCGATGATAGTGGTGGGGACGAGTATTGAAACTCATCACCGCTTTTTGCGTGAAACCGAACAGTTGCGTTTTGACTTTGTGCAAGGGCTTAACAAAGTTCATGTAGAAAAGCTTAGCTACCAAGACGATATGAACCGCAATGCCAGTACCGAAGCGACTAAGCAAGCTCGTGTAAGTGCACAAAATTGGCAAGTACTGCAAAACTTTACTTTTAATGTAGATACCGCACAAGTAAGAGCGCAGCGAAGTATCCCTGCATTTTTACAGTTATTTATTTGGATTGCAGTGCTGTTAGGCGGTATTAAATTTGTAGGGAAGCGTTTGTTATGAGTTATGTATTTTCACAGCTAATTCGTGAATGGCGTTTTTTACTTCGTCAAAAATATTTAGTGATATTACTAGCATGTACATTTGCTATATCGGGGTTTGCAGTTTTCAGCGGCCTTAGTGAAGTAAGCCAGCAGCAACATACTATTGAGCGTTTAAAAACGGCTGATTTAATTGAATTAGCTAACGTACAAAATAAATACAGTGATGCTGGTTCGCTTGCCTATTACAGCTTTCATTTAACGTATTCACCACCTTCAAATTTAGCGTTTGCTGCTTTAGGTGAGCGTGATATTTATCCGTGGAAACACCGCTTAAATTTACTTGCCCTAGAGGGACAAATTTACGAAAGCGATTCACAAAACGCAGAGCTAGCGCAGGCAGGTAAAATTGATTTTGTATTTGTAATTAGTGCATTAGCACCGCTGATAGTTATTTTATTATTTCATGATTTATTTGCTAATGAGCGAACAAGCGGTAGGCATGACTTATTAGTGACTACGGCTAAGTCGTACTTTGCATTATGGGGGGCACGTATAGCTGTAAGGTTAATAGCAGTAATAGTGTGTTTAATGTTGCCATTTTATGTAGGTACATTGCTTAGTCATTCGGCCCTTGCTGATGTGGGGTTTGTTACTTTTATATGTGTAATTTACATTGCGATTTGGACTTTGCTTAGTGTGTGGTGGGGCAAAAATGCCAATAGTGCGCCGCGTGTTGCTTCAACATTAATCGGTTTTTGGGTGTTAGTTGCCTTTATTATTCCTATTTTAGGCGATTTAGTTATAAACAAAACGGTTCACTCACCAAAGGGCGGCGACATTGTGCTTACTCAGCGTGAGGCGGTTAACGATGCATGGGACTTACCAAAGAAAACCACAATGGATGCTTTTGTAGCATCAAATCCACAGTGGAAAGATCATGTTGATATGCAAAGCGAGTTTGAGTGGAAATGGTATTACGCATTTCAGCAAGTTGGAGACGAAAAAGCAGGTGAACTTTCACATGCTTATCGTGATGCAGCGCACACAAAGTATCAACTAGCAGGGATTGTATCGTGGTTTTCACCACCACTATTGCTACAACGCAGTTTTACCCGATTGGCGAGCACTGATGCTTTAGCTGCATTTAGATATGAATACCGTATGCGAGGATTTCATAAAAGTTTGAGGGAGTTTTACTACCCTTGGCTGTTTATAAAAGGCAACCCACCTAAAGCTGCGCTTAAGAGTATGCCTAGCTTTAAAAAAACAATGCTTAATGAAACGGATGAGCCTGACGTTACAGGCGTTAAGCTAAAAGAAAATTTATGAGTCAACTAATTAACAAGGTTTATAATGAATACCAATAAAAATGGGCTAAAGCTCAGCTATTTAAGCGCATACTTAGTCAGTTTATTTAGCAGCCACGCTATGGCTGCTGAACAAACTCCAAAGGATGACAGCGTAAGTAATAGCCCTATAGAAAGATTGGCAGTGATTGGCTCGCGCCAAGCTTATCAAGGTAATTTTAGCCCTTTAGAAACACCGCAATCAGAATTAAAAATAGATTTAGAAGCGCTTGAAAACGCAGGTGCTATAAATTTAAATCAAGCGCTTGATTTATCGGCATCGGTAGCGCGTCAAAATAACTTTGGTGGGCTTTGGAATAGCTTTGCGCTACGTGGCTTTGTAGGCGATGAAAACTTGCCAAGCAATTACCTTGTTAATGGGTTTAATGCTGGGCGTGGCTTTGGTGGCTCACGTGATTTGTCGGGTATTGAATCGGTTGAGGTGTTAAAAGGTCCACGTGCTGCTTTATTTGGCCGTGGTGAACCTGGCGGTACAGTAAATCTAGTTACTAAGCGCCCAACGTTTGATACAAGCGGCGAGCTAAAGCTAAGCGTAGGCAGCTTTGACACCTACCGCGCTGATGTAGATTACACCACGCCCCTTAGCGACGACGTAGCAATTAGACTGGTTGGTTTTTATGAAGACGCAAAAAGCTTTCGCGATACAATAGAAACAACTAAACAAGGCTTTAGCCCATCAATAACATGGAACATTAATGACAACAGCCAGCTAATATATGAGCTTGAATACAGCGACCAAGAGGTCCCTTTTGATAGAGGCGTATTAGCCATAGATGGCGAACTTGGTTTAATACCAGAGAACCGCTTTTTAGGGGAGCCAGGTGATGGCCCAATAGAGGCTGATGTACTTGGCCATCAATTAGAGTTTATTCATGACTTTAATGATAATTGGAGCGTATTGCTGGGCGCTAACTACCGTGATACCTCGCTTGAAGGGTTTGCTACCGAAACTGGTTTTGATGGCGTGATTGATGGTGAAGTAAATCGCTTTAGGCGCTACCGTGATTACAATGCAAAATATCAGGTATTTAGAGCCGAAGTGACAGGTAATTTAGAGGTTGCAGGGTTGGATCACCGTTTAATAATTGGTGTTGATTCTGATAAGTTCGAAAATGATCAATTTGTTCTTCGTGTACGTGGCGATCAGTATATAAATGTTTTTAATCCTGTATATGGAGCGTATGAGTTACCTACGCCAACGGCCAATACCGATAAGTTAGAAGTGCAGGAGTCGTTAGGTGTATTTATACAAGACCAAATAAGCCTAACCGATAAGCTTGATGTACGTATTGGTATACGTTTTGATGACTACCAGCAAACACTTAATAACCGCTTAGCTGATACACAATCAAAACAAAATGAGTCACGTGTTAGCCCCCAGTTAGGTGTTGTGTATGAGGCGAGCGAGTTTGTATCTGTTTATGCCGCTTATGGCGAAAACTTTAGGCCTTTATCAGGCACTGATACAAATGGCGATGGGTTTGAACCAAATCAATCTACTTCAACAGAGTTGGGAGTTAAATTTACTTTAAACGATGGCGCTTTATTTGGCACTATCGCGATGTTTAAAGTAGAGCAAGACAACATGCTGGTGGTTGACGATCCCACTGCATTTACTTTTGCTGCAATTGGAGAAGCACAAAGCAAAGGCATAGAAATTGATATAAACGGTGAGCTAACGGATGATGTAAGCCTATGGTTATCGTATGCGTATGTTGATGCAACTATTGAAAACTCATTTTTTGATGCTAACTTTGGCTATACCGTTGAAGCGGGTAGTTCTTTATTAAATATTCCTAAACATCAACTTAGTTTACAGCTTGTTAAATCAGCCGAGTTATATGGCAAAGCAATTAAGTTTGGCGCAGGTTTAGTTTATGTAGATTCTCGAAACGGCTTTTTTGGTACCGATTTTGAGCTACCAAGCTATACAACAGCGCGTACTTTTATAGATGTTGATGTGACTAAGTCAATTGGCTTGCGTGCAGAGGTAGATAACCTGTTTGATGAAACCTATTACACTAACTCATTTGCTGATGCATGGGTTCAACCGGGCACACCCAGAAGTGTAAGGCTATCTGCAACGTATAAGTTTTAAACGTAAACTAAAAAGATACTAACAAAAAGGCTGCTTAAATTAAGCAGCCTTTTTGTTAGTTAAAAACTTAGCTAAAAACTTAGTTAAAAACTCGATTAAAACGGTGCATAGCCGTCGTTCGTCTTTTTAGGGTTAATCCAGCGCTGTTTAGCATCAATAGGAATGCGTGGTGCACCTTGTGCTGGTAATCGCCCGCGTTCTCCATACAACCACAAAACAAAATTAGTTCGCTCACCACTGGTAATAGGCTTTGCTGCGTGTGCAATATTGCCACGATGTAACATGGCAGTGCCGGGCTTAAACGTAAGTGATTTAATGTCGCCTGTGTACGGGTGATAAAAGTCAACTTCTGACCCTGTAAACTCTTCGCCTGGTAAGTTTAAGTTAATATTAAGCGTTACGGCCGATGCATCGGTATGTGGGCGAATTGACGAATCTGTGTTTGGCTCATAATAAATAGAAAAACCAAATGTTTGTGTATCAAACCCCGTAACCTCAGGGAACAACATACGCGAAATAGGGCGCATGTAAGTGTTTAGTATTTCGTTATAAAATGCTTGAAAGCTTGGCGCTGCTAAATAACCTTCTGATCGACTATCAAGCATGGCACCACGGCGATTTAACACTATGCCATATGGTGGGCGCATAGGAATTTGCGAATTCCATACTTGTTCTAAATACCCGCGTAAAACGGCAAGGCGCTCTGGATCAAAAAATTGAAATTGAAATACATCAGGCGCAACTTCGTGTAATAACGCTTTTACGGCCAGCTCTTTTGATGGATCTTCCCATGCTTGCTTTACTGCTTCGCGTAGGTTTTTATCAAGTAGTGTGTCGTCAAGCGTAAACGTTGAGCCATCTATTGATGTTGTTTCCCATTCGCTACACGCGTTTGTAATTAGGTCGGTGTTGCTATTCCAAAAGTGTTGTACTGATGGTTCTCGGTAAAGCATGGCTTGGCGTGTTGGTAACTCTAGAGCACGCGCTAGCTGTAATTGATTGGCAAACATTTTGTGTAACTCCAGTTGTTGAATTTGGTTTATATCAATCTAGGAGTGCAATTTATTGCATTTGATTTAGTAGATAAACAGCCAGCTTTAGGAAACAGAATATACCATTTATTGATAATGAAGGTTTGTATACTTTTTGAAGCAGAGAAAGCTAGCTTTGTAGATAAGCAAAAGGCTGCACAATATGCAGCCTTTTGTTGGTGTAATTTAAGTTGCTTAATAAATACTAGTGGGTTGCTCTGTCGCCCCAAATATCTTCTAGGCGGCTGTCGCGACCGCAGCGCCAACGATAAGTGTTGTATCGGATTGGATTGTTTTTGTAATAATCTTGGTGAAAGCTTTCCCTCCCTTTAATAGGATAAAAGGTACTTGCGTTTAGTATAGGTGTAACCACAGTTTGATTAGGGAACTCGGCTACAACAGCTGCTTTTGTTTTTTCAGCTAATTTACGTTGTTCGTCGTTTTGTACAAATATAGCGCTTAAGTAACTAGGGCCTTTATCACAAAATTGGCCTTTGGCATCAAAGGGATCAATATTTACCCAGTAATGATCAAGTATGCCCTGATAGCTTACTATGGCTGGATCGTATGTGATTTCTACGGCCTCGTAATGGCCTTTATGATTACCATTGTATGTCGGGTTTTTAAGTTTACCGCCAGTAAAGCCCGATATTACATCGGTTACGCCTTCTAGCTTTTCAAAGTCACTTTCCATACACCAAAAACAACCTCCAGCTAGAACGGCTTTTTCGGTTTTAGCTGCATGGGAGAATGTACTAAACAAAATAACGGCAGATGTTAATGTAAGCGTAAGTGATTTTTTCATAAAATTATCCATCTGTACTGTGAGTTTATAAATACTTATAAAGTTAGACCCGCTAAGTGCTAATACAATTTCATTGTAGAGGGCTGGCCAACTTATCTATGGTGAAAAATATTGTGCTTTGACAAGTTTTATAGGGATAAGGCGAGTAACAAGATCACTATTTAAGTTAGTAGCACGGTTTAATTGGGTTAGCCAAGTATGCGTTATTTAATGGGGTGTTGAATTATGCTTACGTGTTCATTAAAGTGACAACATTCGAAATATAAATTAGCAGGTGATAAATGAACCAGTTAACTGAAAAATCAATAAGCTGCCCTTATTGTGGAGAAAGTATTGAAGTATTACTTGATGCAGCAGATATTGATGAGCAATACATAGAAGACTGCCAAGTATGCTGTAAGCCTATTTCGTTTGTAGTATTTGAAGATGAGGACGAGTTAAACGTTAATGTTTACAGTGAAGACGAAGCATTTTAACTCGTTAATTAGATATTAGGCTGCAAAATTGCAGCCTTTTTATTGTGTATGTGTTTGGTTAGCTATTTTGCTCACGCGCTAGCTGGTTAGGAAGAAGTTCTTCTACTATTTCGCGTGCTGGAAGTGTATAGCGTGTGCCGTCAAACATTACTGAGGTAAACTCGTTAATATTAGTAATGCCTGTTAAGGTCCAGCCTTCGCCGCGCTTTGGGCAATATACTGTGGTAGTGGGTTGTATTACTTGAAAATCGTCACTCATTACGTTCTCTTACTCTTTTTGCTTTAAAGATAATGCTTGTTAATGGGGTATGGTAAGTTAATAATGCCTGCCCATAAAGAGCTAATTTAACTAACCACTTAAATAAAATGTTTAATACCACAAAGCTTGAACGCGTTACGCTGCGTTTAATTACCCACAAACACGCTACGTGTTTATTTAATATTTTAAACCACCCGCATGTGTCAGAATTTAACGACTACGAAACACCGCTCAGCAAAACACAAATCAAACAATTAATACAAGATGATATTAGTGCTTACTACGAAGGCGAAGTGATTAGAGTCGCAATTGAACATAATACATCTGGAAAGTTAATGGGTACTTGTGGGCTTTATAATTTAACGCCGTGTAAAAGTAGTGCGTTTATAGGATTTGAGCTGCACCCCGACTTTTGGGATAAAGGCGTAATGTTTGAAGTAGTTACCGGTTTTATTGAAGCGCTACTTAAGGAAATTGCGCTTAAACATTTATCGGCTGAGGTGAGTGCACACAATGCACGTTCACATAATTTACTTATTAAGTTAGGTTTTAGCCTAAGAGAAAATTCTATTTGGCATAAATCACTTTAACTCAATACTACAATTATAAGTGCTTACCTTTTTTCAATCCTGAAAGGTCAACGCCTCCAAGTGTAAATTAAATACAAAAAATAACGGCTTTCTATTATAGTTAAGCGTAAGCAAATGAATTTGTTACCCGTGTTTTATTAAATATTTACGCTTAACAAGGATTTTATATGCTAGAAAAACTATCTCAAGATGCGCTTGTTATTTGGGCTACCATTGACCCAATAGGCACTATGGCGCTGTTTGCTGCGCTTACTTCTCATTTAACAGATCAACAACGTCGTAAAACAGCCTTTAAAACGGTTCTTTATGCTGGTTGCGTACTGTTGGGTTCTATTTTAATAGGGCAGCTAATACTTAATGCGATGGGAATTAGGTTGGTGTCGTTTCAGTTAGGGGGCGGAATTATATTGTTTTTGTTTGGCCTGCAAATGATATTTGGAAACGATTCTAACAAAGCTAAACAAGACCCCGATCACGATATAGCAGTGTTTCCGCTAGCTATACCCGCAACGGCGACCCCAGGCGCTATTTTGGCGGTGATACTACTTACCGACAACCACATACACCCAATTACTACTCAAATAGGCACAGCGCTTGTTACAATTGGTGTGTTGGGTATTACTTTAATACTGTTGCTGCTTTCGGGTAAAATAATTAAGCTTATTGGTACTGGCGGCGCGTCTATTTTAACGCGTGTGATGGGGATGATTTTAGCCGCGTTTTCGGTTGAGCTTATTATGACCGCGCTTGAAATAAAACAATGGGTTAAGCTCGATTAAATAACTCCTAAACATTTAAAGGAATGCCGCATGGCAATAAAAATAACAAAACACTATTTTATTAATTTAAGTTTAGCCGTAATCATTTTTGCTATCGGTATTTTAGCCATACGCTATTACAACCATTATGTATCGGCCTATACAGACGTAACAATTAACTCAAGCGTGCTTAATGAGTCGCGCAAGGTATTTATAAGATTGCCCGCTAATTACAATCCTAAAAAAGCGTATCCGTTAATTATTAAAACCGATGGAAACTTTAATTTAGATACATGGGACAAAGCACTTACAAAACAAGCTAAGAGCGAAAAAGGGGATAAGGCTATATTGGTGTCTATTCCTAATTTGTTTTTTACAGATACACGTAATCGCGATTTAGTGCCACCTTATGCTCGCCAAGATGTAAATACACAAGCGCGCCCAAAGGGCGAAACACTTATAGAGCCTAATGGTGAAGCCGACAAGTTTTTAGCGTTTATTGAAACTGAGTTATTCCCGTATTTATCGGCAAAATATAAGCTTAGTAATAACCGTGTATTAAGTGGTTTTTCGGCCGGTGGCAGCTTTGTACTTTATACACTGCATACAAGGCCTGAACTGTTTAATGGCTACTTTGCATTTAGCCCAGCGGCTTGGTATGACGACATGACAGTGGTTAATAATGTAGAAGCGTTTTTAACTACTCAAGCTAACAAAGTTAAGGCGCCTACTTATTTATATCTTTCGGTGGGTGGAGCAGAGCATCCGTTAATGTTAAAAGCGTTTAATAATTTAGAGTCTGCTTTCAAAGCAAACCCTAATAATAACCTTGCGTGGCAAAGCGCTATAAACGAAGGTGCTGAGCATTCAGATAATCCACCACTTAGTGTATCAAAGGCATTAGCTGGTTATAGTGCGTTTATTAAAAAGTAGGTTAGATAGGTTTAAGTGTTAACTGTATGCATATACAGTTAACACTATTTTGTGTATTTAGAATGCTCAATCAGTTTTATAGCACTTTACTTAGTTTAATATTATTAACGACTTACAAAGGAAAGTTGGTTTAATTTATATTTGCACAGGAAACACGAATACTGTGTTTATATACAGGGCGTAGCTATTGAGTTAGAATGCAGTACGTACCTATGAGCATATACACATCTATTTGTTACTGCTTTTAATCAGCCTTACGCCTTTGTGATCAGCTAAGCAGTGTAAGTACTTTGCAATTTCAATACAGTTTCACCATCGTTTTACACTCTTAATGCAGTTAATATAAATTAGCTGGTGGCTTTATAGTAAAAGAACACATCATACTAAATGTTGTTATAATGCTAAACTTAGCAATAGAGTTAAATTAGAAAAAAGTAATCAGTAAGGTAGTGCAAATAATAAAGCGGGAGGTTTAGATAAAAAAGAGCATTTATAAAAATGCTCTTTTGTAAGTTACTACTACTTTGCTTTGATCGGTTTAAAAAACAATACCAGTGCAATTATAAATGCTGAAACGCTACAAATTATAAATACGTTTTTTTCACCACCAGGTATGTACTGCATAAATGAGGTAAAAAACTGACCCGAAAATACAGCCATCGTAAAGTACGATAAGTTACGGCCGCGTACTTTCACATCACTGAGCTCTACCGTCATATGGTTTAAAAGCGGGATACTAAAACCAAATCCTATGCCTATTAATATTGCGCCTAAAATTAAAAGTAGGGTGCTTACTTGTGTAAAACAAATATACGATAAACTAAACGCTAAAAAGGCAAATGCCAAAACCTTGGGCTCACCAAGCTTCTTTGTTATTTTAGGCATAAAGCCTGCGGTAACTACAGCCACTAAAGATATAAATGCGAGTAGTTGGCCTATTTGTGACTCATTAAAGTTTTCCTCGTTCATTGTAATGGGCAGTAACACAGTAGACGTAAAAAATATGGTCATCGCGAGTGTTGAAATTACATAAACGCTTTTTAACGAGAGGCCATTGTTAGCTTTGTGGTGTAGATGTTCTGACACTTCATCGCTATTACTAGCCAGTGAGTTTTTACTTGGCACAAACAATAAAAGCATGGCCAAAAATACCCACGCTATTAAATAAAGTGAAAATGGCAGCGCCCAAAATTGCGACGCTAATAATCCGCCTAAAAATAAAAATATAACACCGCCTAACTCTATCGCCATGCCTTGTTTTGCAATCATGCCAAGGCGTGCTTCGCCTGTGTACCAAGCAGAAATTAAAACCGTACAACTTGCCATTACCACAGCAGTTATACCGCCGAGTAAAAATCGATTAGCAAATACAAGCGTTGGGCCTTTTAAAAAGTAAGCGCTGGCACCTGCAACCCCATATAAAAATAACCCAATTACTAAAAGTTTATAAGCTCCGTATTTATCTATTAATTTTCCTGCTAGCGGCGCAAAAACCACAGCGCCTAACGATGGCAACGTAATTAAAAGTACGGTGTTATCGGTTATACCTAATCCTTGTGAAATACTTACTAAACCTGGCGCAAGTAGGGTTCCCACCATAATAGTTAAGCTGGCGATACACAGTAATGTAAAGCTACCCGCTGTTTTTAACATACCCATTTTTACTCCTTAAGTTTTAAGCGATTACTTTTTAGCAAATGAATTAAAAATGCCACTTAGCAAAATAAATATAATGCTTACAGCAACAACGCCAGGCCATTGATAAAGTGCAAATGCTTTAACACCAACCATTGAGCCAACAGCGCCTCCAATGTAATAACCCAGCATGTAAATTCCATTTATGCGACTTTGCGCAGTGGGGTCAATACTAAAAACACGCACTTGGTTAGCCACTTGCGCACTAAATATGGCAAAGTCGATTAAAATAATGCCAATAACTAACGACGCTAAACTGCCATTAAACAAACCTGTAATAGCAAAGCCGATTGCCGCAAGCGTAAGTGCAATCATAATTAGAGCTTTAGATCCTAGTTTGCTGACCCATTTACCCGATGACTTAGCCCCAATTACGCCAGCCAATGCTATTACACCAAATAAACCGGCTTGTTGAGCGTTGTAGTTAAATGGCTCGTTACTTACATAAATTGCAAGTGTTGCCCAAAGCACGTTAAATGATGCAAACCAAAATGCGCCCGAAAGTGTAAAGTGCTGCAGTGATTTATGTTTAATAAACAACGCCAACGTACTTTTAATGAGAGGCCAGTAACGCAAATTAGTGTGTGGCTTATTGCTAGGTAAAAATACGCGCAGTAATATACCAAATAATGCCGCGAGTACTGCCGACATTAAAAATACATTTCGCCAACCAAATTGCTCACCTACAAACCCACTTAACGTTCTTGAAAGTAAAATACCGATGGTTAAGCCCATCATTAATGTGCCTAACGTGGCACCTTTTTGCTCGCTCGATACAAGCGATGCTGCAAAGGGTATTAATTGCTGGGTTATATTGGCGCTTACACCAATTAAAAATACCGATATAAGTAATAAAGGTAAGTTAGGTGTAAGCATTGCTGCACTACAAGCCACTACTAATAAGCACGATAAAATAGTAATTAAATGCCTGCGAGCAATCGAGTCACCCAAAGGAGAAATAAATAATAACGCAAACGCGTAACCAATTTGTGTAAGCGCGGGAATACTCCCAAGCTGCGAATCAGTTAAATTAAATTCGTTAGCTATAAGCGGTAAAATAGGCTGGTTGTAGTATAAGTTTGCTGCTGTTGCGGCAATTGCAGTGGTCATTAGTAATAAAATAAATCGACTTAATGACTGATTTTGTTTGGGTTTGGTCATAGCTGTCTTGTGTTGTTAACTCATGCCGCTATGGTATGAGTTCTCTACCTATAACAAAAATGATATTATTTTATAGAATCTATACAAATAGTGCATTTAAGGTGCGTAATGGATATTAAAACATTAAAAAGTTTTGTCAGCGTGGCTAAGCATCAGAGTTTTTCAGAAGCGGCCAAAGAGCTACACACCGTGCAACCTGCAATAAGTAGGCATATTGCACAGCTCGAAAGCGAGCTTGATGTTGTGCTGTTTATAAGAAATTCACGCGATGTTGCAATAACTCAAGCGGGTGAGCAGCTATTAAAAGATGCACGCGCTATTTTGGCTCTAGCTGACAAAGCTAAAACTCAGGTTAAACGTGCCCACAACGGGCAGGTAGGTACACTTAATATTGCGCACTTAAGCTCGGCATGTTTAACCTTTATGGCAGCACTGGTTCGAGAATATAAACAGCAATACCCAAGCGTACACGTTACATTGTTTGAAATGACTGCAACTGAGCAAATACATGCGTTTAAAAACGATTTAATTGATGTGGGTTTTTCACGGCCTTTACCTGATTCAATTAATGATGAATTTGTAAGTCATACTATTTATGTAGATTCATTGGTGGCCATCGTTAATCAAAACCATGCGCTGGCAAATTATAAAAATATTGATTTGGCTAAGCTAAAAAATGAACCCTTTATTATTTTTAATAGAGAGGAAGCAATTGGTCTTTTTGATGAAACCATTTTGCAATGCAAACAAGCTCATTTTTCACCGAACATTATTAGCCAACCTAGGCATATGCAAACATTAGTTACTGAAGTGGCTGCTGGCCTTGGTGTGGCAATTGCGCCTTATTGCGTACGTAAATTATATAGTGAAGGGTGCCATTTTATAAAACTGAGCGACGTACTCACGCAAATCCCGGTGCTATTACAAATTAAAAAAGCAGATACCAATGCGGCTGTTAATGCATTTGTTGAAATAGCCTTAAATGCAAAATTGAGTATTGAAAAAAGTATGGCGGAATAAAAAAAGCCCAGTTAAAAAAGTTAAAAGGGCTAAAAGGGTTGTGCTTAGGGAAGTTGTAGTCGTTTTTTAACTTATATTTAGAGCTTATATTTAGAACTTATATCTAAAACCAAATGCTATACCGTCATCTTCCGACTGCTCCATTTGTGCTTGTTGATCGTCGTTATCACTTTCAAAGTCGCTAAAGTCTTTACGCGCTTCTACGTAGGCAATAGTGTCTTCGTCAATTAAGTAGTGAAGGCCAATAACAGCAAACTGACGCTTAAATACATCGTCTGGATCGGCGTTAAAGTTTGGCTGAATTACGTAGTCATCACCGGCATCAAACACGTTGTAGGCAATAAAAGGGCGAAAATCGTTATCAAAGCGGTAAGATGCAAATGTTTCTACACCTATTGCGTCATCAATTAAGCGACCAATATTATCGGTGTCGTGGTTTTTGTTTTTATTTACGTTGGCAGCAACGTATAGGCCGGGCTTATCAATGTTGCCCCACATAATGCCTGCACCGTAAATTAAATCTTCAACATTGCGAGTAGAACCATCGCCAAACGTTAAATCAAACTCGCCACGGTTAATACCCGCTGTAAGCGTGAGCATATCGGTAGGGGTATATGTTACAGATGCACCAAATGTGTAGTTAAATTCAACTTCTTGGGCTGCACTATCGCCAGAGTTCCATAGCGTTTCGCATTCTTCTTCTGAAATATCGCTTACGTCACAGGTATAAAATTCGCTGTTTTTAAGCTGCGCTTGTACTGCAAAACTAAAATCGTTATAGCTATTGCGGTACTGCACTAACTTATCACCACGGCCAGTGCCATTTACAGCGCCATCGTCTTTGTTATAGGTGTAAACGCCAGCTGCATTACCATCCCATACAAAGCTATTATTTGTGCCATAAACTACGTCGTACCATGCACCCCATTGTTTACCAATGGTAAGTTGACCGTACTTTTCGTGTGAAAGGCCTGCGTAACCTAAACGGTTATACAAAAACTCGTCCTGAATTGATTCAAAACGATTATTATAAATTATATCGCTGCTGCCAACAGGGTTTACACCCCATTCTACGAGTGCAAGGGCAGTCCAGTCTTTCTTGAGCTTTCGGGTAAAGCCAAAGTTAATGCGCGAAGTACCGTTAACAACTTCGGTTTCGTTTTGTGTGTTAATTACACGCACATCAAGATATCCACCTACTTTTAGAGTGTTTTTATCATCTTTGTATAACTCTACCGCCGAAACAGCGGGTGCTAATACAATACTTGCGCTAATCAGTGTCGCTAATTTTTTGCTCATCTTGTGTGTTGCCCTGTGTAAATTTCAGTGTTTTTACGTAGGTAAAAATTCAGGTTCGAAGATTAACAAAGCAATAAACGGCTCAAAAGTGAAAAAAAATCAACAAAATTGGACGGCAAACTTAATTGACATTCACTCGAGGTTAATTTTGCTTTTCAGGTGTTGCTGAGGTTTGTTTTTTTAGTTGTTTTGTAGGTAAAAAGGATTAGTGATAAGTGGTGTGTTAAAATTCTAATTTGAATTAATTTCATCTTGATTAAAAAATAGCGACTAGTGCAAAAGCTCTAAAAGTGCTTTATTTTCATAAATATAACTTTTTATTGTTATAGGTTGTACAAAAATGAGTTAAGTAAACACACAAACACGTTAAAAGTGTTTTTACGCTAGGGTCTGTTGATCTTTGCGGATTAAAATTTGTTCAAACTAGGGGCTATTTAATCGCGGCGCGAGGTTTGTAACCTAGTGGGCTAAGTAAAAACCGAGCAACAAAGAGTAAATAGCCCCTAGGAAGACCCCTTTGGGCAGCGCCTGTTTGGCATTAATGCTACGTTATCGCCCATTTATGGGGAATAACCACACTACATAGACTCTGCCTTGCCTTAATACCAAACAGACTGCTGAAAATTTAACCTTAAAAGATCAACAGACCCTAATATATATACCAAATTCTAAACGCTCATATCGGTTTATTATGAATGTATTTATGAATTTTAATTTATCTAAATTGAATAATAATTTGCAAAAACACTAAATCTAATTTGTTATTTTAATTACGAGTAGCTCAGTGATAATAATTGCCTTAAACGACGAGGTTTGCCTTTAAACTTTCATAGAAAAACAGGCCATTTTGGTTTAAACTGCGCGCAATTTAAATACATCATTACTCCTTTGGAGGGTAGCGCTATTATTAGTACAGCTAATGTCACCATGCAATTTGGTGCTAAACCATTATTTGAAAATATCTCAGCAAAATTTGGCGACGGAAACCGTTACGGTTTAATCGGTGCAAATGGTTGTGGTAAATCAACATTTATGAAGATTCTAAGTGGTGAGCTCGAAGCGTCTTCAGGTAATGTAAGTACTGATCCAAATGAACGTGTTGCTAAACTAAACCAAGACCAGTTTGCCTACGAAGAATACTCAGTAATTGATACTGTGATCATGGGTCACAAAGAGCTGTGGAAAATAAAACAAGAACGCGACCGTATTTACTCTTTACCAGAAATGAGTGAAGACGATGGTATGAAAGTAGCCGATCTTGAAACTGAGTTTGCTGAAATGGATGGTTACTCTGCTGAATCTAAAGCAGGCGAGCTTCTATTAGGCGTAGGTATTGGCACAGACCAACACTTTGGCCCAATGTCAGAAATTGCACCTGGTTTTAAACTACGTGTGCTACTTGCACAGGTGTTGTTTTCAGACCCAGATATAATGCTACTTGATGAGCCTACCAATAACTTGGATATTTACACCATCAAGTGGTTAGAAGACGTGTTAAACCAACGCGACTGTACCATGATAATCATCTCGCATGACCGTCACTTTTTAAACTCTGTGTGTACTCACATGGCCGACATTGACTACGGTGAGCTACGTATTTACTCAGGTAACTACGACGAATACATGTTTGCAGCAACGCAAGCACGTGAGCAACTACTTAGCGAAAACGCGAAAAAGAAAAACCAAATTGCTGAACTTCAACAGTTTGTATCACGTTTCTCTGCTAACGCATCTAAAGCTAAGCAAGCAACATCGCGCGCTAAACGTATCGACAAAATTCAGTTAGACGAAGTTAAAGCGTCTTCACGCCAAACGCCGTTTATTCGTTTTGACCAAGAAAAGCAGTTATTCAGAAACGCGCTTGAAATGAATAACTTAACGCAAGGTTTTGAGGACAATACGTTGTTTTCTGGACTTGAAGGTTTAGTAGAAGTTGGCGAACGTATTGCTATTATTGGTGAAAATGGTGTTGGTAAAACAACATTACTTAATACATTAGCAGGGCGCTTAGCTCCTAAAGCCGGTGAGTTTAAGTTCTCAGAAAATGCAAATATTGGTTACTACGCGCAAGATCACGCAGATGAGTTTGCAACCGACATGAACTTGTTTCAGTGGATGGAGCAATGGCAACAAGAAGGCGACGACGAGCAAGTGGTTCGTAGCTTCTTAGGTCGTATGTTGTTCTCTCAAAACGATATTAAAAAGTCAGTTAAAGTAATTTCAGGTGGTGAGCAAGGCCGCATGCTGTTTGGTAAAATTATGATGCATAAACCAAACATACTGCTAATGGATGAGCCAACCAACCACATGGATATGGAATCTATTGAAGCGCTTAACTTAGCACTTGAAGCCTACGAAGGTACATTAATGTTTGTATCGCACGATCGTCAATTTGTATCATCGGTAGCTACCCGAATTTGGGAAGTTAAAGATGGTAAAATCATTGACTTTAGAGGCAACTACGCAGAATACCTAGCGAGTAAAGAAGCTTAATTAGCTATTTACCCGTTAACCCTAAAAAGCCATGTTTAAACATGGCTTTTTTTGTTTTTGTGGCTTTGTATTAGTCGCAATTAATATGGCTTTGGGTATAATACCCGGCTTAAACAGGACATAAGTCCGCTATTTTAAAAATACATTACTGAGGAGTATTTATGACTGTTGGCATTATTATGGGTTCTAAATCAGATTGGCCAACCATGGAACATGCAGCACTTATGCTTGAGCATTTTGGCATTAAGTACGAAACTAAAGTCGTGTCTGCACACCGCACTCCTCAATTACTTGCTGATTACGCAAGTTCAGCCGCAGAACGCGGTATTAAAGTTATTATTGCTGGCGCTGGCGGCGCGGCTCATTTACCAGGTATGGCTGCTGCTTTTACGTCGCTTCCTGTACTGGGCGTGCCTGTAAAATCAAAAGCATTAAATGGTGTTGATTCACTTTTATCTATTTGCCAAATGCCTAAAGGCGTTGCAGTGGGCACACTTGCAATTGGTGAGCCGGGCGCAGCAAACGCAGGTTTACTAGCCGCACAAATTTTAGGGTGTCAAAATCCAGAAATTTTTGCAAAAATTGAAGCGTTTCGTAAAGCTCAAACCGACACTATATTAGCTAATCCAAACCCTGCAGAGTAATAATGAATATTTTAATATTAGGTGCTGGGCAACTTGCACGTATGATGAGTCTTGCAGGCGCGCCGCTTAATTTAAACGTGGTTGCATACGATGTAGGCAGCAAGCAAATTAAGCATCCGCTAACTGGTGAGGTTTATAGCACGTCACTTGAGCAAGCAATATTAAACGCTGATGCAATTACTGCAGAGTTTGAGCACATTCCTGATGACGTACTAACACTTTGCTGTAACAGCAATAAGTTCTACCCAGGGAAAGCCGCTATTAAAACCGGTGGTGATCGCTCGCTTGAAAAAGCATTGCTTGATAAAACAAACGTAACTTGTGCGCCGTATCAATTAATTACTGAAAAAGCGCATCTTGAACACGCAGTTAAAATCCTAGGCAAGCCACTTGTTATTAAAACATGCCAAGCGGGTTACGATGGAAAAGGCCAATGGCGTTTAAAATCGGATAGTCAAATAGACGAAATTTGGTCACAAATGTCTGATTTTATTGCATCGGGCACCGAACTTGCGCCACATACAATTATTGCAGAAAAAATGATCCCGTTTGATCGTGAAGTATCTATTATTGGTGCGCGCGATAAACACGGTAACGTTGCTATTTATCCGCTAACAGAAAACGAGCATACAAATGGTGTATTAACGCTTTCTATTGCCGGTAAAAATAATCACAGCGTTGAAGCGCAAGCAAACGATGCATTTACAAAAATAGCAAACGAGCTTAACTACGTTG
This sequence comes from Pseudoalteromonas sp. SWYJZ12, assembly GCF_015864395.1. Taxonomy (NCBI): domain Bacteria; kingdom Pseudomonadati; phylum Pseudomonadota; class Gammaproteobacteria; order Alteromonadales; family Pseudoalteromonadaceae; genus Pseudoalteromonas; species Pseudoalteromonas sp. SWYJZ12. Next base: position 32,299 of record NZ_JADYXH010000016.1, read on the forward strand.
GCGTGTTAGCAATTGAGTTTTTTGATGTACAAGGCACGTTACTCGTTAACGAAATTGCACCGCGTGTACATAACTCAGGCCACTGGACGCAACAAGGCTGCCATTGCTCACAGTTTGAAAACCACATGCGTGCTGTTGCAGGTTTACCGCTTGGTAATACAGAGCTTAAACACATTACCGCGATGATAAACGTACTAGGGCAACCTAATATTCCAGCTGACGTACTAAAATACGCAGATGTGACTAGCCATTGGTACGGTAAAACTGCAAAACCAGGCCGTAAAATGGGCCATATAAACGTATCGGCCACTAGCATGAACGACCTAGCAGATAAATTAGGTGAGCTTACTGAATATTTACCTGAGCAAGACTACCCAGGTATTTTAAAAGCGGCGGCAAATTTAATCCTTCATTAAATGGCTAACCGTTTTATTAAATGCCGAGCTTGCTCGGCATTTTTTTTGTACTTAAAAAAAGCGCAAGGTTACCTAGATTGTGAAATAATGATTGAGTCTAAAATTTTACAGTGAAATTATTTAATGAAACTTAAAGCAATTTATAGCGCACTACTTGTTGCCGCTTCTTTTAGTCCTTTTTTTAGTAACAGTGCATTTGCATCAGACTCTCTTCGTGTTGCTACTTTTAATGTAAGTATGGATGCAACTAATCACACCCCTAAAGGTAAGCAAGTTAAAAGTGATGCTTTAGTTAATGCACTTAAAGCAAACCACCAGCAAATTAAGAACATAGCGGAAATTATTCAACGTGTTCGCCCTGATATTATTTTACTTAACGAATTTGATTACATCCCAAAAGAGCAGGGAATTGAATACTTTAATCAACATTATTTAAATGTAGGTCAGCAAAAACAAGCCGCTATTAATTACCCTTACTCTTATATTGCCCCTGTAAATACAGGCCTAGCCACTGAGTTTGATTTAGATAACGATGGCAAGAAAAATGGCGTGATGGGCGATGCACAGGGTTTTGGCTTTTTTGAAGGCCATTACGGTATGGCTATTTTGTCAAAATACCCAATCGATTTTGATAAAGTAAGAACCCTTCAAACCTTTAAATATAAAGACATGCCAAATGCACAAATGCCCGTAATGCCTAAAACAGGCGAAAACTGGTATAACGCACAAGAATGGCAAGCGTTAAGACTTAGCTCTAAATCGTTTTGGGATTTACCTATTAACGTAAATGATAAAACCATTCATGTTATTGCATCTCACCCAACACCCCCTGTATTTGACGGTGAAGAGGACAGGAACGGCAAACGTAACCACGATGAAGTAAGGTTAATTGCCGATTACGTTTCAAACGCTAAGTATATTTACGATGATAAAGGCGAAAAGGGCGGTTTAAAAACTTACTCTCGGTTTGTTATTTTAGGCGATTTAAATGCCGCACCAGAGGGCGATAAAGCCCGCACAAATACCACCGACCAACTACTTAAAAATCCATTGATAAACGCTCACTTTGTTCCAAAAAGTAAGGGCGCTAAAGAGCAGTATGCTGTGCCTTATGCACAAAATTACAGTGCTAATTGGCAAGCGCGTGTTGATTACGTTTTACCGTCAAACTACGGCTTAAAAGTTAAAGACGGTGGTGTGTTTTGGCCAACTAAAACGAGTAGTGAATATCGGTTAATTAAAGACAGAAATGCTTCAAGCGATCATCGACTGGTGTGGCTTGATTTAATAGTTGAATAACGCCTATTAACAGGGGATCCGCTAGTAAACTGAGCTTTACCCTGTTTAATGGCTATTTATCTTAAAAAATTGCAATAACTTGAGTGCTTCTGCTTAAATACGGCTTAATTATAATAACCGTATAGAAGCACTATGATTTTTAATTTTTCTTCATCTAAAACGTTAGTGGCCTTAGCTGTTGCCTCAAGTGTCATGCTTGCAGGTTGTAGCGCGACCGCTAACACCTCATCAACACAGCAAAGTGCTTTACCAGCAACATCGGTTGCTGCGGTTGTAAACACGCCAGCAGATATCGGCTCACAAAAAATAACGTTAGAACAAGCAATGGCTGATCCGGATTGGATGGGCAATCAGCCAGAGAGCGCTTATTGGGCTAGCGATTCGGCTACTATTATTTATGCTCAAAAAGAGCAAGGTAATACACTACGCGATTTATTTAGCCAATCTGTTACTAGCCAAACAGCAGAGCAAATTGCACTTAATAAACTTCATACTGTGGGTTCAAATAAAGCTGTTTATTCAAAAAATAAAACAATGGCGGCCTACACGTTTAAAGGCAATGTGTTTGTTAAAAACCTAAAAACCGGTGAACTTAAACAAATTACAGCGACATCAGCAAGCGAATCTAAACCACAATTTTTAAATAATGGCGATTTAGTTTACCGCCAAGGCAATGTGTTTTTTAAAGTTGATTTAAAAACAGGCTTAACGAGCGAGCTTGCTAACTTAAAACTTACTGATAAGCCAAAAGGTATTGAAGAGCCAAGTACGTATATTGCTAAAGAGCAGCATAAATTGATTAAGTTTGTGGCGCTTCAACAAAAAAATAAAAAAGATAAGCAAGCACGTAATGAGCAAATTAATGAACAAAACAATTCAATTGCTAACACGGCTTACTACTTAGGTGATGGTAATAAAGTTGCAGAAGCACAGCTTTCGCCAAATGGTGATGCGCTGTTAGTCGTTGTACAAAAGCAAACAGATTGGCGCGGTGATGGCGATATTATGCCTAACTACATTACAAATGACGCCACTATAGAACCTAAAAAAGCACGCCGCCGTGTAGCCGATGCTAAAGAAGAAACCTCAAAGCTTGTGTACATCAATTTAACTAACAAAGAGCAAACACCACTTAGCTTTAATACCTTACCGGGCTTTGATGAAGATGTTTTAGCCGCAGTTAAAAAAGAAAACTATGCACGCAAAGGTAAAACATATAAGTCTAAAAAAGCGCCTCGTGGCATTAACCTTATTATGGACTGGGGCTTTGATCAAAGCCCAATAGTATGGAACGATGACGGCTCGCAAGTAGCTGTCATGCTTGAAGCATGGGACAACAAAGACCGCTGGCTTGCGAACGTTGATTTTAAAAACAACAAACTTGTCTCGCAACATCGCCTGCATGACGATGCATGGATTGCTTACGCGTTTAACGACTTTGGTTGGTTACATAACTCAAACACGCTTTATTACCTATCGGAAGAGTCAGGTTACAGCCAGCTTTATAAAAAACCAATTAACGGTAAAGCAACCGCGCTTACACAAGGCCAATTTGAGGTTTCTAACTTAACGCTTACCAGCGACGACAGCGCAATTTATTATAAAGCGAATGTTGAGCACCCAGGTCTGTACGAAATTTACCGTGTTAACCCGCAAACAGGTAACAGCGAGCAAGTTACTGACTTAAATGGCATGACTGATTACACGTTAAGCCCAGATGAAAGCAAGTTACTCCTTAAGCACTCTACAATTACCATGCCTAATGAGCTTTATGTAGCTGATGCTCAAGCCAATACAAAAGCAACGCGACTAACCCATACTGTGTCGGATGAGTTTTTAGCTAAAAAGCTAACTGCCCCTAAAATTGTTGCTGTGCCATCGAGCCATACAGATCAACCAATATATGCAAAAGTATATTACCCAGCAGATTACGTTGAGGGTGAAGTAGGTAAAAATCGTAAAGCGATTATTTTTAACCACGGCGCGGGTTACTTACAGAATTCACATATGGGGTTTTCGGTTTATTTTCGTGAATTTATGTTTCATTCATTGCTAGCTGATGAAGGTTACATAGTAATGGATATGGATTACCGCGCATCTAAAGGTTACGGCCGTGATTGGCGCACCGCGATTTATCGTCAAATGGGCACACCTGAAACACAAGATTTAGCCGATGGCGTTAAATGGATGGCGCAAAATGCCAATGTTGATACCAAAGCAGTCGGCACTTATGGCGGCTCATATGGCGGCTTTATGACCTTTATGGCATTGTTTACCGCGCCTGAGTTATTTCAATCGGGTGCAGCACTACGACCTGTTACCGACTGGGCACATTACAACACAGGTTATACGGCTAATATATTAAACCATCCTGATGTTGACCCGATTGCATATGAGCGCAGCTCGCCAATTTATTACGCTGAGGGTTTAAACAAACGTTTATTAATTAACGCACCCATGGTTGACGATAACGTGTTTTTTCAAGACTCAGTGCGTTTAGTACAGCGCTTAATAGAGCTAGAAAAGCAAAACTTTGAAACAGCTATATTCCCTGTTGAACCACATGGTTTTGTACAGCCTTCAAGTTGGTTAGACGAATACCGACGTATTCATAAGTTATTTAAAGAAACGCTTTAATCTTTAATTCTTAAAGTATAAAAACAAAAACGCCGCATTGGTTTAGTTAACCAATGCGGCGTTTTTATTGGGTTGAACAAAATCTAACTTTATTTTTTCTTTTTAAAGTTCTTTTTAAGGAGCTCTATAGCCAGTGGTATGGCAAGCAGAGTCCCGCCAATTACACCAATTAAATGTGCGTCAATAGCCACAGTGGAGTTAATAAGCTTTCCAATATCAGCATTAGGGCCGCTAAATTGCTCAAACGCTATTTTAATCCATACGCCTACAAATAATAAATAACCCGACTTAAGCCCTACAGTTATGTCTTTAACTGCCCCCCAAATAATTACACCATGCAGCAGAGCACTTAATCCGGTGTAAATATGTATGTTTGGGCAAAACCAGTACACGCCGAGCCCACACCACAGTGCTAGCGCACTTGTGTTAAAAGCGTAGCGAGTAGGTGATGTGTATTCGCCATGTAAAAGCCATATTAATAAAACACCACTGGCATTTAATCCCAAATGAGCCCAATTAGCATGAACAAATTGGCTAGAAAAGATTCGCCACAGTTCGCCTTCATCAATTAGGCTTCGGTTAAATTCAAGTAAATTATTTAAATCAAATGCAGCAAAAATGGTACTAAATAGCAGCAGAATAATAGGCGGTAATATATAACGTGGTTGAATAGGTAAATTAAGCATTTTATTATATTTTTTTAGTCAAAATTTTTGCATATTGTGCCCGTTTAACTTTAAGATGCCAAATACAACTACGTAATTAAGTGTTTTTAGTATTTTTATGCATTTTAAACTTAACTCATTATTTGCCATTGGACTGTGCGCAGTATCACTGCCTTCATTTGCACAGCAAGCAACTCAAATTGAAACTCGCGAACCTGAAGCCGCTACTGGATTAATCCATAAAAAAGTGGTGCAAGGTGATAAATACATGGTTGCTGCGGCAAATCCATATGCCTCAAGAGCCGGTCAACAAATTTTAGCCCAAGGCGGCAGTGCCGTAGATGCTGCCATTGCTACTCAACTAGTGCTTACTTTAGTTGAGCCGCAATCGTCAGGTATTGGCGGTGGTACATTTATGATGTACTACAACAAAGCAAACAATAAGCTGACTAGTTTTGATGGCCGCGAAACAGCACCTGCAAATGCAGACGAAACGCTGTTTTTAGATAAGCACGGTAAAGCCGTTAAATGGATTGAAGCTGTAGTAGGCGGACGCTCTGTTGGTGTGCCTGGTATTTTACATGCCTTTGCAAGCGCGCATAAACAATACGGTACATTGCCGTGGGAAGCGCTTTTTAAACCGGCTATTGAACTTGCAGAGCAAGGCTTTGTAATTTCGCCGCGTTTACATGGCTTATTAGCACGCCAGTTAAACCCAGGCGTATTGAGTATGCCGATTATTAACGAATACTTTTACCCAAATGGTAAATTAATCGAAGCGGGTAGCGTTAAAAAGAATCAACCACTTGCTGATTTATACAAAGACATTGCAAAGCAGGGCATTGATGCATTTTACAAAGGCGAAAACGCTAAACAAATGGTTAATGCTGTACAGCACTCTAAAATTGCCCCTGGTAAATTAAGTGTGGAAGATTTAGCAGATTACAAAAGTAAAGAACGCGATGCGGTATGTATACAATACCGTGCTTATAACGTGTGTTCTATGGCGCCACCAAGTAGTGGCGGTGTAGCAGTACTACAAATGCTTGGCCTACTTGAGCATAAAGATATGAGTGCACTTAAACCAAATGGCGAAAAAGCGATTCATTACTTTAGCCAAGCTTCGCGTATTGCATTTGCCGATCGCGATATGTACATGGGCGATCCCGATTTCACTCAAGTACCTACAAAAGAGCTTTTAAACAAAGATTACATTGCCTCACGCGCTAAATTAATTACCGAAACAGACCAAAAAGCCGTAGCCGGTAATCCAGTAGGGTACTTAAGTTATGCAATGGATGATTCATACGAGTTACCTTCTACTTCGCATGTCTCTATTGTAGATAGTAAAGGTAATGCCGTATCAATGACCAGTTCAATTGAAATGGCGTTTGGCTCTACGGTTATGGTTAATGGCTTTATTTTAAATAACCAACTAACTGACTTTTCGTTATCGCCACGTAAAAACGGCAAGCTTGTAGCAAACCGTGTAGAGGCTGGTAAACGCCCGCGTAGCTCTATGTCACCGGTAATGGTATTTAATAAAGATGGCAGCTTACGTTTAATTGTAGGCTCACCTGGCGGTAGTCGTATCATAGATTACGTTGCACAAGTTGTTGTGGGTGTTATTGACTGGAATTTATCAGCACAAGACGCTATTAACTTACCGCGTACAACAAATCGTAACGATTACACCAGCCTTGAAAAAGGCACAACCATTGAAGCCATTGCGCCTGCGCTTACTAAACGTGGCCACAATGTACGTATTATTGATTTAAACTCAGGCTTACACGCAGTTGAAGTTAAAAATAATACCTTATATGGTGGTGCGGACCCTCGCCGTGAAGGTGTTGCGTTATCTGATTTAACTGATAATAACGCCACTATACAATTTTAAATTATGTATAATATGCATGTGGGCAGTGAAGCCCGCATGTATTTTCTCTCAATGGTCTGACTAGCTTAATTGTCGTTGCAATTAAACCTTTAACACTGATAATGACAGATCATAACTTAAGACTCCGTTAAAGCCTGGAAATATGACAACTAATACTGATCCTAACTACTTATATATTCATCATTCTGGCCCTGGCCTAATTGAAACACCGCTATTAAATAAAGGCAGCGCCTTTAGTAAAAAAGAACGCGAAAATTTCAATCTTGCTGGTTTACTTCCTCCTCGCTTTGAAACAATAGAAGAGCAAGTTGAGCGTTGTTATCAGCAGTATTCTAGCTTTACCGACAACCTTAATAAACATATTTACTTACGTGCGATTCAAGATAACAACGAAACACTTTACTACCGTTTAGTGCGTGACCACCTTGAAGAAATGATGCCAATCATTTACACGCCTACAGTTGGGGATGCTTGTGAAAAATTCTCAGACATTTATCGCAGCGCACGTGGCTTATTTATTTCGTATGAAGATCGTTACCAAATTGACGACATTTTACGCAACGCTACCAAAGGTAAAGTAAAAGTTATTGTTGTAACCGATGGCGAGCGTATTTTAGGCCTAGGCGATCAGGGTATTGGTGGCATGGGTATCCCAATTGGTAAATTGTCACTTTACACTGCGTGTGGTGGTATAAGCCCAGCATACACATTGCCTGTAATGCTTGATGTGGGTACTAATAACGAAAAGCTTTTAAACGATCCTATGTACATGGGTGCACGCCATAAGCGTATTGCTCAAGACGAATACGATGAGTTTTTAGATTTATTCATTAAAGCGGTTAAACGTCGCTGGCCAAATGTATTACTTCAGTTTGAAGATTTTGCACAGCCAAATGCAATGCCGTTACTTAAGCGCTACCGCAATGAAATTTGTAGCTTTAACGATGACATTCAAGGTACTGCGGCTGTAACGGTCGGTTCTTTACTTGCTGCGTGTCGTGTTAAAAATTCAACCCTAAGCCAACAAAAAGTAGTTTTTGTGGGTGCAGGTTCTGCTGGTTGTGGTATTGCTGAGCAAATTATTAGCCAAATGGTTTTTGAAGGTATTACAGAAGCTCAAGCGCGTAGCCAAGTATTTATGGTTGACCGTTTTGGCCTACTTTCAGAGGGTATGGAAGGCTTACGCGATTTCCAACAAGCACTTGCACAACCGCAAGGCTCGTTAAGTGATTGGACTTACAGCGGTGAATACGCATCACTTCTTGATGTTATGCACTGTGCACAACCAGACATTTTAATTGGTGTTTCAGGCCAACCTGGTTTGTTTACTGAGCAAGCTATTCGTGCAATGCACGCCGGTTGTGAACAGCCAATTATTTTCCCATTGAGTAATCCATCTAAGCAGGTAGAAGCGCATCCTGCTGATGTGATTAAGTGGACTGACGGTAAAGCGCTTGTTGCAACAGGTAGCCCGTTTGATCCGGTTGAACACAATGGCGAAACGTTCCCAATCCCACAATGTAACAACAGTTATATTTTCCCGGGTATTGGTTTAGGGGTTATTGCCGCTAAAGCGACACGCATTACAGATGCTATGTTAAGTGTGTCTAGCGAAATGCTTGCAGAGTCGTCGCCGCGAGCCAATACGGGTAAAGGTAGTTTATTACCAGCCTTGACTGAAATTGAAACGCTAAGTAAGCGTATTGCATTTGCCATTGCTAAAAAAGCAATCGAGGAGGGCGTTGCTCTTGAGATTACTGATGATGCGTTATGGGCAGCAATCGACAAAAATTACTGGTTACCAAAATACCGTAACTATAAACGTTGTAGTGTTTAATAACGTTTATACGTAATTAAAAGTAAACAGTGTTGTAGCGCAGTAACAACACTTAATAAAAAACAGGCAATTGCCTGTTTTTTTGTGCTTGTTCATATTTAATTAACCGCGTACGGTGTTTACTTGCTTTTACATAATTAAAGGATCGACTTAATGAAAACACTGACTCTTGTTTTAGGTAGTGCACTGGCTTTAAACGTACTTAGTTTTGATGCACTTGCGGCAGCGACTCCCGATGCTCCTCATATTTATGTTAAGGGCGAAGCGACTCTTACCACAATGCCAGATTACGTACAGCTTAGCGTAGGTATTACCGAAGTTGATAAAGACTTAATTGCTGCTAAAAATAAAACCGACTTAACCATCGCTAAAGCAATTAAGCTCGTAAAAGAAATTGGTGTTAAAGAGGGAGATATAAACGCCGGGCAAATCTCAATAAACCGTGATAGCCAATACAACCGCACTACCGGTAATCAAGAATTTAAAGGCTTTAAGGTTTCTCGTACATTAACTGTAAAGCTTAGCGATATAAATAAATACCCTGAGTTACTACAAAGCTTAGTTAACAACGGTATTAACGAAATTAATCAAACTCAATTTTTAGCAAGTAACTACAACGAGCTGCATAAAAAAGCGCAAAAGTTAGCAATTAAAGATGCACGGGATGCAGCAAAAGAGTTTAGTGAAGATTATGGCGTTGATTTAAAAGGATTATATAGCGCGTCACTAAGTCCACTCAATGTGCAGTCGCAGCCGTACATGCGTGCAGAAAAAGTAATGATGGCTGATAGCGCACCAAGTAACTATGTACCTGATGCCTACCATGCTGGAGAGATTAAAGTTACTGCCTCAAGCTATGCTGTGTACTACATAGATTAAAATATAGGTTCTTCCTAGGGACGATTAACTCTTTGTTGCCTACAGGATGTAGGTAAGGGGCGTGAGCAGGACGCGGAAGCTTTGCTCGGTTTTTACTTAGCCCACTAGGTTACAAACCTCGCGCCGCGATTTAATCGCCCCTAGATTGAACAAATTTCAATCCAAATAATTCAACACGCCCTAGTGGTGCTCAAAACGTGCCACCAACTTCTCACCTTGCTCTTGGCTGATACGCGCTATTGAGTTGAGCATATTAGTCACTTCGCGTCTGTCGTATTCATTAGTTACATGCTCATTTATGTCATCAACAATTGCATTTAAATAATTAAATAAACTGTTGCGTGCATCGGTATCTTTATGGGCAACAAACAAAATGTTTTTAAATGCCTCAAGCACGTTTGTCATTACGTATGCATCGCCTTTGGCGTAATTACGTAGCGGTGTAAAGTTGTCGTGTAATAACTCATCAAAGCTTGTTTCATGAAGGTACAACAATGGGGCATTATCACTGTGCTTAAACGAGTAGTTAATATCGTTAATTGACAGCCTTTGGATAAGTAAAATACTCAGCATATCAATTGATTTAACCGCAGTACCGGGATCGTTGATACCCGGGCTCATTGCCTTAACCGCAATTTCGGATATTTGCGTTAACCCATAACGGTAATGATCGCTAATGTACTCTTCTATATAAAAAATAAAGCAGTCGAGAATTTTATTTATCAACTCTTCATCGTTTGCTATATCTTTATTACATTTTAAAAACGGGTAACCTTTAACTGTAAAATAGCCTTGATTAACAGAGATATACACCTTTATATCTTGCTCTGCCAAAATGGCACACAGCTTATCGGTATGTACGCCTTTATAATACCCTTCCGTTTTACTGCTAACCGAATGCCACTTGCTAAAGTCTGGAAAGTCTTCAACTGGGTTCTCTTGTTGTCTTAGTATTATTGTTTTAATTTCGTTTTTAGTTTGGCTAAACAAGCCATTTAATACGTTATCAACCTGAATGGCGCGAGAGATTGAATGTATAAAAAATACAAATAAACCTAATGAAATCAAGCCAAAAACAAGTGCAAACAGCACACCAATTGAAGGAATAGCCGTACTGCCACCTTCAAGTTTATTAATGTTTATAAGCATAATAATTGAGTAAATTATGCTGCCTAAATAAAAGCCCAAAACCATTTGGTGTGATTTACGCGTAATAAGCCCAGGCACTACGCGGGGCGATAAACTCGCACTGGCCGAATTTAAAACCACCATTACCATCGAAAAACTAAACACGGTAAGCGAAATAATACTCCCCGCTAAAGTGCTTAAAATAGTACGCGCGTTTTCTGCGCTATCAACAAGTACAACTGATATAAACGATTTCAGCTGCTCAATAGGGGCTAAATATTCAACCGACATAGTTATAATGGCAAATACTAAAAAGCCCACTGAAAGCATAGAAGGGTAAAAGCCAATACTGTTAATCATTTCACGGTAACTGTCGGCTACTTTGCGAGGTACAAACATAAAATCCTTATGTATTTTTCTACTTACTTAATACCCTTAGCTTAGCATAGGCATTTATTAAACTTCTGATAATGCTGCTCAAATTTATATGTTATTATCACGCCCACAATAATAAAGCGCATGCTTATGCGATAAAAATAACAGGAAAACGCCGTGATCATTTCAACTTATGCTGCATTACTTGCATTCTTTTACATTTATTTGAGCTTTAACGTAATAAAAGTGCGCCGCGCGGAGCAGATATCACTTGGTGATAATGGTAACGCAACGCTACAACGTGCTGTGCGTGCCCACGCTAACTTTATGGAGTACGTTCCAATTGCTTTAATTTTACTTTTTTTGGCAGAGTACCAAGGGCTTGCTAGCCATTACTGTCATATATTAGGTGGTGCGTTATTAATAGGCCGTGTGTTTCAAAATTTAGGCATAGTAGAAAAAAGCCTGAAATATCGCCAAATTGGTACCATTACTACATTTTTAGTGATTATTGTTAGCGCCTTTGTATTGCTAGTGACACGCGGATAATTAAAGAAAAGTTAATGAGCAAAATATTTATAATAGGTTTACCACGTACCGGCACTACTAGTGTGTGCCACGCATTTTTAGAGCTTGGTATTACAACGGCGCATACCGCGTATACTAATGCTTGTTTTGAAAATGCTAACGCGATTGCCGACACTCCCATATTTAATGACTTTAAAGCGCTTGATATTCATTACCCAGACTCTAAGTTTATTTATTTAGAGCGCGAACTTGGTGCATGGCTTGTATCAATAAAACAGCTTTTAACGCGTATGCACACTAATTTAACCCGTGCAGACGGGGGCTTTAATATTCATATAAAACGTTGTTATTTAAATACGTTTAGTGAGCTTTCGCTTAATAATATTAGCGACGATAGTTACTTAGCAGACTGTTATAAAAAACATTTTAATGATGCTCAAACGTACTTTAATAACCGCGACAACGATTTTTTATCCATTGATATAGCAAAGCCTGATAGCTATAAAAAGCTATGCAATTTTTTAGCGTTAAAAAGTGATAAAACTGATTTTGAAAAAATGAATATGGGCGGCAAAGTTACCGCGTGGAACGATATTAAACACCCGTTAAAAGTTGAATCTACGGCTAAAGGACGGATAGATAAATTACTGCCTTACAAGATTTTTTAAATCAAATACGTTAAAATCCCCGCATTATTATTTAAGTTGTACAGAAAATGTTTGAATTAAAATACCACACCCCATTTGAATGGACCGAAGTTGTCCTTGCTGACTTTAATACTTTTTTACAAGATCACGCCGCTGCAGAAAAAAAAGCATCGGGTATGGCTATGTCTATGCTTTCGCATTATCCAGACAAACGTAAATTAGTAAAAGCTATGACCGACTTAGCGCTAGAAGAATTAATACACTTTAAACAAGTACTTAAATTGCTTTTAGAGCGAGATGTAAACTTAGGTGACGACAAAAAAGACCCGTACATAAAACAAATACGTGCACTGTTTAGACATGGTCGTGATGGTTTTTTAATGGACCGATTACTGGTTGGCGGTGTAATTGAAGCACGTGGCCACGAGCGTTTTTCTTTAGTTGCACAAGCACTTCCTGAGGGTAAAGAAAAAGATTTTTATGTTGCTATTGCTAAGTCAGAAGAAAAACATAAAAACCTATTTGTAGAACTCGCTTACGAATACTTTGAAAAAGAAGAAGTTGATGTTCGTCTAGAAGAGCTGCTTATAGCTGAAGCTAAAATCTGTGAAAGCATCCCGTTTACAGCCGCTTTGCATTAATTAAAACTAGCGTAAAGCGTACTTTCACTCGCTTTGCGCCACACACCTCTGCTCTTATTTCTTTGTTAACCTCTTCATGAATTGTTGATTTGCAATTTGCGAATCAAAATAATAAAAAACACGTTTATACATCTTAATCCACTGATTATAAATACAAAAACCCTTGGTCTCATACTTGCTACCTATACAGTAAGCAAATTGAGGGAAAGGCTTATGTTAAAATTTATTTTTATACTATTACTAATATCTTTTACCGCTATGGGCAGTGAAAGTCATTTAGATTATATAGAAAATGCAAATGGTGAGCGGGTACAAAAAGTATCGCACTTAGTTAAATGGACGCATACTCGCTTTGTGTTTACCCGTGATATTTCTCGTATTGCACTTGGCCACGAAACAACACTTGATGTGAACGTGGTAAATGGCCGTGAGCTACTAATTTTAGCTAAAAAGTTGGGCCGTACATCTATGATGGTGTGGTACGACGATAAAAGCTCTGAAACATTTTTACTTGGCGTAACCGAAGACTACAGCGTACTAGAAAATGCCTTAAACGACATCCATCCTGACGTACAGCTAACCATAGCGCCTGATCGCCATGCTGTTGTATTACGTGGTGAAGTACCTACTATAAATTATCGTCATGCCGCTTATGAAGCTGCAAAAAACTACCTTTATGCCAGTAGCTCACAAGCATCACAACCCGTTATCACCTCAAATCCTAACCAAGGTATGTTTAATTCACTTGCTCAACGCTTGCAAGGCTTGGGTAACGCAAACGGCGGCAGCTCTCAAAACTCGAGTAAAGTCGCTATTATTAATTTAATAAAAGTAACTCAAGCACCCAAGCCAAAAGAAGAGCGTATTAGCGAGGTGATTAAATCAATGGGCGCAGATAAAGTGACCATTAAGCGCATCTCGGTTGATGAGTTATCAAATGACGACAACGATGTGTTTTTACTTTCCGGCTCTGTAAAAAATCAGATAGAGCTAGTGCGCTTATTAAATACAATTAATAAGTTATTCGAACCAGAGCAAGCATTACAAACTCAGGGTTCTCCTCTTGATCCTAATAATTTAATGGGCGGCGCAACGCAGGATAAAAGCTCAGGTATTGAAGTACTTGCCAACGAGTCAGGCGGTTTAATAAATGATGCTACCTCAGGATTAAATTTAAGCAATGTGAGTTCTAATATTGCAAGAGCAACGTTGCTGTCAGTGGCTGGCGGTAAAGTTTTATCAAGTATTGAAGTTGAAGATTTACCGCAAGTGCGTGTATCGGTGCAGCTATACGAAGTAAATCAACGTAGGTTAAAGCAATGGCGCCCAGATATTAGCGTGCTCTCTAATGGATATGAAAAAGAAGCGGGTTTATTTGGCCGTGACGGTATGACTAATCGTGAATCTGGCTCTGCAACAATAGAAAATGCGCTGCAATTAATTGGCGGTCAATTAACTAATAACTTACAGCTTTCTACCTCACAGTTTGCTATTGATATGTTATTTTCATTACTTGAACAAGAAGGTATTTCTCGAACGCTTTCTCGCCCTACAATCACGGTTTTAGCCGGTGAAAGTGCCGTGTTTAAAGTCGGTGGTGAAGTACCTGTACCTACAAGTTATAGCCCATCTGGAATTACAAGCGGTCAGCAAGGTAGTAGTGGGTCGGTGTTTAGCGGTACAGAATTTAAATCATTCGGAGTTGAATTAAATGTACGCGCCATGGTTGACGACAAAGATAGAATAACACTTGATCTAAACCCAGTAATTTCATTACCCGATACCACGTTAACCGCCGAAATTGCACAGAGTACAGGCAGCAGTTTAAATAGCAGTGCATTTAATACACGCAGCATGCAAACATCAACACGTTTAAAAGACGGACAACCTCTTATTATTGGTGGCTTAATTAGCACCGATAACAACGCAAGCCACGACTTTGTACCTGATGGCAACGGCAATAGCATGCTAGGAAAGTTAAGCGAAACAACCAGTAAAAGTGAAAACAACCGCGAGCTAATTATTGTTGTTACTCCAAACCTGGTGCGTGAGCCAATTAATACCTTACGTTCGTGGGAACAGGCAAATATCGACACCCAAGTACTTAGCTATATACAGGAGCAAGGGCTATGAGAATATTTTATATTATTTTACTGCTTACTTTATCGGGTTGCGCTCATATTGATTACAAGCCAACAGTAAATCCTTACAACGCGCTGGGTGACATCGTTAAAAAATACCAATTAAATGCCCAACCATTAAAGTGTGAAGGTATAAATGCAAGTAACTGTTTAAACCTAGTGCATGAGGTGAATCAGTTAATGCTTGAACACCCCGATAACACGGCAATACTGTCGATATCGGCATATGTACTTTATAAAAGTGGCCGTGCTAATCAATCTCAACAGGTTATAAACACATTACTGAATAAAGCTAATCCACCATTAAATGCAATTACTTTAGGGGTTACGTTAGCAATAGAGCAAGGTAATTTAGCTAAAGCAAAAAGTATTGCTCAATACGGCGTCGATGTTTTTGGTACACATGCTTCACCATACCTGCAAATGGCCTCTATACATTATGCTCAGGGCAGTTACGTTATAGCTTCAAACTACTTAGAGCTTTCGGTTAAGTTTGGTTTAAATAGCACCGCCTATTTTTACCATAAAGGGTTAATTGAAGAAGCGAATACCAATAATTTATTGGCCTGTGGCTACTATGAGCAAGTTTTACGTGCAGAACCCACGCATAAAAAAGCACTTGCTAGGCGCGGTAAACTCTCCGTTTTAGGTAATTGTTATTCTTAAGGCCTTCGGGCCTTTTTTTATACCTAAAATTTGGCATTATTTAGGAGCCAAAACCACTTTATTATTTATCAAAAATAGGAGTAAAGCTTACGCTCATCCTACGTTTTATACGTAACCTCACAAGATTGCTTTTAATATTTACTCCTTACACTATCCATCAGTTTTAATAATACTTTCAATAACGTAAACCTAGCATTAAGTATCTAAAAATTATTTTTTAATATTGATTTGCATTTTGCAAATCAAAAATGAAAACATCTAATAAACAATAACCATTAAAAACATAACCAACTGTATTTAATGGTTATTTATAGCTGGCATGGTCCTCGCAATATGTAAAGTGAGCATAAGCTCTTCTAATTTAAAGGCTACGATTATGAAAACTATTAAACATAACTTAAATAGCAAAAAGCAAAAAGGTTTTGTACTAACGTCAGAGCTAATCATTCTTTCTACTTCAATGGTAGCAGCACTTGTAATTGGTTTATCTACATTACGTGACTCGGTAACCAGTGAACTTGAAGATGTAGCTGAAGCAATTGGCTCACTTGACCAAAGCTATGTATTTGACGGCATGATTAACGCCGAAGGCACAGCTGAAGTGTCTGGCTCTGGGTTTGTGGATTCAGTTGATGTGTACGCAGGCGATGGCAGTTCATTCACTTTTGTTGCATCAGACTTTAGTGAAAGTGCCGCACTTGTTAATGCAACACCAAGCGGCGATGCTGCAACACGTACAGCAGCAGGCGGTTCACAAGGTAACTAACGCAAGGTACCCAATATAAGGCAACCAGGTTTGAATACCAAGCTTAAGGCTCACTGCCACAAAAGTGTGGCAGTGAAAGTTACTCTGGAGGAATATTATGAAAAGTAAAAGTAACAAAGGCGCAACCACTGCGGCTCTCACATTACTCATCACCTCTGGCATGTTAGCTTCGGCTTTGGGCATTAGACAGGTAAACGATGAAAATAGCGTAACAGCCTGGGTAGTAAACAAAAATATGTCAGCCGGTCAAACAGTAACCGTTCACGATGTAGAGCAAAAAAGTATAGATCCAAGTAACTATTCAAATATTGCACTGAGCGTTCAAAACCCACGTGCATTAATTGGTCAAAAATTAGCAACTAACAAAATGGTTGAACAACCCTTGTTCGACACCGATTTTATTAGAGCGAAAAGCCAAAATTTATCAGAAGCCATACCGGCAGGGCGTGTTTTATATACTTTAAAACTAAACACCTTAGATATTCCGCTTTCGCGCATACACAAAGGTGACCGACTCGACATAGTCGCTAAAACTAATCGCTTAGTAAGAACAGTTGCCCGTGATGTACAGCTTATTGGTGTTTCAAAAGGTCCTAAATCGCAAGCCGCTAAAAGTGGCGTAATGGATAATTTAGCTAAAGAGTCTAATTCTGCTGCGGGCGGTGTTTCATTAGTCCTTGCGGTACTTCCAAAAGATGTTTATTCGTTGGCGGGTATAGATAACGCCGACAAAGTTTCAATTATTGTGCATAGCGCTTATGACATTGAACAGGGTCGTTTGCAAAACTTTTCACGCTTACAAACCAGTCGCACAATCGAAGTGGTTAAAGGCGTTAAAAATGAAGCTGTATATGTAGCTAAGTGAGTTTTTATGTTTAATTTATCAAGCAAACATGAAGAAGTTCAAACCAGTTTAAGTACCTTTGAAGAGCTTAAAAAGCTATTGCACGATGCCGTTATCGAAGAGTACGAACAAGAGCCAACCGCGCTTTTATCAAGTAATGTTCTCGAAAAAATCTCTGCTTTGTGCAGTGAAATTCCACAATTTAATCAATCTTCATTTAACCAACATCAACAAGAGCAGGTTGTTCAGGCTGTATTTGATGAAATTCAAGGCCTGGGACCTATTGCACAGTTTATGCTGGACGATCAGGTAAGTGATATTTTAATAAACGACACGCAAGATATTTGGATTGATAAACAAGGCAAACTACTTTGCACAGCCAGTAAGTTTGATGACGAACGCCATTTACGCCGATTTGTTGATCGCTTACTTGATGGTTGTGGCCGACAAGTCAATGCGCTTATGCCAATTGTTGATGGCAAACTAAAAGATGGTAGCCGTGTTCATATTATTGTACCGCCTGCGTGTACCAGCGCAGCTATTGTGTCTATTCGTAAGTTTAACCATAAAAAAATAAACGATGACTTTTTAGTTAATAACCATTTTTTAGATAAAAACATCTTATCATTTTTAAAAAGTGCAGTTAAAACAGGCGTTAATATTTTAGTGTGTGGCAATGCCGGGGCTGGTAAAACGTCATTATTGAACGTACTTGCCAACTCAATTAATCCAAATGAACGTGTTGTAACCATTGAAGAAAGCGCTGAACTTAATTTGCATCACAACCACGTTGTGCAATTAGAAGCCCACGACACAAACAGCGATGGTAAAGGTGCAGTTAGCCTAAGAGATTTAGTAAAAGCAGCCCTTAGAATGCGCGCAGATAGAATAATTGTTGGAGAGGTACGCTCAGGCGAGGTAATCGATATGCTCCAAGCAATGAACTGTGGTCACCAAGGTTCGATGACGACCATACATGCTAACAGCGCAAATGATGCCGTTATTCGTTTATCTACCTTAGTGCAGTTACACAATGCACAACTGAGCGATACCCATACAAGTTCGCTAATCGCGTCGAGTATTCAACTTATTGTGCATGTTTCTCGCTCAACTAATGGCACCCGAACTCTAAAAAGTATTGGTGAAATTAAGCGTGTTAATGGCGGCGCACATTTTAGCCCGCTTTATAGTATTAACGAAGCAGAGCCAGTACAAAGTGAGTTAATAGATAACTCAAGTGTTATTGAGTTTATGAAAGGCCAAGGCGCAAATGCACAAGAATTAAAAGCATTACTGCACAATAACCCGGAGGCTAACAATGACTAAACTTGATTATTTATTAGCTATAGCGGCGGTTATAACCTTTGTACTTGCAGCTAGTGTGTTGGTTTCTTTGTATGCTAAAAATAAAAGCAACCAGAGCGCTAAAAAAGTAGATATTTTAGAAGAAAAAGACGTACTTACTTTGTCACTACGAGTGCTAGGCTTAAACATAAGTAACGCTTGGTTTATAAGCATGGCGTGTTCGCTCTCTAGTAGCTCATGGTTTTTAGCTAAATTATATTATCCAGAGGCATCAACCAGCGCGTTTATTATTTCAATCGTGGTTTTTGTAACCTGTTTTATAACTGTGATTGACTTGGCTCATTATAAATTAGCAAAATTTGAGCATCATTTTTTAGAATTTATTGAAACCGTACAATCGTGTTTAAGCACTGGGCTATCGCTACAGCAATCAATGCAGTTTGCTGATGAACATGCAGACCCATATATAAAAAAACAAAGCACCTTACTAATACAACGCATGAGCATGGGTAGTGATGCCGAAACGTCGTTTGCCCCTTTAATTGAAAGATACAACTGCGAAACCGTAAGATTGTTTGCTCATAGCATCATTACACATACACAAAGCCAGTGTGATTTAACCGATATGCTAAAAAGCGTATGCAACATGATGTCGCTTCGGACCCTCGACCGCCAACAGCTAAAAGCTAAGCTTTCGGGCACTAAATACGCTGCTGTATTTAGTGGTTTTTTACCTTACGCACTAATTCCTTTATTCAGCTATACCGATCCAACCTGGTTTGAACCATTATTAAACGACCCTAATGGGATTGCATTTATAACGGTTGCGCTTCTTTGTCAGCTATTTGGTTTTTTATGGCTACGCCTTAGCTTAAGGGTAACATTATGATTGATATACTTTTACTTATCGGACTTTTAGTAAGTATGGGGTCATTTATCCATATTCATAGGCAATCTCTTAAAGTTGAATTAGATAAACCCGATACTAAAAACATTAATTGGTATCCGCTAATCATCATCTCTAAACGTCAATTAAGACAAGCAGGAATTCAAATTAATAAAATATTAATAAGCCTGTACTGCTTCAAAGTGGCTGCTACTTTTAGTGTATTTACGGTTATAGAACTAACAGGTTATGAGCTGAGCCAATCGATTAAATTATTACTGTGTTTTATGTGTTTTTTTGCACCCGAATGCTGGTTTTTATTACGTAAAAATCAACGTCAAACCACTATTAATAATAGTTTAGAGTTTTTTTTACGGGTTTTACTGGTTTACATGCGCGCTGGATTTTCACTAGAGCGCTCATTTGCACTGGCGGTTGATCATGGATTAAGTCAAAAACACCCATTATACAAAGAGCTAAAGTTATTTTTATTCGAACTAAGCGCAGGTAAAGATCGTGAATTTGCATTTAATTCACTTTTTGAAAGAACCGGCGTATTAGGAATTAAAAAGCTCGCCAACTTAATGTTAATAGGGTCAAAACTTGGTACGCCACTTATCCAAGCAGTAGAGGCTCAACTTGAAGGCCTAGCTCTAAAAAAGAACATTTTACTCGCTAAAAAAGTAAACAAAAAAGCGATGCACACAACCTTTCCCATTATCTTAATTTGTTTTCCGATGTTTTTGGTATTGGTGTTTTTTCCCGCAGCATTACAAGTAATGAACGTACTTAAAATGCTTGTAGAAGTGTTATAGGAGCCTGATATGAAAAAGCATTATCAACAAGGGTACATACTTACTATTGAGCTTATATTAATTATAACTATTTTAATTATTGGCTCAATTGGCGGGGTGATTTTAGTCAGGGATGCCCTTATTAAGCGCCATCAAACTAAGGTAGATAATCAAATTACTGTAGTCGACGCTAATAATAGACCACTCGGTATTGCTGTAAGTTTTGATGAGCACCAAGCACCACTCATTTTTTATACAGACCGTGGAGCAAACAACACGTACAGGGCATTAATAGGCATACGAGACGATAGGTTTACCTCGCGAGAAGCTGTTTATTACGATGCTCCAAATTGCCAAGGTAACCCGTGTTTAAAGGGCTTAAGTGACGAAGCAACAGACAGCCAAGGTGTTAGCAAGTTAAATAATACCGGTAATGTAAGTTATATAAATGCGCTGCAGCAAGGTCCAAATTATGCAATAGGGCAGTTAGGTAATACCGTTATTGGTCAGTTATTAAGAAGCACGCCACAACAATGCCCAGCTAATAGTGAACAAATTCTATCTCGTTATGTATCGCAAAAAGTAGTAACAGGCTCACCTTGTGAAAGCTTTGAAATAGATAAGCAGCCGGCCGACAGCAGTTGTTTAGTTGGGGTAACAGCTTTAGGTAATCCACTTTTAGGTACAAGCGATCAAGGTTTATCGCAATCGTGTGATACATGCCAAACGGGGTACGAATCGCAAGGTGACATACTTGATTTATATTTACCTCAGGTAGAACCGCTTTTAAATACAGCCCTTAATGCGCTGTCATTAGTTGGTATTGGAACAAGTGTTGATATAGAGCTAGGCACTATATGCTGCCCAGAAGGGACACGCTTAGAAGAAGATGAAAACATTGTAGAGACACTCGTCTTCACTATTTTACAAACTACATTTGACCTCGCCGGTATTGATTTAGTAAATAACCTTATTATTAGTGAAACACTGAGCTTAATAGGGATTGAGCCAGGCATTACATATTGCAAAACATCACTTAATTTAGTTAATGCAGAACAAGTAATTAATATCACCACAGGCGAACCTGCACTTAGTAGCTTAACACCACCATTTAAAGTTTTACTGCCAGTACATAGCGGCCAAAACAGTACAACGTGGATACATACTCCCCCAAAAGGGGAAGGAGAACGTCAATGAACGCCTCAAATATATTTACCTCACATGCTAATGTAGCAGATACACAAACTGATGAAATATCAACAGAAATTAAAGAAACGCTAACACTACTAAAACAGTTTTATGATGTTTCAATTGTTAAATTTATCGATTTTAGAGAAGTTTATTCAAAGCAGTTAATAACCTGCAACGATAAAGAAAGCGTCGAAAATGAGTTATTAAGCTATCAAAAACGCTGTACACAAGAAAAACTATATCTATTTGAAGATACTTTTTTTGATGATGTATCAAACAACACGCACAAATTAATTCGTTTTTATGCACAATATCCAATTTATAGTGTCACTAATAAATTAATTGGCGTAGTGCTGATGGCCGATTTAGCACCTAAAACATTAATAGGTTCACAAAAAGATCAGTTTATTTCATTTGCTCAATTATTACAGACACAGTTAAATAAAAATTCAGATTCAGTAAGTAATCAAAGTACTAAGCCTGCGAAAAAAAATTATGGTGAAAAGTATATTCATGTATTTAGTTTAGCGCCCGTCGCATTTTTAATTGCATTAGTATTATGCTCATTCACTGCATTACTTCTTTATACTATTGAAAAAAAAGAGCTACAAAGTAATTACAATCAACAAACCCAGCAATTACGTAAAACGTTATTTAATGCATTAGAGCGATTTGATAATCAAGGATTGTATATATCTCAAAAAGATTTAGTTATTGCAGGCTTTTTACAAAGCCAAAATAATCATACAAAAGAGCAGCTTAGTAATTTAGTGCAGAGTCAGGTTTCACAAAATTTAACTTACAAAGGGTATGTTGTGTTTGATTCTGAGTATAACCAGCTTGCACTTTGGTCAAAAAATAATTTTGATTTAGCCGCGTATGGGTTTACAAACTGGTTAGAAAAATTTAATAAAAGAGCGAATAAACAAGCAGTAGAAGTATTTACGGTTGCTGATACGGCCTTCTTAATTTCTGAAATAAAAATAAAACAAGGCTCTATTTATACACTTACAGCATTTGATTTAAGTAAGTTTTTAAAAGCCGTTATTGGCAAATTAAACACTGAAAATTATAACGTTTTTATAGCAACACCACAGTTTACTTTAGGAAAACAAGGAGAAGTAAACCCGAGTATAATTAAAAATAGTATTAGCGCTTTAAGCAGTCGTTTTCCTCCTACTTGGCGCTTGCATGTGCAACCAATGAATAAAATAGTACGACCACAAATAACTAAATACAGTTTAATTAGATTAGGGTTAATCTCTTTTTGTGTATTCGCGTTTGTGTATTATTTTTTACGTTTGCCAAGGCGTTTACACAGTGAAATAAAACAAAAAAATCAGTTAATACTCAATAGAGAAGAGCTTTTTTCAAGTTCTCTGGATGCATTGCCGCATGGGTTTGCTATTTTTAATAGCCACGAATTTCCTGTGATTACCAACAATGCTTTTAATCTTTTATTTGCACAGGTGAATAAACAAAACAGTCAGCTATCGTATAGCCAGCTGATAAGTATTGCGCAGCAGCATAATATTATAAATCATTACCATGAACATCATAAGCTTGATGATGATCGTAACCAATTAATAGATATAGGTTTTACAGACGGGAAGTGGATAACTGTATTACAAAGACATACAGATTTTAATGGTTTCGTTTGCTACTTTAGAGATGATACAGAGGCACATCAAAAAGAATGTTTACTCGCTGATGTTCTCGAAAAATCAAAACAGACAAATCAATTAAAAGAAAAATTTGTTACAAGGCTTAGCCGTCAGTTAAAAACGCCTTTATCATCTTTAAAGTCATTAGTTGAAATATCTAAAGATCCAATAAGCTTTAACGAATTTAAAAACAATGTGGGGAACATTTCTGATGCATGCGACCAGCTCGAAAGTGTAATTCAACAACTCGTAAATATAAATAAATCGGAAATAGGTAAGTTAAAGCTTCAGGCCAAAAACGTAAACCTAAATCAAATGATCAATAATAACATGTCGATTTTAGCTAAAGAGGCTGAAAATAAAAGAATCGCTCTTAAAAATAATATTACGCCTGAATTAACGGTCGCAAGCGATGAAAAGTTAATTTCTCAATTGGTTATTCAATTAGTGACTGAGGTTTTGGATTCATCAAATAATACAACGCTTTCAATTAACGCTCAGATTAAAAATGAAAGTAAACGTAATTACTTATACCTCGATTTTTCATTAAGTAATTTGATCGACAGTAGTAACTTTATAACTGAGCTTAAAAGTATATCGGGTGATGATATAACGCGCTTTATAGATGATAAAGACGTGTCATTAGAGTTAAAGTTTTTTATTTCAATATTTAAAATGTTAGGTGGTAAAGCGATAACTGTAAGTAGTAACGCGAATAAATCAACGATATCACTTTCTATGTTGGTCAACATAGCAACCAAACAAGGTAAAGACAATGAGCAAGAAGTACCAAGTAGCTCGTTAACAAATAATGATTTAGTAAAAGCTAGTTTAGTAACTAACAAACACCAAAACACGCTATTACTGGTTGATGACGATCCTCTTGTTGAGATTGTAATTAGAGCGATGCTAAAAAATGAGAATATTAAAATAGATTACGCGCGCAGTGCAATAGAAGCGATGTTGATGGTATCGCAAAACAGTTACGACATTATTTTAATGGACATAGTAATGCCAGAATTGTCGGGAACTGACGCTATGTTAAAAATTAAAAAACACAGTGACAATTTGAAAACTAAAATAATTGCGCATACATCGACACCCGATACAGATTCAAAATACGTTAACCAGGGCTTTGATGACATGCTATTAAAACCAGTAAAACAAGGTGTATTAATAAATCAAATAACACGCATTTTAAAAGATAAATCGTTATAAATTAGCGAATATTACTGGAACAGTAATGAGGTAAAACATGAAAAACACTATTGAAAATATGGCTGAAGTTATCGAGTTTAAAGTAACGCCAATAAATAAAACTAAACGACTGCTTTTAGTAGATGATGACTTGCTAATAGAAATAGTAATTAGAAAAATGCTTAACGAAGAAAATATTTTAATAGATTTCGCATCAAGTGCTATAGAGGCGCTACTTATGGTTTCTCAAAATATTTACGATATTATTTTAATGGATATAGTAATGCCGCAATTTACAGGCACCGACGCAATGCTAAAAATAAGAAAGCATGCTGACGCATCAGCAACAAAAATTATCGCTCATACATTTAGTGAAAACGAAAATAGTGATAACAAGTATGTGAAGCTTGGGTTTAACGGCCTGTTATTGAAGCCAGTTAAGCAAAGTGTATTAATAGAAAATATTAGATATTTTTTGGAATGATAAATTGAAACAGTAGGGCAGTTAACTATTTTTTATTTATAGCTTACTAAAAAGTTAAATTATAATTTTTGAAAGCACTAATGTTTATTAGTGCTTTTGTGTATATGAACCTTTAATTTATTTAAATTTATAAAAATCCTTTAATAAGAATAATTATTTCAAAGTATTACAAACTACGCTTTTGTAATTGTTGCATGTATACGAGTCATCATTTCACACTTCTTAAAGCGGTTTGATAATCACAATTATTAAACACTGCATATTATAAAGTCAGTAAATTTATTTAGCCTAGAGCCCACGTATCACACGGGTTTAACTTTTAAAACATTAAGATTTTTTAATAACTAATAAATACTCATATTGGGACGGAATTTGCTTTATAAGGCTATATTCTAATTTTATAGTTTACTAAATATTATAATTTTTAAAGTTAAAGAGGCAAAATTATGAACAAGACACAGTACGTTACAGTAGAAGGTCATCAAATTGCTTATCAAGAAATGGGACAAGGAACACCTTTATTATTGATACACGGAATACCAACCAATAAATTTTTATGGCGAAATGTGATGCCAAAACTTGCATCACAACATCGAGTAATAGCGCCTGATTTACTAAACTTTGGTGAATCTGATATGCCAATTAACACCGATGTTTCTATAAATGCGCAATGTAGAATAATGTGTAAATTTATGGAAGAACTCGGTATTTCTAAAGTTAATATTGCTGCACATGATATTGGTGGTGGTGTTGCTCAATTAATGGCTGTAAATCATCCAGATAAAGTAAACGGGTTGGTTTTAATTGATAGTGTATGTTTTGATTCTTGGCCAATACCAGAATTTGAACCTTTGCTAGAACCAGGTGTAGAAGAAAAAACAACTGTAGCTGAATTTGTGGATACATTAAGAGATTTCATGCCCAAAGGTGTTTACGACTCGAGCGTAATGACTGAAGAGTTGATGAAAATATACTTAGCACCATGGAGTAATGAAAAAGGAAAAGCAGCTTTATTTAGTAACATGCGCAGGCTCAATAAAGAATATACCGAAGCTATTACAGGTGATCTTAAAAGCTTACCTCATGAAACACTCATAATATGGGGTAAAGAAGACAAATTTCAAAAGCCAAAGTATGCGCCAATGTTAGAAGAAGCAATTCCAAATTCATCATTGATTTGGATAGATAAAGCCGCTCATTGGGTTATTGATGAACATCCAGATAAAGTGTCTGATCTTATTAGTGAATTTATGAATGATAAAACATTCTAGTGAATTACTAGGGTTATTAAAAAGCTATTTGTTTCAATACGTTAAGTTTGATTGGGTAAAGTAGCGAATAGGCAATCATTGTAATACCGCTTGATTATATTAATAACCAAGCGGTATTTTTATATGTTCAAGAAGCTAATACCGTAAATGGGTAAGGCACTGACTATTAAGATAAGTAGGTTAATGCTTATTAAATAGTCAAAATATCGCGTTTATACGTTAATTAATGAAGGTGAGTAACTTGGTTATGTATTTATTTATACTATTTAACATAATATAAATTATAGGTAGTTAATATATATATAGAAAGAGCGCTTAAAAGCACCCTTGCTATGTCCAATACTAGACGGTATCGGACATTAAGTGATTTTATTACAATAACCGGTATTACTAATACAGATACTTTATTTATCAATTTGTTTAATCAATACTTAATAAACGCTCAGCTGTATATTCGTTAGTAATTAATCCACTGATCATGTTTGACCTTACTGCGCCCAAAATGGCTAACACTTTTTCTTCACCAGCAGCTATCGCATAAATCTGTTTGTTAGCATTGGTTTTTAATGGCGTACTTGCTACACGCTGATTAACTGTGCAATCTAAAAGCTTACCGTTTTTATCAAACACCCAACTAATCATTTCACCAACAGCACCAAGATCTTGTAACTCTTTAAGTTCT
The DNA here is from genome assembly GCF_015864395.1 of Pseudoalteromonas sp. SWYJZ12. NCBI lineage: Bacteria > Pseudomonadati > Pseudomonadota > Gammaproteobacteria > Alteromonadales > Pseudoalteromonadaceae > Pseudoalteromonas > Pseudoalteromonas sp. SWYJZ12. The sequence goes on from NZ_JADYXH010000016.1 coordinate 59,139, forward strand.
TGCGCATCAATAAAACCATCTATATGTAATGGCGACTTTTCACCTAAGCTACCAATACCCACAAATGTTACATCGGCATCTTTAGCGAGTTTTAAATTACCGGTAATATTTTGTTGTGCATGTAACTGTTCTTTTTCTTCAATACTTCTTGGTAAAACTGGCAATGGCATTGGGTAATGTTTTGCATTGGTGTGTTCGGCCATTCTTACTACAACATCATAAGGTGAAGCCGATCCATCCAAAGCCATATTACCTAGCATTGCTACAATTTTATGTTGCGGACAATCAACAGTTCTTAGCTCATCTACACATGAACGTAAAACTCGACCGGTTCCCATAGCAAGTACTTTGGGTTGTTCTGATTTTAAATGACGTTCTATTTCAGCCGCGCCAGCTTGAGCCAAACCTAATGTAGACGATGGTTCAGACGGATCGCTCGGTACAACTTCGCACGAATCTAACCCAAAACGGCTTTTTAATTTTTCGGCCAAATCCATACATTTAGCAATCGGGTGGTCAAGTCTAACTTTAATTAATCCTTGGCTCACAGATAATGCGACCATTCTTTGTGCAGATTGACGAGATATATTTAGCTTTTTAGCAATTTCATCTTGTGTGTTACCGCCAACATAATATAACCACCCTGCTCTGGCTGCATCATCTAGCTTTCTAATTTCTGTATTTGATAGCTTTACCACGTAAACCTCTTAAAATATAAGGAAAACTAAATCCTTATTTTCATTACATAATTTTAATTATATGTGCTGCTATATAAATTATTTTATTAATTTTGGAATATCTATTTATCAATAACGTTTTTGTTATTTATAATTGTAAATATACCATTCCTTAATAAAAAATACCTAGGTTTCATAGGATTATGTAATTAGAATTTAGTTGATAGCACCCTTATAAAGGTGCTATTTAAGGTAATTAAAAAATTGGCTTTAGCGTATTGTTAAACCATCTTTATCAAACTTTAATATTTTATCTGCCGGTGCGCTTAGGTAAATACTGTCGCCATATTTTAATGGGCAATCACCATCCGCTTTTACTGTTACGGTACCTTTGCCTTCAATATTTATATGTAAAAAGCTCTCCGATCCTAAATGCTCAATTACACCTACAGTTCCAGCCCAAGTACCTTGCTCAGTAGAGAGTGTTATATGCTCTGGTCGTATACCAATACAGCTAACATTCGCATCTTCATTTTGTGGAGCATCTATAAAATTCATTTTTGGCGAACCTATAAAACCAGCTACAAATTTGTTTACAGGGTTTTTATAAAGCTCTAGAGGTGTGCCTACTTGTTCAATAATACCGGCATTAAATACCGCGATTCTATCTGCCATTGTCATGGCTTCAACCTGATCGTGTGTAACATAAATCATTGTTGTAGCTAAACTTTTATGTAATTCAGATATTTCTAAACGCATATTTACACGTAGTGACGCATCAAGATTTGAAAGTGGTTCGTCAAATAAAAATGCCGAAGGCTGACGTACAATTGCGCGCCCTATCGCTACACGCTGGCGCTGACCGCCCGACAATTGCCCAGGCTTTCGGTCTAAATAATCGGTCAAATTAAGTATTTTAGCGGCGTTAGCAATTTTACTTTCAATTTCTGCAGGGCTAACCTTGGCTCTTTTTAAAGGAAAAGCAATATTGTTGCGTACAGTCATATGCGGATATAACGCATAGGATTGAAACACCATTGCTAAGCCTCTTTTTGCTGGCGGTGTTTTAGTTGCATCTACGCCATCTATTTCTATATTGCCACTGGTGGTATCTTCAAGCCCTGCAATCATACGTAATAATGTTGATTTACCACAGCCCGACGGACCTACAAAAACAATGAACTCACCATCTTTTATTTCTAGATCGAGTGGTTTAATTACGTTTACTTCATCAAAGTTTTTAGTTACTTGTTTTAGTGTGATGCTGCCCATGTGTATTCTCCTATTTTACTGCGCCGAAACTTAATCCACGCACTAATTGTTTTTGACTAAACCAACCAAGTATTAAAATTGGCACAATGGCCATGGCAGATGCTGCCGATAACTTAGCGTAAAATAACCCCTCAGGGCTTGAGTAACTGGCAATAAATGCCGTTAAAGGTGCAGCATTTGCAGCGGTTAAAATAAGTGTCCAAAACGCTTCGTTCCACGATAAAATAACATTTAGCAATAACGTTGAGGCTATACCTGGTAAGGCTATTGGCAATAAAACATGAAATATTTCTTCACCAATTGTTGCGCCATCCATACGTGAAGCTTCAAGTATTTCGTTTGGTATTTCTCTAAAGTAGGTGTAAAGCATCCATACCATTATTGGTAAGTTAATGAGTGTCATTACAATCACTAAACCTAATTTTGTATCGAGTAACGCAAAGTCACGAAACAATAAATAAATCGGAATAAGTACGCCTACTGGCGGTAACATTTTGGTTGAAAGCATCCACATTAATAAATGCTTTGTTTTTTTAGTTTGTACAAAAGCCATAGACCAAGCAGCAGGTACAGCAATTAATAAACCCAGTAAACTTGAACCTAGCGATATAACTACAGAGTTCCAAAAATGGGTAAAGTATGGCGAACGTGACAGTACATCGCGGTAGTTTTCGAGTGTCCAATCGAATGCATATAAGCTTGGACTTGCTGAAATTGCTTCAGCTTCCGTTTTAAAGCTGGTGATTAACGTCCATAAAATTGGAAAGAAAATCATGCCGCTTATTGTCCATGCAGCAATGGTATAAATTAGTTTGGAACGACGGCTATCTTTTATAGTCATAATTAACCCTCCAAGTTTTTGCCAATTAAGCGCATTAAAAATATAGCGACTATATTTGCAATAATAACTGCAACTATGCCCCCTGCCGAACCGCCGCCTACATCAAACTGAAGTAGCGATTGCGTATAAATTAAGTACGTTATATTGGTTGACGAATAACCAGGACCGCCACTAGTTGTGACTAATATTTCAGCAAAAATTGACAGTAAAAATATAGTTTCGATTAATATAACCGCAGTTACAGCGCGCGATAAGTGCGGTAAAACGATGTAAAAAAACTTACTAAATGGGCCAGCTCCGTCCAAATCAGCCGCTTCTAATTGTTCACGGTCGAGTGATTGTATTGCTGTTAGCAGTATTAATGCTGCAAATGGTAACCACTGCCAAGACACAATAATGATGATTGAAAATAATGGCATTTGAGCAAAAAAGTCGATAGGTTCAAAGCCAAGCCAAATTGCAAAGTGTGCAAATAAGCCATTAACTGGGTTCATTAGCATGTTTTTCCATACCAATGCCGACACAGTTGGCATTACAAAAAATGGAGCTAGTACCATAATGCGAACGTAGTTTCGTCCCCATATTGCTTGGTCTAGTAAAATAGCTAAGCCAATACCACCACAAATAGTGATAAGTAAAACCCCAGTTACTAGGTAAAGCGTGTTAAAAAATGATTCAAAAAAAGCCGGATCAGTTAGGAAAAATTCATAGTTTAAAAAGCCTACAAACTCTTTATCCCCAGGAACGAGTAAGTTGTAATCAATAAATGAAAAATACAGTGTCATACACAGCGGAACTATCATCCAAGCAAGTAATAAAATTACACTAGGAAGAAGCATAAACCGAGCAAGCGTGCGCGAGTTAGTTGTTGCCATAAAGGTGACCTTAAAAAAGCCAATTCTATTTACTTGTTAACTATCAAGTGAAAATCAGAAACCCTTGATAGTGTTTATAACTAACAAGTAAATAGAATTGACATAAAATATTGGGTAAGTTTGAGTACTTACCCGCCCATTACATGCTATTTAGGATAGCGAGCTTTACGCATTGTTCGCTCAACGAGGTGCTGAGACGTACTAAGCGCTTGCTTAACGGTCATTTGGCCAGTTAATGCTGCTGAAAATTGTTGCCCAACAGCTGTACCAATTCCTTGAAACTCAGGAATAGCAACAAACTGAATACCTACATAAGGCACCGGTTTAACGGTTGGATTTTTAGGATCTGCAGATTGAATAGAATCTAAGGTAATTTGCGCAAACGGTGCTGCGTCCATGTACTTTTGATTACTGTAAAGTGATTTACGTGTACCTGGCGGTACTTTTGCCCAACCTTTTTTGTCGGCTACAAGTTGAGTGTATTCTTTAGATGTTGCCCAGCTAATAAATTTCATTGCGGCATCTGGTTTTTTGCTGCTTGCCGGCACGGCTAAAGTCCAAGACCATAACCAGTTACCGCGTTTACCTAGACCGTTATCTGGCGCAAGTGCAAACCCTACTTTATCGGCAACTTCTGAGTCTTTTTTGTTAGTAACAAATGCGCCTGCAACGGTTGCATCAATCCAAATACCACATTTTCCGGTTTGGAATAGTGCAAGGTTTTCATTAAAACCGTTTGCAGATGAACCAGCAGGACCAGATTCTTTCATAACATCTACATAATACTGAAGGGTATTTTCCCACTCAGGGGTATTAAACTGAGGTTTCCAATTTTCATCAAACCAACGCGCACCAAACGAATTTGCCATGGATGTAATAAGCGCAACGTTTTCGCCCCAACCCGCTTTACCACGTAAACAAAGACCATAAACACCTTCTTTTTTATCGGTCATGGCTTTGGCAGCTTTGCGTATAAAGTCCCATGTTGGGGCTTTAGGCATTGTCAGCCCTGCTTTTTCCATTAAGTCTGTGCGGTACATAACCATTGAGCTTTCGCCATAAAATGGCGCAGCATAAAGCTTGTCGTTAATCGTTAAACCGCTTCGGATTGCAGGTATTAAATCGTCTAAATCGTAGTTTTCACCTAAATTATCTAATTCTTTTAACCAATTTTGTTTGCCCCAAATTGGTACTTCATAAGTACCTATGGTCATAACATCGTATTGTCCGCCTTTTGTTGCTACATCGGTAGTGACACGTTGGCGAAGAATGTTTTCCTCTAGAGTGACCCATTTTAGATCTATATCAGGGTTTTGGCTGGTAAAGTCACTACTTAATTCTTTCATGGTGATCATGTCACCGTTGTTAACAGTCGCTATTGTAATTGTTTCTTTTGCCGCAGCGCCCATGCTTATAAAGCCGCACGCGAGCATAATTAATTTATTTTTCATCGGGTATTCCCCATACACGTTATGTTTTAACAAGTGCTATTAAATTTCAATCTATTGCCAATTCTATTTATGGCAGTTTTAACGCATAAAACTGCCCGCAAAGTACCTTGTTAGGTCCTTTGTATAAATAGTTAGACTAATTGGATAATGACTTAAAATTTAACAGATATTTCAGAAGTGAAGCCGTCAAATCCTTTACCGATTTGGCCGCCCGAATTAACACCTTCTTCTTGGTTAACATACTCAACTTTTAAAAGCGTTTTATCGTTAAACCAGTAACCTGCGGCTACTTGAATACGCTCTACTGTGTTGTCTGTTTGTTCAATTAAGTCGGAAGTGTTTTCGGCTTCTGCATAACGAGCCGCTACATATAGCTTTTTAGGGATTAGATATTGTTGTGCTTCAAACACGAAGTACTCAACCGATGAGTCGCCTTCTATTACACTGTTTGAATCAAAAGTCGTGCCGTTTTCATCAGCTATGCCGTTTGTACCAAAGTAGGTAATACCGGCAACTGCATTACCAGCGGCATCTGCAAACGTGTAATCATCAGATGATTTACCAACCATAAAAATTAGACTAGTTTCGTCAGATGGTTGATAAGCTAAATTAAGCTGGATGATTGATTGCTCAAGCCCTGGCATTGCGCCAACGTGAGTGTCACGCTCGTTTGAAGGTGACGCAGAGAAGTTATAGTTTTCACCATCGCCAAAGCGATAGTTTGTTGTGGTTACACCATCAAGACTGGCTACGCCGTTTTCAAAACGTAACTGGTCGCCTTGATTGGCTTTTAATAAGTTTAAGCCTGCTTTAAAGCCACCTTCAAATTCTAGAGTACCTTGAAGTCGGTAGTTATAACCTCTGTCTTCTTGAAACGCTTCACCAAAACTAGAAGTCGTAATGTGACCTGTAACATTATAAGCACGTACTACACCACTATCGAAAGTTTCGCTGTAACTTAGCTGTGCACCGTTTTCTGCGGTTGCGTAATCGGTAATACCATTACCAATAAGTGCATTACTTTGGTTATCTGCGCCGTCTTGAAAACCTTTAAATTGAAATGGTGAGCCACCAATATTACCCAAACGCAGTGTTAAATTTGCGTTTTCTTTTGGTGTGCCATAAAGACCTAGTAAGTCAAATTCAACACCTGCAAAATCGTTGTGAAATGAAAAGTCACGATCTTCGCCACCAAAGTCATTAGGCTCTTCTGCAATATCTATATCGGCAGTGATGAACTCGTTAATATGAAATTTAAGCATTAGATTTGCTCTAATACGGCCAAATCCTGACTCTTGTTCTTCATCTTCTGGACGAAATGCGCCGTCTTTAGCTTGAATTGACTGAAAGTTTTGCATTAGTAAAAAGTCTACGTCAACGCGATCTAAATATTCAGAAATATCAGCCTGTGCTGGAGCCGATGTAGCCATAGCTGCCGCTATGAGAGAAATTGCAAATTTAGTCTTTTTATTATTCAACATAATAAGCTCTTTATTTAGTGTGGTGTGTGATGCCAACTTTATTAAATTGCATATTCATTTAATGAAATTGGTATTAATTCAGTGTGTGTAGATGAGGCTGGCTGAGCAAAACATTAAATAGTTAATGAAATTGCACTTGTGAGCATAAGCCCATCTGATGAGCATAATCACAGAATGAATTTAGAAGGTCAACGATTTTTTATTACAAAACGTTTACAAAAAATCGAATTCATATGTAAATATTTTTGAATCAATAAGTTAAGTAGCAAATTTGTTACATCAAATTTTGAAGAAATAAAGTGTAGGATTAAGGGATTTATTGTAGATACGTCATTATTGTTCATTACAATTAATGAAAATATAAGTTAGTAGAAGATAAGAGAGCAGATAATCCTTTAAAAATAGGTTGTTGGGCAAACCTATAAACAGTTTATTTATTAGTGTTTTTTAAGTAACGTTCTTGAGCTTATGATGGGGTTAGCTTAGTATTAAAGCACTTAGATGTATTCAAAATAGAAGTAACCTACATATGGAATTTGTTCGCCCGCTAGAGCCCATCCTCATTATTGATGACGTTAAGGAAATTCGTGATTATCTAAACCAAATTTTAACTGACTTAGGGTTTGAAGATATATTAGAAAGTGCTGATTTTAGCTCTGCCAAACCTATTATGGACAATAAACCGCCAGGCGTTATATTTGTAGATGTAGATTTACCTGACTCTAACGGTGCAGAGATATTGGAATACATCAATAGTACTTACCCGCACACTCATGTTGTTATGTGTTCGGGCCACAATAGTCTCGAAAACGTACAAAACACGTGGGAAATGGGCGCTAAAGGCTTTATTGCAAAACCTTTCAACACAAAAAAAGTAGACACTGTAATGAAGCGTCTTGAAATAATAGAATAATAATAAGGTTAGCATGCATAGTACTGTTACTGCGATTATAGACGATCTTTCGAGTGTTATATTTGGTAAACAACAACAAATAAAACTGGCACTTACATGCTTATTTAGCGAAGGGCATTTACTCATTGAAGATTTGCCTGGCATGGGAAAAACCACTCTTTCTCATGCATTGTCAGCTGTGTTAGGTTTATCGTATCAGCGTATTCAATTTACCAGTGATCTTCTGCCTGCTGATATTCTGGGTACTAATGTATTTAACTCTACCGAGCACAGTTTTACGTTTCATAAAGGCCCTATTTTTAGCCAAGTTGTTTTAGCTGATGAAATAAACCGCGCAGGGCCCAAAACACAAAGCGCGTTGCTTGAAGCAATGGAAGAGCAACAAGTAACAGTTGATGGAAAAAAATATACGCTGCCAAATCCATTTTTTGTGATTGCAACACAAAACCCGCTTTACCAATCAGGTACTTACCCGTTACCTGAGTCGCAATTAGACCGTTTTTTAATGCGTATTAGCTTAGGTTTTCCACCTAAAGAAGCCGAAAAACGCTTAATTTTGAATATGCAAAAACGAGATTACAGTCAGTTACCTAAGCGTATTAACCAACAAGAGTTAGCGGCAATTCAAACCCAGATAAGCCAAATTACTTTAAGTAGCCCGGTTATTGACTACATTATAGAGCTTGTTAATTACACACGCACAAGCAACGCTTTTGCATCTTCGTTATCACCGCGTGCCAGTATGGCTCTTGCTAAAGCGGCTAGGTCGTGGGCCTTTATTGATGGTCGTGATTTTGTAATGCCAGAAGATGTTCAAGCCGTATTTGCAAGTGTGTGTCAGCATCGTTTAGGTTTGCATAATGAGTCAGGTGAAGCGCAAGTAAACGATATTTTAAAAAACGTTTTAGTTCCGGTATAAACTTTTATGCCAAAAAAAACAGCTAAGCGCCCTTCTTTATTTAAGTCATTTAAGCGAGGTGTATTTAATAAGTTATTAAAAAATAAGCATTTAAAAAACTCAATTACACTTGAACACAGAACAATTTATGTATTGCCATCGTCCCTAGGTTGGTACTTTGTAATTGTGGCTATTTTAAACTTTGTAATGGGCATTAATTATCAAAATAACTTAATTTTAATAATGTCTTATCTTATGTTTGTGGTGATGATTATTGCTGTATTAATGGGCTACAGTAACGCTAAAGGCTTAACGGTTAAATTTAAAGATGCATTTAACAGCTACGCACCCCAAAAACCGAGTATTGTATTTGAATTACAAAGCCCTTCTGTTACCCAATCTATTAATTTAACATATCAAGGTAGTGAGCAAACTCACAAACATACCGACGAAGTTGATAGTAAACCTCAGTTACTTACACTCAACTTACCCTACAGCTCACGCGGTAAGTACTCAGTGCAACGTATTAAAATAGCGAGTAACTACCCCTTTGGCTTAATAACTGTTTGGAGCTACATTCAATTACAAACAGGTGTTTTTGTATACCCGTCGCTTGAACAAGTACACACTGATGCGCATGTTTCTATGCTTGATGAGCAAGCCGATAAAGGTATTTCTACACAATCTGGTAGCGAAGAGTTTGAGTCGTTAATCCCACACTTACCTGAAATGGGCTTGCAAAGAGTCTCTTGGAAGCATTACGCAAAAACACAGCAGTTGTTAGTTAAAGAGTTTGTAGACTTTAAAACAGCGAATGCGCTCTTCGATTTTACGTTGATGAATGGAGATACAGAACAACGTTTAAGCCAGTTATGCTTTTTAGTGTGTGAAGCAACCGAGAAAAACACCCCTTTTATGTTAAAGCTACCGAATAAAACAATAAATACAAATACCGGACAGCAACATAAGCAGCAATGCTTAGAATTATTATGCTCATTTAATGGTGGTGAGTAATGGATATAATTAAAAACGAAAAAGTAATAAATTATTCACTGTCTTTTATATATTCATGTTTAATTGTATTTTTTGTACCACATTTACCGCTTGTTTTTGTTGGTGTAGTTACACTCATTTGTGCATGGAACTTTTACATAACGCTGAGTAATAAACCAAAGCCAAATGCTTGGCTGGCAAACATACTCGCAGGTGTTTCACTTGGTTTAATGCTCTACACCGTAGGAATGTCGGATACGGTTATTTTATTTGTGGCCATGCTGCTACTTGCTAGTTTATTTAAGCTGCTGCAGGCTAAAACCAAAAAACACTATCATGTAATTACAACGCTTACGTTTTTTTCACTCTCATCGGTGTATTTATTTAACCAAAGCATTTTAACGACTTTAACTGTAAGTGGTTTATACATATTAAACTTTGCAGTACTTGGCTTACTCGAATCCAAACATAATTTAAAAATAGCCTCTAAGCAAAGTGGTAAATTACTACTTTTAGCGCTTCCTTTAGCTGTATTTTTACTGCTTTTTTTACCAAAAATGCCCGCCTTTTGGCAGCTTCCTGGGCCTAAGCTTGCAAAAACAGGGCTTTCTGAACAAGTCGATCCTTTCGATATTGCAAAGCTTTCAAACTCAGATGAACTTGTGTTTAGAGCTAAATTTAACGAAGAAAAACCTGTAGCGCCTTATTATTGGCGAGCAATAGTCCATGATGAGTTTAATGGTAATGCGTGGCTTACGTCTGACTTTTTAAAATATAATAATGTAAAAACAAATACGCAGAGCGAAAATGATGAGCAACTTATTGCAAGCTACTCAGTTATTACAGAGCCTGCTACACAAAAATGGCTCTATGGTTTAGCGTATTCCAGTAGTAACTCACCAAATGTTGAAGGTAATTCGCTAGGTTTATTGCGTAAAAAAAGTCGTCAAGCTAAAAACTTACAATACGATGTAAATAGCTTTAACTTTACAACTTTACCGCTTGGCGAATTTGAAGAAAAACGCTACAAATACCTCGCTTATAAAAAGAATGTAAAAACATCATCACTTGCTAAAAACTTAAAGCAAGATACACACTCTGACCGCGATTTTTACAATAGCTTATTACAATACTTTGCAGGTACAGGATTTACTTATACGTTAACACCCACTCCGATGAGCGGCGATAACACCATTGATCAATTTTTATTTGAAAACCAACGTGGATTTTGTGGCCACTATGCCAGTGCCGCTGCGTACATTTTTAGAACCGCAGGTATACCCGCTCGATTAGTAAGTGGTTATTTAGGCGGTGAATTAAATCAAGATAATAATACGCTAACAGTTCGCCAGTACGATGCGCATGCGTGGGTAGAAGTATATTTACAAAACGAAGGTTGGGTTATTTTTGATGCAACCGCTGTTGTCGCACCGGAGCGTTTAAATGGCTCGCTTTCGCAAAACGAAGAGCTGAATGACGAATTTAAAAGTAATCTTGATTTTGGTTTAGTGAGTTTAAGTAATTTCCCCGCTATTAATTGGTTAAGGTTGGAACTTGAAAATCTCGATTATCAATGGTCTAGCTGGGTACTTGGTTTTGACGAAGAAAAACAAAATGATTTTTTAAAATCAATTTTTGGTAGTAAAAACATTTGGCTTGTACCATTAATGGTTTTATTAACAGCTGGTTTTTGTTTTGTAGGTTATTTTGTTTATTTAAACTTACCAAAACGCCCGGCTAAATTAGCGCCTATGGTTAAAGAATTTTATGAAGTAAAAGCATGGGCTAAAAAACAAAAAATAAATACACCCGATAATTTAACACCGAGTCAGCAGTTACATTTTTTTGCTGATCAACTTCCTCGTTCTGCACAATCTATAAACACATTTAGTCAGTTATTTAACCAAGTACGCTATGGTAAAAAACCTTTTACGAAAGAGCGTAAAACTCAGGCTAAAGATCTGATAAAATTAATTAAAATTTCCAAATAGAGAATACTATGAATGCTGTTGTTATAGGCGTTATTTTAATGCTCGGGCTATCTCTGGCTCGCGTTAACGTCATTGTTGCCATGATCATAAGCGCGTTAGTTGCTGGTTTAACCGCAGGCTTGGGTATAAAAGAAAGTGTTGATGCATTTAATTCTGGCCTTTCTGCCGGAGCTGAAATTGCTCTAAGTTATGCCATGCTCGGTGCTTTTGCCGTTGCAATTTCTAAGTCGGGTTTAACACGCATTCTCGCTGATAAGTTACTTATTAAAGTAAATGCTAAAGGCAGCGGGAATGAAACATTTTTAAGTTACTTCATTTTATTAATTATTTTAGGTTGTGCGATTTCTTCGCAAAACTTAGTCCCTGTACACATAGCGTTTATTCCTATTTTAATCCCACCGTTACTCGTTGTTTTTAATCAGTTAAGATTAGACAGGCGTGCTATAGCGTGTATTTTAACATTTGGATTAGCAACCTCTTATATGGTGTTGCCTTATGGTTTTGGTGGTATTTACTTGTATTCTATTTTACATAAAAATCTAGTTGATAACGGCCTAGACATTGTAAATACACAAGTCCCTATGGCGATGATAATTCCTGCATTAGGTATGTTTATTGGATTACTTATTGCGGTATTTATTACCTACAAAAAACGTCGCGAATACACAGAGCTCCCATTAACAACTCAGAGTAAATCGGCTGAGGTAGAAAACCCTAAAAAAGTAATGATTGTAGGGCTATGTGCGGTACTTGCCTCACTTGTTGCACAAAACCTAAGTGGCTCAATGATTTTAGGCGGTTTAGTAGGTGTAATGATATTTAGTGTATTTGGTGTAGTTAAGTGGGAAGAAAACGGCGACGTATTTAGTAAAGGCGTTGCAATGATGGCCATGATTGGTTTTATTATGATATCGGCACAAGGCTTTGCATCGGTTATGCAGGCTACTGGCGACGTAGCGAGCTTAGTACACAGCACAGCCGCCATTTTTGATGGTAATAAACCCCTTGCCGCCGGTGTTATTTTGTTGGTCGGGTTATTAATTACAATGGGAATTGGTAGTTCGTTTTCGACAGTGCCTATTATTGCAACTTTGTTTGTTCCTTTGTGTTTAGATCTTGGCTTTTCGGTTATGGCTACCGCTGCACTTGTTGGTACTGCGGGCGCTTTAGGTGATGCAGGCTCCCCTGCTTCAGACTCAACGCTTGGCCCAACATCAGGTTTAAATGCCGATGGCCAGCACGACCATATTAGAGACTCTGTTATTCCAACGTTTATTCACTTTAACATTCCGCTGCTGATATTTGGCTGGATTGCAGCAATGGTGCTTTAAGTAGTATGCATGTAAGTATTCGTAAATTTAATTAAAAGCTAAATGTAACTAAAAAGGTATGTTTAAAGCATACCTTTTTTGCTTCTAACAATTCTTATCCCTATCAATTACTCCTCTATTTTGATTACTTTAGTAGTAAATATTAATTGCGCTGTTGAGATTATATCTACTAGAGGTTTAGTATGATGTGTTCTTTTGGTATTTTATATAAGCACCAACTAAGGTGCTTATATAATTTTATTTTACCGTGTATTTAAAGCTTTAAATTACTCAAAACCATAAATCATTTTATCGCATACAACCGGTGTCGGTCTGTGATTATCATCGACTGCAACAAACGTAAAGCTACCACTAATAGCAGAGTGCTTATCATCTCTGTGCATAGTTTCTAATAGTATATCTACATCAACTTTTAAGCTGGTGTTACCTACATGCACTACTTTAGCTATTAATTCTGCAAAAGTACCAGCTGGTATCGCTTCTTTAAAATCGACTCTATCAGAGGATATGGTAACCAAAAGTTTACGACAAAAACGAGTAGCAGCTATAAATGCCACTTCATCCATCCACGCCAGTGCATCACCACCAAATAAAGTATTGTGATGATTGGTACGCCCTGGAAACACAGTTTTAGTTACCGATGTGGTTGAGTCTTCAATACGCTGAGCAATTATTGCATCGCGATTTACGTCAGTCATAATCTCTACTTTTTGTTTGCTAATGTATCTTGCATTAGTAATGCAGGATCAAGGCGTTCGCCTTTCCAGTTAAAACGCCAATCTAGGTGAGGACCTGTTACACGCCCTGTTGCACCAATTTCAGCCACTTTGTTACCTTGCTTAATTTTGTCACCTACTTTTACATCAAGCTTACTTAAATGAATGTAAGTTGAGGTAATACCATGGCCATGATCAATAATTAATGTACCGCCTGAGTAGTATAAATCAGGTTCAGAAAACACCACGGTACCACTAATTGGCGCGTAAACAGGAGAACCTGTTTTATTAGCGATGTCTAAGCCAAAGTGCGGACGACGAGGCTCGCCATTAAAATAACGCTGACTACCATAAACACCCGATATACGCCCTTCTGCAGGCTTTAACACAGGGTCTAAAAAGTACAGTAAATCAGAGTCAACTTCTCTCGCTTTACGCACAGCAACTGCTTCGCGGCTTATACGTGCACTGACTTCTTTTGCCGGTGAAACATACTTCTTAGCCACGCCGGTAATTTTATCAATTTCATATTCACGCTTAGTGATAGCTAGCGGCTGAGAATGCGATTTACCCGTGTTATCTACCCATTTTAAAGTATGAGTAGTATCAGCGTCACGCCCAAAACCAAATACAAAGTCACCATTTGGCGAAAGTTTTAAGCTTTTGCCATCTAAGCTTACTGAATTAGCGTTTTCTAGCTTTCCAGTAACTAAACCGCCTTGTGTTAAATGCCCTTTTAACTCAAGCGCCATAGCACTAAAGCTAGCAGAGGCAACAAGCGCTGTTGCTAAAAGTGTTTTAAACATAGCTAATCGATCCTTTTCCAACACCTTCATAAGCGGTCACTTTCACTGCTTTTTCTGGGTATTGGGCTTTAATTTGGCCAGCTACATGTTCAGCAATACATTCTACAGTGGTATCTACTGGTAAAATATCGCAACGGGATTCGCTAATCGCCATTTCAAAATAACCTTGGGCCGATGTATAAGCAAAACATACGTCATCCGCTTTGGCTGTTATATACTTTAAATCGGTGCCGCGTATTTGATCTTCACTGGTGGCTAAGTAAATATCTTCCCACTTTTGAGACCATTCTTTTTGCAAGCGCGGCATAGAGATGCCATCTAGGCTAATACCAATTTGAGAACGATGCCCATGAATAATACGCTGGCAATTACCGTCGTGCTTTTTAAGGCCATGGCTGTAATGATAGTAAAAGCTTTGGCTGTGCTCAGGCTTAAGAGACAGCTCAATTTTTTCAATGTTATCTGGTAGCTTCGGTAAAATAGTCGCAATTAAAAATTCAGTAACTGATTCAACCGTTACTTCGTCTGCGTTAATCATGCAATAAGCTTGATGAGGAGCGCTCATAGCTAAGTGGTTGTTTTCACCAAATGTACAGTCGAGTGTTTTATGCTCGTTAAATTCAGATACAGTGCCATTAAGGCCCGTAGGAATTGCTAATCGGTGATCAATACACTCATCTATAATGCCTTTAATTTGCTTTTTAACTAAACCAAAGTCTAAAACCATAGACTCTTCGTTAAGTTTACCGTGCAAAGTTAAATCAACAATCCAGCTCTCGCCAACGGCGCCACGTTTGTTACATAAGTAAGAAAAATCAATCACAGTTAGTGAGTTAACAAAAAGGATCATAAACTTCCTTTAGACTGGTTATAAGACAGCGCTAATTATAATGATTTCTGATTGTAATTGCGCGGTTTTATAGTGCAAAAACCAATCGCGCTGATTGATTGGTGATTTTATATGCAATATTTTGATTTTTTAACTGCTCCGAGTTGTTTAGCGTACAAGTGTACGCTAAAGTACTTGGCAATTTCTAAGCGAAGATAAGTGTTATGGAACCTAAAAATAGCTATACAAAAGAAGATTTGATCCTGTGTGGTCAAGGTGAAATGTTTGGTGAAGGCAACTGCCGTTTACCAAGTGACAACATGTTAATGATGGACCGCATTACCTCTATTACTGCTGATGGCGGAATTCATGGTAAAGGCGAGATTATTGCTGAGCTTGATATTGACCCTAGCCTGTGGTTTTTCGATTGTCATTTTAAAGGCGACCCAGTAATGCCAGGTTGTTTAGGATTAGATGCTATGTGGCAACTAGTTGGCTTTTACTTAGGTTGGTCTGGTGGCCCTGGTCTTGGCCGTGCGCTAGGTGTGGGTGAAGTTAAATTTACTGGCCAAATTTTACCAACTAATAAAAAAGTAACTTATCGTCTTGTAATGAAACGCGTAATTAAACGTAAATTGTTTATGGGCGTTGCTGATGGCACTGTAGAAGTAGATGGCCGAGTAATCTACGAAGCAAAAGATTTAAAAGTGGGCTTATTCCAAGACACTAGTGCGTTTTAATTTTTAAATGCACAAACAAAAAGGCCTCCAATATGGAGGCCTTTTTGCTTAAATTCGATTATTGATTTTAGGTTTTGTACATGTTGCGATTTTCTATCGCCTCACGCCAGCCACCTAACCACTCCGATTTTGGATCTACTTGTTGATAAGGGCATAGCTCTTTTGAGCGACCTGCTAAGCCTGCTTTAAAACCTTGAGAATGAGCTCTTTCTAAACGATCTCTTTTCTGTCTCTTCATCGGTAATATCCTCACCTTTTTATTTATATATTGTGTAGCATTAGTGAAATCTACATTTAATGAATAGTTAATAAAAATGTAAAATTCAAATTGTAAAAGCAATTAAATTGTTTGACTTTAACTAAGCTGCTGATGCAAAAATGAATTAACATTTAAAAAAGTAAGTGGTCATACAACATTTAATTTGACCGGTTCGTAATAACAAATTGGCGATGTAATAATCGCTAAAAAGCACTTGTGTGCTTTAATTGTGACCGACTAATATTGACTAAGTTCCAAACAAAAATGTAATCGTGACACTTTTATTTCATTAATCTTAAATTAGTAGCCCGCCCCTAAATTTGAACTATTTTTAAACAATTTAAATTTATACTTGATTATTTAAAGTCGATCGGTCTAATATAGGTTCATGAACAAAAATACATCAACACCAATACGCCGTGGTCGCCCACCAAAAATAGCCAGAGAAAACGCCGATACAAAAGCGTTACTTATTCGCACGGGCCTAGAAACCCTGACTGAATTTGGTTTTAGCGCCACGGGGCTCGATACTATTTTAAAAAAAGCGGCTGTACCTAAAGGCTCTTTTTATCATTACTTTAAAAGTAAAGAAGCCTACGGTATTGCGTTAGTTGATGCATACGACAGTTATTTTATTGCCAAGCTTACCCATTACCTACAGCAAGAAGATGTTCCCCCACTTGAGCGAATCGTTAACTTTACTCAAAGCGCAATTAAAGGAATGAAAAAATACGATTACAAACGTGGGTGTTTGGTCGGTAACTTAAATCAAGAGCTTAATCATTTAAGTGACGAGTTTAAAACCAGATTAATGCAAAGCTACACCGCTTGGCAAAACCATGTAGAGGTTTGCTTAAACCAAGCTAAGCAACAAGGCACTATTGCAAGCCATGTAAATACAAAATTGATGAGTGAGTACTTTTGGATTGGTTGGGAAGGTGCTGTTATGCGCGCCAAGCTCACAAAATCAAATACTCCACTTACTTTGTATACAGAAATGTTTTTACGCGCATTATTAACTTAATGCGTTTTTATTTACCAATTAAAAGACGATCGGTCTAAAAGGATATCCTATGAGTAACCCAATTAAAGCCATTGTTATTAATAAAGAAGATAATAACTATAGCGCTTCATTATCAACTATCGAAAATAGTGATTTACCAAACGAAAACGTATCTATCGACGTTCTATACAGCACACTTAACTATAAAGATGGTTTAGCAATTACTGGTAAAGGCCCCGTTGTACGCAGTTTTCCTATGGTGCCAGGTATTGACTTAGTGGGTACGGTTACAAATTCCACCAGCGATGAATTTAAAAACGGCGATAACGTAATATTAAATGGCTTTGGTGTAGGTGAAAAATATTGGGGCGGGCTTGCTCAAAAAGCAGCACTTAATAGCGATTGGTTAATCCCCTTGCCTTCAGGTATTTCACCAAAACAAGCAATGCAAATAGGCACTGCGGGTTATACCGCCATGCTAAGTGTTATAGCACTTCAAAAACAAGGTATTACGCCTGAATCTGGCGAAATACTGGTAACTGGTGCTAATGGTGGCGTAGGCAGCTTTGCTATTTATTTACTAAACCAACTTGGGTTTAACGTAACAGCGGCAACGGGTCGATTAGATCAAAGTGAGTATTTAAAAGAGTTAGGCGCTTCACAAATAATTGACCGAAATGAGCTTTCAAACCCGGGTAAGCCTTTGCAAAAAGAGCGATTTGCAGCGGCAATAGATTCGGTAGGTAGCCATACACTTGCCAATATTTGTGCATCATTAAAATATGGTGGCGTAGTAACCGCCTGTGGACTCGCACAAGGTATGGATTTACCAGCATCTGTAGCACCCTTTATATTACGTGGCATATCTCTTATAGGAATTGATAGCGTAATGCGCCCTAAAGCAGACAGAATTGAAGCATGGGATCGTTTAGCTAAATTAGTAAGTGCTGATTATTTAGATAAAATTTCG
Organism: Pseudoalteromonas sp. SWYJZ12; assembly: GCF_015864395.1. Lineage (NCBI taxonomy): Bacteria > Pseudomonadati > Pseudomonadota > Gammaproteobacteria > Alteromonadales > Pseudoalteromonadaceae > Pseudoalteromonas > Pseudoalteromonas sp. SWYJZ12. Next base: position 77,185 of record NZ_JADYXH010000016.1, read on the forward strand.
ACAGAAATATCACTTGAACACGTAATTGATAACGCAGAGCAACTTATGGAAGGTAAAATTCGTGGCCGTGTTGTAGTTAATTGCCAAAGTTAAGCTATTTACTCTGTTAAAGCCCCGTTATTAAATTTATAATGCAATTTGTATTTTAATAACGAGGCAACACCTATGAGCAACCAAGAACTTTTCAGTAATAACCCACTGCAAGGCGTAAAATTAGAACAAGTGGTTGAAGAGCTGGTTGAACAATATGGGTGGGAACTCCTACACGCTTATTTACAACTTAACTGCTTTAAAAACAATCCTGATGTTAAGTCTGCGGTTAAATTTTTACGTAAAACACAATGGGCACAAGAAAAAGTAGATAACTTTTACCTTTATCGTCTTAAAAACTTACCTAAGCCTGATGATGTTCAATACGAATTACCGCCACGAGATCGTGTGATCCCAGCTGATCATAAACCGGGTGAACCGTGTGAACTTAGTTTTGTTGATGCTAAACGTATTGTAGAGAAAAAAGAATCTAAGCAACGTGCTCGCGATCGTAAGCAGCGTTCTAATTCTAGTAACCCTTGGGGTAACTAAAAACTTACTAATTTAAGGTTGAAGAGCTGTTTATAAATAGCTCTTCTACTATCTTCTCATTAACTTCAATTATATCCGCCTTACATAGCCAATAAATAACAATTAGTACCCTCGGTTTTTCCAAAAATCTGTTTCGGTGCGCTCTGCCTCTAATGCCACATTAAAAGTTTTATCAGCAATGATTTTTCCATTTAGTTCAATCGTCATTCGCCAATCACCCAATTTATTTTCTATCGGCAGCCAAAGTGTATCGCCTAAATAAAAGTTCCAATCACTGTTTTTAACGTATACATCGCCTTCAAAAGGGTCCATTACATCACCGTTACTACCTGGAATATCAGGATGGTAAATACAATAATGAAGCTTTTCGCCTTTACCTTTTTTGATATTTACGATTAAGCCAAACTCAATATCTACCTCAGCTATTACATTTGTTGTAAATTGCTCTATTTGTGGCAACGCTTTACTTTCGCTATCCCACTTAGAGTAAATACCGTGACTTTGAAGCGTCACTACAGGTTTTATTTTAGCCATTAAGGTAGCCTTTTATATTAGCTATTTTGGCATTAGTTTAACTTTTTGAAATTTTAAAATAAAACACAATCTCATAAAGTTAAATCTCAACTTAGCTTTAATACTCCGCCTATTTACATAATTGCTAATTTGTCATCATTGTTTACACACTATTTGCACAATTGCTGATTATTGTTTGAGTAACTTAATTGATCAGGTAGGCAGCAATGAAACAATACGCACTTAATAATAAAAATCGAAATAGGATAAATGCTTTAAAGCTCACTTCTCTTGCTTTAATTGTTTCATCGTTAGTTGCATGTGGAGGTGGAGAAGGCATAGCTGATAGCTCAGCAACTACAGAAAGCTCATCACAAACCACCACAGATAATGGCACAGGTACCAGCAGTTCAACCCAAAGTGTACTTTGTGAATATAGCTACAGTGAATATAACGAGTCAGAGTCAGTACAAGCCACCAGCGCTGCAGATTGGTCATGCACAGGAACTACACGCGACTTAGTAGCTAATGGCATACCCGATCACGAAGTAGGCACATTCCCTAATGCCGACAACCCAAATACTATTTCTGAGCAATCAGTAAATGAAAGCTACACACTTGAGCCTATAGAAACAACACAAGCAACCATGCTTGGTGGTCCTCGTGGAATGATAGGCGTTGTACTTAATGGCATTAAAATAGACGCTGGTACAGGCGGAAGTTGTGATGATTCTGGAACCGATTGCGATTTAGGCGACAATAGCGGCAACTGGAATATAGAAGCCCTAAGCCAAGACACGTTTAGTTTTGGAACAGACGACAACAATGCACACGTACAACCCGATGGTACATATCATTATCATGGTATGCCTGAAGGCTTTGTAGCACTGCGAGGTGGCAATAGCACTACTATGACTCTAATAGGCTGGGCAGCAGACGGCTTTCCTATTTATGCACGTTACGGCTATTCAGACTCAAGTGATGCAACTTCAGCGCTAACAGCAATGACCGGTAGCTACCAACACGTAACATCCATAAGCGCAAACCGCCCTTCTACCGATATATACCCATTAGGTACATTTGCACAAGATTGGGAATACGTAGCAGGCTCTGGTGATTTAGATGAATGTAATGGCCGCGTTGGTGTAACGCCTGAGTTTCCTGATGGGATATACCACTACTACGCAACAGACACTTACCCGTTTTTTCAACGCTGTGTTAAAGGCGAAGTTTAGTTAGGAGTAAGCTATGTCTTATATAAAAATAGGTCTACTGAGTATGACTACTTTGGGTTTGTTGATTATGCCAAATTTAGCAAACGCGCATTTAATGGTTGCAGATCACGGTACGCTGAATTTTGTTGATAATAACGTGTTTATTGTGCTTTCAATCCCTATGTCGGCTTTTAAAGGGGTTGATGAAGATAAGGATGGCAAAGTATCAATAATTGAGTTTAATGCTCATAAAAAACAAATAAGTAAGCGAGTTAAAAAGAACGTTTATTTAGCGGATCATCAGTATAAATTTACTATTGACGGACTTTTGCTAAATCCAGAAGCGTCGCATACACATAAAAGCGACAATATAGACCAAGTAACCATTACTGGGCGCTACTCTTTGCCCAGTAAATTAACCAAAGTTAACTTTAACGTTAAGCTATTTAGTAACAATGAGCACAAGCAGCATTATCAAATAACAGCGACTAATAAAACGCAAAAACTTACTCATCAATTTGAGCTATCACCAACGTCGCCCTTTAGTAATGTGTTTTAATAATTAGTAATACTTACCTAATAATTAAGTGACAAAGAGTACAAGTTAAACAAACTTATGCTCTTTTTTTATCTTTGTCTTTTCATTCAGCACTCTTAATTTAAGTACTTTCTATAAAGATACAAGCTTAGGATTTTTAGGAAAGTAATGCTCTTCTTGCTGCTCACATAAACTAAACTCACGGGTGTTTTTATATGGGAGTTTCATAAAGCCCGCAACACCCACGTCCGTAATATTTACCGCGTATTGCATTAGTTTATTAAGAAGGCGTTTAAACTCAACCTCTTTACTCGAATCGAGTAAGCGGTAGTAATGGTGAATCTTCATTCTGTCCGGCAGTGCTTCAAAAATAATACACCCCGTATGATGAATTTGGTTAAGCTCAAATACGCACTTAATAACTTTTTTAGGTAGCTGTAGTTGCTCATCAGGGTCTTTACCGTCTTCAAAGTATGAATGCGGGCGGGTTATGTCGTTTGCCTTCATGCTTACAACTTCGTATTCAAGCTCTGGTAGGCTATCAAACTTAAATGCACCCGTGCCATCTCGCTCTAGTTGAATGGTTTTACGGGCATCAAACAAACAACACTTAAATAACCCTTTTTGATTAATCGCTTGCGCAAGCATCACCGTGTTATTAATTGCATCACTAAACGCATCACCCAATGATTCGTCATGCATAATTAAAGACGATTCAACAAACATCGACTCATCCTTCCAATGAAAACTAAGCCCACCAACAACAGGGTACTTAGCTAATCGGCTTATTGATGCTAAAAATGCTTTTTCGTTATCGCCTGTATCAAACAAAAACTCTTTATAATAACGGTCAAGTTGCGCGTCGTTTATATCTAGTAATTGCTGATTATGATCGGCCTGGCGTAAAAACTGTTTTCGTGAACTATATACCACCGTGTCGGGCTGCTCGGCCTTGCCATACCAAAAAGGGATATCTGCTTTTTTTTGTTTTTTATCAAGCTCAGGTAAATACGCTTTAGCCATAGTTGTAATGTTACGCATAAAGTAATCACCGGCACCATCACGTTGTGCCTTACTTTTAGATAGCATGCCATCAATCACTTTAGCCAGTTCTTTTGGGAGCCCTAAGCTGCTTGCAGGGATGGCTTGCGCACCAAAGCGACACGACTGCGCCGACGCTAGCGCATACAACGTAGCGGCTACACCTTGTTCGTCAAATCGTGGGGATGACTGCTCCCCCGACATTTGTGCTTCACCAATAAAGTACACATCGCCCATACGCGCATTAGTTGTACTTAAATCGCCCGACATTAAATCCATAAAGTTACTCGCAACAGGGTTACCATCGCTATCGAGCTGTGCATACACAGAGCTTCCCCAATCCACTAACGACAGCGCATCAGTGTTTGCATCCCATACAAGGTTTGAAGGCTTTATATCGCCATGCACTATAGGTTGTGGGCTAACGCCATTTTTATGGCTACGTAAATCAACCAACACATTACGTAACCTAACAGCTAGCGTCATTATTTGCGCGGCACTAAAGCGCCCTGTTTTAAGCGATACTTTTTCAAGGTCTTCGCCAATGGCGCGCGCCATCATTAAAATCCCTTGTTTTTTAATTCGCTCAAAAGCATAAAAGGTAGGCACTAAGGGGTTATTAATTTGCGAAAGCATATACGCTTCGTCTTCTAAGCGGTCGCGTACACTTTGGGCAAGCGTAATACGCGAAAACTTAAATACCCAAGGTAAGCCGTTATCGTCATCACCTGCAAACACAAAACCAAAAGCACCTGAGCCAATCATTTCAACGTTTTTGTAGCCCAGCAGTGTTAACTGCTTAATACAAATATTAAGCCACTGGCGGTGTTTTTTAGCATCGCGGTGCGAAAGCAAATAAACAGATTGCTCTTCGTTGATATAAAAGTTGCGGATTTCTTTGGCTTTCAATACGGGTACTCAAATTTATAAAACTAACTAATTATTAGTTTTATATAATGAGATTACAATAGGTTAAATAGGAGTTTTGAAATCGTTGAATAAAACAGCGCTAAAGTAGCGCCAGAACAGTAAATTTAAGTGTAAACGTTAAAGCTCAAAGCAAGCTTTTTACAGTGCACTGTATATAAACACAGTGCACTGCTTTTTACTAACTTTCAATAACACGAAGCTGCTTAATTGATGACACAGCTATGTGCGTTTGATAATAATATTTATTAGTGACTCTACCACGGCTCATAAAATCGATAGTTACTCGTTTAGCTTCGCCTGTTACTTCTATTGTTTTATCAATAAAAAAGGTGTCTGCTGGTTGTCCGTATTTACTTTGAAGCTCTGCTACCACATTAGGCTGTATTGATACCGTAATTGAACGCCTGTCGCGATAATCAGTTTCTGTATTTAAATACAACCAACTCCCCTGAGCTCCCGCCGCTTTAATATGAAACTGGTAAGTGCCAGCAACACCCTTTGGTGCACTTTGCTCAGTTAAAGCGATAAGGTTCATATTTGCAGCCGTACTTTGGCTCATTTCAATTTTATGGGGAACAGAACTACATGCACTAAGCGTTAGCACACTTAGTAAGGCTAGATATTTCAAGACACAATTTCCTTGTTTCTTACACCAATTCGCATAATTAAGTAATCTATTTTGAGACAAGAAAATCGTGTTGATAACAAAGCAAAAATTTCGTTATTGAGTTGTTCTATATCAAAAATTTTTAATGCAGTTAGCGATTTAATCCCTTAAATTGATTAACTATTATTGAGAATTGGTATTATGCATTATTAAAAATATGTAGCGTTAATGATACCACTTTATGCAGCCATGTTTCTATAATCAATCCAAACAATTAGTTAGCGGGTATTAAGGTGCATTGCGCTGAGAAGGATCTGTTTTAAAGCTTTTTAGTAAACTTTGCGGGTCAACCACCTCGGTATGCTCTTTAGCAGCCTGCGCCCACCATATTAGTTGGCTAAACGTGCGTGAGAAATAATTAAACCACGATGATTGACTCTCTCCTGCAACAGGTTTGCCATCCTCACTAAACACATCTTGCGCTTTTGGCACGTGGATCATCGCCGATACCGGCAAACAGCCAAGTTCAGATAAAAATGTGCGCATACTAATGGCCGCTCTTACGCCACCCCACTGTCCTGCTGAGTAAGTTACTATTGCACTTGGTTTATACGAAAATAGTGAGCTACCAAAATGATTAAGTAAGTCAGCGAGGGCTGGACTCATGCTGTGATTGTACTCAGGGCTAATCATTATATAACCATCTGCGGCTTTAATTTTATCAGCTAAAAGAGTGAGCTCTGTAGGTGCATTACTTTTAGCGTATGCAAAATGTGGTTTAAATACGTTTTCGCTAGGAAAATCCAACGCATCAATTAGCTCAAACTCATGATCGCCAAAATGCTCTGTTAAGCATTCTATACAAGCACTAGAAACCCTTAAGCCCAAGCGAGCTGGTTTTGGTGGAGTGCTATCGCGTACTGTGCCTAAAAATACTAAAAACTTCATATGTAATTCTCAACTTTTTTAAACGATAGCTAAACACTAACATTTTTTAGTTATTGTGTATTACACATACGCATAGTTTATTGATTCAAAGCATAATAATAATTAAATTTAAAACTGAAATTTAGCAACAACCGCGCCGTTAAACATACTTTATCGTGTGTTACTATTTGCTCCTAAGATCTATTTAATCATGCAGCAAGGGTTTTACCAATGGGCTCTGAACTGCCTAAAAGTAAAACACACTGCTTCAAACTCAACCTTGAAAAAGCACGCCCTAGTATTGATAACTTATCCCTACACCACCCCAAAATATATTTCGAAGTGTCTCGTCACCTGTAAAGCGTTTTTCATCTTTATTAACGGCAATGCTATAGCTTGTATATGTGTATAAGGCTAACTGATTAAAAAGCTGATACGACAAGTTTGCAGTAAACTTTACGTTGTTAATTCCGTTGTGCCCATCATTAACATACCCCGCATTAAACCCCGCGCCCGATTGAATATCTACTGATAGTAAATCGTTAATATAAAAATCTTTTTTTACTGCCATCTCCAAAAATGTACCGCTGGCATCAAATGAATGATAAACACTACTTAATAACTGAATATCGTCTGCATAAAAATACGCAAAGTCGAGGCTTAGCTCATTATCGTGAGCATCAATGCCTTCTTCACGAGCTTTAATATAGTTATAACCTACATACATCTCTATCCGCTCAGATAAGTGAGCGGTATAAATAGCATTTAAATTCAGCTCTGAATAATCACTACTAATACCTTTTGCCGCCCAAGGGATCACCGCAAAGTTTTTATAATTAAACTCAGTAGCAATTGATGCAATACCATTACCGGCAAGGTTATCCCGACCTTCGGTTACATATCGGCTTTCCCATAATGGGTGAATATGTAAATCAAACTCTTTATTTTTATAATTTACGTCAGTATTGGTATGCTTAATATTTCCGCCTACGCCCACTTCAAGCTCTTGATAGTGCTCTTGTGTTTTTGCTTGTGCGTAAGCTGTATTTACTCCCGCTAGAGTCGTAATAACAAATACATATTTTAAATAGTGAGTCATTTATTAAGTCCAAAACCATCATAAATGGTAAAAAGTGGCGCATAGTATTGTTATAAAACGTGTTAGCGCAATAAATGGATGCATATATATTGTTTTATTTATTAGATTTGAAGTATTTACTAAGTATTACCCATAAACTACAAGTTGCAATTAGCTCGGATTTCAACCAACAAACCAAAGCTATATACGCACCGAGCAATGCTCTAGCAGGTACTTAATTTAATAGTTCAGATGATAGTTATAGTACTCACGGTGAGGTGTTCCCTATTGCAAAAACAGGAAAAGTATAAGTAGGAAGTGTAAAAAAGTGCGGTAAAGGGGAAAACTATAAGCAGCAATAACTCATTAAGCTGCTTATTATTCTTAAAATTATTAACCTAATTTGTTCGCCAGTTTAGTGATTTAAATAAGCCATAACGGCAATGAGTGCAACATAAAAACAAAAACCGAGTAAGAAGATTAAGTCGACTCTTCTAGCTTTACTCGCTTTATAAGATGCAAAATCCTTAAACTCGCTTTTATACTGCCCCAACGTTACCACTTTTAATAGCAGCCAACCGGTCGAGTAAAATAAAAAACTCAAACCAGTTTCAACAATTAGCCAAATAAAAATCTCAAAAGCAATACTCATAAACTATGTCCATTAGTTTGGAATGCAAAAACTATATCAGCTATGTGTTTAAAATACAGCCGACTAAGTTAATTAAGGTGTAACAGTAAATTTCGTTAAACCTATTAACTGACCTGATTCGGTGACTACTTTTACTTGCCACTTACCAACAGAGTCTTTAGGAAAGTTTACTTTGTGTGTCCACGCTCTATAACCTAGCTCTCTCCCGCCGTTTATATTTAACGTGATCCGATCAACTTCTTTTTTATTATGAAGCCACACATGAAATATTTTTTCATTTAAGCCTCTTGGTGCTTTAACAGCAGTCCAACTATATAAACCTTGATGGTGCAGTGTATAAGAGTCTAACTGTTTAATACTCCCTACTGGCTTTTTATGCTGTAAATCAACTTCATGAGCTAACGTAATATCGGTTAATCGCAGCGCAGCAGGAGGCACATAGCTCCTTAATTGCCACACAGCAGTGCTCAAAGCACATAAAATCAATACAAGAATAGGAAAACGCCACCAGCGTGCATTAGGCATTAAATTGTTTAAACTCGGTAGAGTAACCACTACAGCCGTTACAAGGGCTGCAGCTAAACTTTGGCTCGTTGTAAGGTTTAACAAAATAGGTAAGGTAACAAGTAAAACAACGAATAAAGCAAAGTTATGAAACACACTAAATAGCGTACGGTTTTTAGCAAGCTTCTTATAATAAAAGGGGTCGATTACCGATATAACCGCACATAACACAATGAGGGAGGTAAAAAATGCTTGAGGATGATCCCACTGTGTAACCGCTAAAAAAAACGGCAAAGCAAAAAATAAGCTTTCTTGTTGCACCATTTGCAGAGCAAAACGCATTACATTAGGAGATACAGCCACACCAAATTTTTCTTCTACTTTGTCTCGTAGCCAATTATCAATAATTAGCCACAACCAACTAATAAGTAAAAATATCGCAATAACTTGCGAAAAAGACTCTTTTCTATCTACAAGAGCAAAGCTGGCAACGCCCGACAAAAACGCCAACACGGCCAATAATCCAGGCCGCTTTTGCATCGCGCTTATAAATTTAGCGATTATATTTTTACAGTAATCCATGTATGAGTGTTTCCGTACGGGTACGTACTTTATTATTTTTATTCAGAGTAAGGTTAGTTTAACCAAGTTTAAATGAACAACAGATAGACGGATGGATTTAAACGCGCCATTTAACAGTACATCAAACTAACCATTTTAATTAAATAAAAGCCCAGCATAGCGCGTCATTGGTACGTTTATTAATTTTTGTAACGCATGCGCTTTTGCAAGTAATTCATCTTCACTAAGTGCAGGCATTTTATTGTTAAAAGCGAACACAATTTTATTACCGCCTTCAATAATAAAACTAAGAATCTTTCCTGCAAATTCTTTCTCAAGTAGTTGATCGAACGCTTCTCTTTGCCCAACTTTGGTATGGCAAATATTAAGTACTAAAACACCATCAAAAGTGAGCGCATTTTTACAATCGCGTAAGTAGGATGATTGCACCTGATCTGACTCCATCCCTTCTGAGCTATATAAATCAGAAAAAATAACATCCGTTTTTATCTGCGTTTTTTTCATGTAGTTTGCCGCATCATCAATGTGAATAAACAAACGTTCTGACACAGGAACTTCAAAATATTTTATAGCCATATCAGCAACGGCTTTACGGTACTCAACGGTATGTATAGTCAGTGCAGGAAATGCATGATAAAGACTTTTTGCTATAGAGCCCGCCCCAAGTCCCATTATCATCGCGGTTTTTAAATTGGGTATAAAAAAAAGCGCAGCCATCATCGCTTGCGTATAAGCTAAACTTAACCCGTTAATATTATTTAATTTAATACAGCTTTGATAAATTTTTCCGTCAAAGCTGAGAATTAGATTCTTTTTTGTTTGATATACATAAACAGGGCCATGCTCATCAATAGTTGATGCAATACAAGTGCCTTTGATATCCACGAATACTCAATAGGTGAGGTGATGAAAAATGAGTATAACTTAGTTAACGTACTGCCATTGCTATTAATATGATTTATAGCGCTTTTATTAATTTACAAGCATTTATATACGTACTCAAAAAGGTCGGTTTATTATTCAGATCAGCTGAAGTGTCTGGCTTCATAGCTAATTAAAACTTATCCAGTGATGACTCTTAGTAAAAACAACGACTTAACATACTGAAATTTGGCTAATGTACTGTTATAGCTATAAAAAACCCCTTTGAATATTCCTCATGTTCAACATGAATAAAGTGCACACCACCAACAAAGAAGTCTAAACGGCTAAACATCCATCCTTTATTTTTACCGATTTATGCCTTTTTCTCGCCAATTGCTACGTAATCGAATTTAACAATAATGATTAATGAATATGACTCATGTTTTATGTGAAATTAAACCGTTTTTCTTCATATACCAATCAACGTATAAATTACTCATCCCTTAGCGCTAAACACTATTACTAACAACTTAAGGCCGCTGAATAACAAACCAGCATACTAAGTTAAAAGGCTAATAAAGCGCAGAGCATCAATCAGGTTTAAATTATAAAATTGGATATAAACACGATGAAAAAAGATTTTACATTTAATATTAAGAGCGTTTCACTCGACGAAAATTATCATCCATCAACTAATACGCGTATCACAACCAACTTTGCTAATTTAGCCAGAGGTGAATACCGCAAAGCAAACTTGCGTAACGCCTTAAACATGATTAATAACCGTTTTAACGCCCTAGCCCACTGGGATAACACCAAAGGTGAGCGTTATGCTGTTGAGCTTGAAATTGTGTCTGTTGAGATAGGTATTGAAGACGGCGGCGAAAGCTTCCCCTCTATCGAAATATTAAAAACAAATATTGTTGACCATAAAACAAATAAGCGTATTGAAGGCATTGTAGGAAACAACTTTTCATCGTATGTGCGCGACTACGACTTTAGCGTACTTCTACAAGAGCACAATAAAGGCAAGCCTCAATTCAGCATTCCAGATGACTTTGGGGTTTTACATGGCAAGCTATTTCAGTCATTCGTAAATTCTGATACATACAAACAAAACTTTAAAAAACCACCGGTTATATGCCTAAGTGTGTCAGATAACAAAACCTACAACCGCACCGAAAACCAACACCCGGTACTTGGCGTAGAATACGAACCAAATGAATCGTCTTTAACTGAGCAATACTTCAAAAAAATGGGCTTGCAGGTACGTTACTTTATGCCGCCAAATAGTGCAGCGCCTTTGGCATTATTTTTCTTTGGTGATTTACTTAATGATTACAGCAATCTTGAGCTTATAAGCACCATTAGTACGATGGAAACGTTTCAAAAAATCTACAGACCAGAGATTTATAATGCCAACGCAACAGCGGGTAAATCATATAAACCAAACTTAAAAAACTTGGACCACTCACTAACGCAAATTGTGTATGACCGAGAAGAGCGCGGCAAGTTAGCAAACGAGCAAGGCAAGTTTGCACAAGAGCATTTTATCAAGCCGTACCAAACAGTTCTTGAGCAATTCTCTACTAGCTATCTGTCATAACAACTAATAGTAACAACCAGTAATAACGCGCTTAACGATACGTTTAATAATTTACTAAAATATACGGCATTATTTATTATGAAAAAATTACTACCTACATCTACCGCTGGCAGTTTACCTAAGCCTTTATGGCTTGCAGAGCCAGAAACACTTTGGTCACCTTGGAAATTACAAGGTGATGAATTAACCCAAGGAAAACACGACGCCCTACGCTTGTCATTATTCGACCAACAACAAGCAGGTATTGATATTGTTAGCGATGGTGAGCAAACAAGGCAGCATTTTGTAACTACATTTATAGAGCACCTAAACGGTGTTGACTTTGAAAAACGTAAAACAGTAAAAATTCGTGACCGATACGACGCAAGTGTACCCACTGTCGTGGGCCCTGTTAGCCGTCAAAAGTCTGTGTTTGTTGAAGACGCTAAATTTTTACGCAACCAAACCAAACAACCTATTAAATGGGCATTGCCAGGCCCAATGACAATGATAGACACGCTTTACGACGATCATTATAAAAGCCGCGAAAAACTAGCGTGGGAATTTGCCATAATTCTCAATCAAGAAGCAAAAGAATTAGAAGCCGCAGGCGTTGATATCATCCAATTTGATGAGCCCGCGTTTAACGTATTTTTTGATGAAGTGAACGACTGGGGAATCGCCTGTTTAGAGCGCGCAATTGAAGGGCTTAAATGCGAAACCGCAGTGCATATTTGCTATGGCTACGGCATTAAAGCCAATACAGATTGGAAAAAAACACTAGGAAGCGAATGGCGACAGTACGAAGAAGCATTCCCTAAGCTTCAGCAATCTAATATCGATATTATCTCACTAGAGTGCCATAACTCGCATGTACCAATGGATTTACTAGAACTCATTCGCGGTAAAAAAGTAATGGTAGGCGCAATTGATGTAGCAAATCATACTATCGAAACGCCAGAAGAAGTAGCAAGTACGCTACGTAAAGCGCTGCAATTTGTAGATGCCGACAAACTCTACCCGTGTACAAACTGCGGCATGGCTCCACTACCTCACCATATAGCCAGAGGTAAACTAAATGCCTTGAGCGCTGGAGCTGAAATTATAAGAAAAGAATTATTAGAAAAGAACTAGAAAAGTAGCTTTGAAATACAAATTATAAACAATAACAACTGTCGCACCATGTCATAGTAAAATCCATAAACATGGTGCGTTAGTTAAAATTTAAAGCACAAAGTTTAGGTTAGATACTTAATTGTTTTTTATTAAAAAGCTCTAACCTCTTTTTTGAAAAATCGATAACTGCTTGATATTGAGTAAAAAAGGGAGAACCTAACAAGCCATGTACTCCCTTTTCACCACCCGCTACCTGAACATGGTCAAGATTAAGTGACACAAAGTCAGGACTTTCAAACAAGGCATTTCCAAACTCAATTGAATCAACTTCTATATCTCCCATAGCGTGATCCGAAGTGCCTAAGCCTGCTAACTAAACAAGACACCCACTCTATTTTTAATCTGGCTATTCACTTTTAGGTTGAGAATTTATCTTTTAATATTGGGTTACTTTTATTTCATCCATTAAATAAGTCATTAGCACGTTAAAACCTGAATTACACGCATGATAATAACTACATAATTGCAGTTATAATGTTTACTGAATGGTTTTACTGAGTAGCTTAAGTATTATGCGAGTAGCTTTT
>NZ_JADYXH010000017.1:0-89976 GCF_015864395.1 Pseudoalteromonas sp. SWYJZ12
AGTCATATCGCCTTTTTCTACAGCGTCGACAACTTGTAATTTAAAGCCTAATGAATAATCTCGTTGTGTTCGTTTGAACGGTGTATTATTTGACTTGGTCATAGTAAATCCTAAATGTGTAAACACATTTCAGGACGAGACATAAATACAAAAAAGGCCCGTAGTCACGTGACTATGGGCCTTTTAATTAAATTTCTAATATTAGAATTTCAAGTTAAAGCTTACATGAACAAAACGACCTAAACTGTCATAAAAACCTGCAATCGTATTTGCATTTGAAGATACTGTACCACCAACTAATGGTGGTTCTTTATCAAAGATATTATTCATACCACCAGTAAAGGTTAAATGCTCGTTATATGAATAGCTACCAGAAACATCAATAAAGCTATATGCTTCAATACCGCCATCTTCAATTAATAATGAATCTGTAGAACCTTCATAATCTACAGTTCCGTAGTAGCGCCATTTAACACCAACACGCCAATCATCACGTAGGTAATTTACATTAGCTGTGTGACGCCATTTCGGAGAAGCAAAACAGTCTGTACTAACTACACCAGCACAGTCGTAAGCTAAATCAGCATCACCTAAAATTGGCTCAACTTCTTTTTGAATACTGTAGAAGCCATTAATATCAAAGTTTAATGCACCTTGCTCTAGGTCCATCTTGTAACCCGCTGTAAAGTCAACGCCTTCCCATGTTTGTGCGCCAATGTTGTCACTTAAGTTTGTAACAAAGCCAGTTTGCCCTAACCATAAGCTGCCAGATGGACTACGAGAAACACTGTCACAGAAGAATGCGTCGCCTGTCTTAGCACAGTTATCAACAATACGTTCTGCGCCTACAGTGCCAACTACTTTTTCAATTTCAATTTTGAAGTAATCAATTGAGAAATTAAAGTTATCGAAAGGGTTGGCAACTAAACCAATTGTAATTGTATCGCCTTCTTCTGGCTCAAGTTCCGGATTACCGCCTGCAAATTGATTATATTGGCTAGCTGGAGATGAACTTATATTTCCATATTGTGAAGCACTTACACCTGTATTAGCACACTGGCTTTGTGATAATACTGGCGTATCACCAGCACAAGAATCAACACCGCTCCACAAACTAATGCTTTGCGCAGAGAATAATTCACCAATATTTGGTGCGCGCACAACTTTTGCGTAACTTGCTCTTAGTTTATATGCATCTGCAATCGTGTAATCTGTACCAATTGAGTATGTTGTATCTGAACCAGTTGTTGAGTAATCTGACCAGCGAGCAGCGGCTGATACATTTAACTCGTCAAGTACTGGAACTTGTAATTCAGCGTAAAGCTCATTTACATCAATAGCACCGTACAAACTTGGAGATGGACCACCTTGACCTAATAGTTGACCTTCTTCGTATACCGTATCTGAAATACGTTCGTAATCTTGCTCACGACGTTCAAAACCGAATACTGCAGCGATAGGAGCTGATGCAGAAGGTAGACTCCAATCAAATTCACCGGTAACGTAACCACTGTAAATAATCTGTGTTACTAAACCGGTTTGTGTTCCAACACCAGCTAACTGTGCAGCTTGCTCAGCTGTTACACCGTCTAATTCAAACACGTTATATAATAAACAATCATCTGCTTCGTCACATTCAGTGCCAACAGCACCCACGCGCGGAGCAATTTTTGGGGCTAATAAGTCATTTTTATAAACTGAACTTGACGTTGTTGCAGAGTAGTTATAGCTAATATCGTAAGACCAGCTATCGTTAATTTCACCTTCCATACCTGTCAAGATTCTGTATGACGTATGCTCTAGGTTATCTTCTCGTGGACCGCCTTCAACATTACGTTTACCAATATAGGCAACAAATTGATCATCGCCGTTTTGGTTAAATAAAGTCTGAAGCTGTTGTTTTTGAATATCAGATAGTAAAGGATTGTTGTAATCAAACAAAATTTCTTCATTGAAGAAAGTACCAGACTCAGCTATTTGACCCGCTGTTCTGTTGTGCATAAATGAAAATTCTAAATATGGTCTAAAGTGCTCATTGATTTCATAATCAATAAACGTACCAAACGTAAAGCGCTCATTCGGACGTAAAAAATGGTTAACTGGAGCAAAGTTGTAACGGGTACCATCATCCTCAAGAAAACCCTGACCATTTGGATTTAAGTTACCAAAAAAGTTCTGTTCGTAATCAACTACACCATCTACAACTGGGTAAATATCAAAATTTGGATTTGGTGCTGTAGCAGAGCCACCACATGATTTGCCATCATCAGACAAAGCACATGATGAATAGTCACGAGTACCTTGTACTAACTCATTTTGACGGTTGTAAGTAACATAACCTACCGCATGACCTTTACCGCCATCAAATCCACCACCGATAGTAAAATCGATGCTGTAAGCTTTACCATCAATACCAGTGTTACCAGTATCGTAGTCGTAGCCTCTATCATCCATTAACCCTTGCATGTATTTATTATCATTGTTGTGTTGATAGCCTGAGCTGCCCACATTTAATGAAATACCATCAAACTCATCATCCATAACAAAGTTAACTACACCAGCTACGGCATCTGCACCGTATACTGCAGCTGCGCCACCAGTTAATACATCTACACGCTTAATTAGAGATGCTGGAATTTGGTTAATATCTGCAACTTGCGAAGTAATACTACCCGCTTGCATTCTGCGACCATTTATTAACACTAGAGTTCTGTTTGAGCCTAAACCGCGTAAATCAACAGTTGCAGTACCTGTTGCGCCATTTGCCAAGAAAGAGCTTTGTGCAGCTTCTATTTGTGGAAGTTGGTTTAAAACATCTTCAACACGAGTAAAACCACTTAGCTTGATCTCTTCTGCAGTCATTACTGTTACAGGGCTAGATGTTTCTAAGTCAGTTCTTTTAATTCTAGAACCCGTGACTTGAATACGCTCTACTTTCTCGATTCCATCTTCAGCTGCAAAAGAGCTTGAAGAAAATACAGCTGTTGAGGCTGCGCCAAAAGCAAGTGCGATACGCACCGCTTTAGCTACTTGATTATTTAACATTTGATTCTCCCTGGTGTCACTACTTAATAGTAGCAATCATTATTTATTTTATTGTTACAGCTTCTTAACAGTAACTAAAACAAATAATAAACAAAAAATATCGAAAAGCCAACAAAAGTTAACGGAATTTTGCAGAAAAGAATAAATAACGCAATAAAAAGGAAGTACAGGAAGGTTTAGAAGATAAAAACACCAAAACATTGCCATTTTGGGTATTATTAAAAAAACCCACCCTGAGAACTTAACCCAAAAAAAACATTACCGTTCGAAATAACATCAACCATTTCAAATAACGGTACAATCTGTTTTTCTACATAAATTGAATAGTCATAGCTATGAAAGCCTTGATACAGTTCAACTCCAGCGGTTGTGTAAACGAATGTAACAAATTCACCTCTATTGACCGTAAATTCGCTATTTTTTTTCTGGTGTTTTTTAACTGCTTGAACATGAGGGGGGATATTTTTCTTATAATCGATTAAGTTTTGACCTAATCTCTTTTTGAAAATGAGTAAATGATCAAAATCACCTTGGTATAACTTTGTTGTATAGTCTTTAACAAGGTCATTTATATTTAAATTTCCATCAAAAAGACTAGTAAATAGGTCGAACTGGAATTGTTGAGCAAGTTTAGTCCAATCACTTCTTACTGTTTCTAATCCTTTAAATACTAGTTTTGATTCGTTTGGTTTAATTAATTTACCGACATAGCGCTTTTTAGATCCAACTAGCTTCCCCCTTATGGTTGGCAAAAAGAAAGGGCTATAAAGAGATTCAAATTCTATTTCTAAATGACTTGTTAAATTGTGCGTTTGTTTAATCTCGTTAATCCAATCTGTAGTTATCTTTTTAGCTAAAAACACGCCAATTTCATTACACTCGTCGTGGGTTAAATCATCATCCAACTTAATAAATGTAGAATCGGTATCACCATAAATAACGCTATAACCAAGCTCTTCTATCCATTTTTTAGTTTGTAGCATTATTTCGTGCCCTCTTAACGTAATAGAGCTAGATAACCTGGGATCGTAAAACCTGCATCCTTTTGAGCCTAAAACACCATATAAGCTATTCATTATTATTTTAATTGCTTGAGAAAGCATTTGATCTTGATTGTCTTTGGCGAGCTGTCTTTGCGACGCTAAGCTTTTAATCAGTAAAGGTAAGTGATGTTCGTCGCGCGAGAATAGGGCCTCATTAAACCCCTGTACACTATGGTTTGGATTTTTTAAACCTTCTATTAGTCCGAGTGGATCAATGTAGAAAGTTTGCATAATACTGGGGTATAGGCTTTTAAAATCTAAAACAATGACATTTTTATAAAGCCCAGGAATAGACTCCATTACATAACCGCCTGGGCTTTCAAATGTAAGTCCATGATCGCCCATATTAGGGGCAACATAACCGCTGCGATGCAGTAGTGGTAAATACATATTAATAAAAGCAGCGACAGAGCCGCCCTTTTTTTCAAGCTCTAATCCTGTGAGCTTTGTTCTTATAATAGAAAAATCGAGTAGCTTTAATTTATCAAAAATTTTATTTACCAAAATACAATCTTGTCGATTATATTTTGCTAAAGAAAGCTTATCTTCATTAAATTGCCTAATAATTTCCTGTAGGCTATTAGCCGTGTCGATTAATTTGGACTCACCCAACACTTGATTTGAAACGTTAGCTAAAGAAAAACTCTCAAAGCTATATGTACCATTTTTTAAAGTGTCTATTCCATCAACCACACATCGCCCAGGGATCGATACTCGAGTAAAGTGTCCTTTGCGAATATATAAAGGTTGATCTCCCCTACCCAGTAATAACTTAATGCCTAGTGCTTCAGCTCTTTCATGAATAACCGAAAAATCGAACTCAATTACATTCCAGCCAATTATGACATCAGGATCGCTAAGCTTAATAAAATGCTCCAATCCCTTTAAGAGCTCAGCCTCATCTACACACCAAATAATATCAAACTCTAGGTTTTCAGCTTCTCTATCTGGCTCGCCAATCATTAAAACACAGTCTAAATTACAGCCCACAAGTCCAACAGAAAACAAAACGCCACTTTCGTTACATTCAATGTCTAACGAGAGCTTATTAAGAGTTGGGGAATACTCATCATTTGCTTTTAATTTTGCCTCTGTTACTAATGTATAACCATTTTGATAAAAAACATTACCCGTTACCCAAGCACCTCCTTTTATAAAGCGCTCCATTAAATAGCGCTCTATTGGTCGAATATCTTCTTCAAATAATACAACTCCACGTTGCTTTAAAGCTTTAGCAGCAGAATAAAAATGCTTTAGTGATTTGAAGTAACAGGCCGACATATCTTCTTGCTGAAAGTTTTTTAACTCAAGACTTTTAATATTAAAGATAAGTGACTCAGCTGCTAATATTTTATGCGCTATTTCAGCATCTTTACTTTTGATAAAAAACAGCGCATTTTCGTTAGCTGATACTGTTTTTATAGGCCCTTTATCACTACAAAACCACGCTTCGTAGCAGATGCCGTTAGCAGTATCATAAGCATGAGAAGAAACAATAAAACCGGCTGTTAAGTACATTATTACTAAACCTTATTCATATATATGTAAGTTTTTACTTAATTCAAAATGCTTTAAAGCCATACATTCAACCTAAATAAACACTCAGATACTTTATTTGCTAAATTAATCTCATCACTTCTTGTAGTTACACTCTTATAACTCTAAAATCCATAGCACTGTAATTATATACATACTTTAGGTAAATCATCCCATGCTTTCTGACTCACTAAAAAAAACAATTAGGCAAGTACACCAGCATGTGGCTAGCAACCTAAACGATTATCGCCCTCGTAGCAGTCAAAACTACCTTGTAGCCGAAATAGCAAAAACGCTTGCTGGTGAATACCATAAAAAGCAGCGCATTTGCGTAATTGAAGCAGGCACCGGTACTGGTAAGTCTCTTGCCTATTGTTTAGGCGCATTACCGCTTGCCTTAGCGCAAAAAAAGAAGCTCGTTATTTCTACCGCAACCGTTGCACTGCAAGAACAATTAATAGCGAAAGAACTCCCATTTTTTAAAAAGCATTCAGGCCTCGACTTTAAATTTGATTTGGTAAAAGGTCGCCATCGTTATATTTGTGCCCACAAATTACATAATGCTGTAAACGGCGATAGCCAAACACAAATGGACTTTATGCCAACGCTTACTTCACCATTGAGCGCAATGGAAACCAAATGTTTAAATGAGTTATATAACGCTTACGTAAATAAAAAATGGCAAGGCGATAGAGACAGCTGGGCCGATACCGTACCCGATAGAGTGTGGAACTTAATAGCGTGCGATAAACATTCGTGCCAGCGCCAAATGAAGGCCCATCAAACGTGTCCGTTTCAGCTTGCTCGTAATCAATTAATGCAAATGGATGTGCTGGTAATTAACCACTCTTTATTACTTGCCGATTTAGACCTAGGCGGTGGTAAAATTTTACCAGAGCCCGACAACACCATTTATGTAATTGATGAAGCGCACCATTTAGCACATATAACACGCGATTTTTCATCAGCTGCTGCCACAATTAAAGGCACGATAGAATGGCTTGATAAGCTCACCAAGTTTAGCGGGAAAATGGCGAAGGTTTTAGTGGGGCAAAGAGCTATTGGGCAAAACTTTAAACTTTGCGACAGCATTAATGACGCGAATAAAGATTTAAAAGTAGTTCGCGATATTCTTGATAATGCCGACTTTGAATACTCAAAAGACGATACTTATCGCTTTGAACACGGTGAAATTCCACAATCGCTGCACAGTAAAGCAAAAGATATAAGCGAAGCCACGCAAGATGCGCTGCGCTGTTTAAACAAAATGCACGACACCCTTACCCAAGATGTAAGTGATGGTGACATAAAACCTTACGTTGCCGACCCAATACTAGGCGAAAGCGGTCAATACATAAACCGGTTAGAGCAACTAAACAAACTATGGTTTAGTTACGCAAAAAAAGGCGAAGGTGCTCCTCATGCACGGTGGATAAAACGCCTTGAATACAAAAGCCATCACGACCACTTATTAAGCGACTGCCCTATCGAGGTCGGTTATTACTTAAAAGATAAATTGTGGCGAGAATGCGCGGGCGCTGTTTTGTGCTCTGCTACATTAAGTGCACTGGGCTCGTTCGATCACTTTGCTTACGAAACAGGACTTGCTAAAGAAGAAGGCGTTAAATTTATTAAAGTACCTTCTCCTTTTGATTACCCCAAACAAGCCACTTTACGTATTCCGGTATCTAAAGTAGAACCTACCGATAAAGACTTTAGTGATCACCTAGCTAAAACTTTACCAGAGTACCTAAATGATAAAAAAGCGAACCTTGTACTATTCGCTTCTTACTGGCAAATGGACCACGTAACAAAGTTTCTTAGAACAAAAGGTTTTAACTTATTAGTACAAGGTGAGATGTCGCGAGAAGCGTTGCTTAAATTACACACTAAAAATGTAGACGAAGGCAAAGGCAGTATTTTATTTGGAACACAAAGCCTTTCAGAAGGTCTTGATTTACCTGGTAAATATTTAGAGAACTTAATAATCACTAAAATTCCGTTTGCTGTACCTACTTCGCCGATAGAAGAAGCGCAAGCAGAATTTGTACAAAGCAAAGGTGGTAACCCGTTTTTAACGATTACCGTGCCAGACGCCGCAAAGAAATTGGTACAAAGCTGTGGTAGACTGCTGCGAAAAGAGAGTGATGAAGGCTGTATTACTATTCTCGATAGGCGCTTAGTTACTAAGCGATACGGTAAAGCCATGCTCGACACCCTACCACCTTTTAAAAGACAAATAGATTATTAATGTTTGAACTCGCACTCGATCCAACAACTTGGGCTGTTTTATGTGCTGTTGCACTTGCCGCAGGTTTTATAGACGCTATCGCCGGTGGCGGTGGTATGTTAACTGTGCCCGCTTTATTAACTGCAGGCTTACCTCCACATTTAACATTAGGCACCAATAAACTAGCAGCAAGTTTTGGCTCCTTAACAGCAAGCTATACATACTATAAAAAGAACTTATTTAGTCCAAAGTTTTGGGCTGCCTCCATAATTGCTACTGCAATAGGTGCATTGATAGGTACTGTTATTGTTGATCATTTAAGTATCGATTTTTTAAACAAACTACTCCCCATTATTATTATTTTAGTTGCCGCTTATAGCTTATTTGGTAATTTAAGTACCACAGAAGGCGATGAACTCCCTAAACTAAACAAAGCGATGAAAATAAAACAATGGCTACAAGGTTTAGCATTAGGCTTTTTTGATGGTTTAGCAGGGCCAGGTACGGGGACATTTTGGACCGCTTCTAATGGCATGCTTTATAAAATGAACTTGCTACTCAATTGTGGTTTAGCGCGTTCAATGAACTTTGTTTCTAATTTTATATCGCTCATCACTTTTGTAGCACTCGGCCATGTAAACTTTTTACTTGGCATAACAATGGGCTTTTTTATTATGCTAGGCGCATGGTTTGGAGCACATTCAGCAATACGTTTTGGTAGTAAATTTATTCGCCCTGTATTTAATACTATGGTTATACTTTTAGCATTAAAACTAATTTACGAGGCTTACTTTTAATATGCACCCTACAGCTTTAGATAAACTACGCCAACAAGTTGCAACGCTAAAACAACAAGCTGAGCAATTTGATAAAGCTAAACTTTTTTCTAAAAATCGTTACATGCAAGCGCAACCTAGCTTGTTTGACCGCGCAGTTTTTAGTACTAAAAGCATGAACCTCGTCGATTACGTAATAGAAATAGAAGACGAAGTTTCGAGGTTACCGCCAAGCGAGCATCGCCATGCTTATACCTACGCGCTTGAACGTATTGCAGCTCAAATACAAGCTGTATTCAATGTTATTAAATCTACCCCTATTTGGGTTAAAGAAAACAAAAGCCATTATAAACCACGCCCTAAGCAAACCGTTTATAAGCAAGCGGTACAAAAAATAATGCAATCATCGCACGAGCTTTACGACGAATTAAAACAAAACCATGAGTTTGAACGCCGTTTAGTGCTCATGATTGAAGAGCGTAAAATGCAAATGGATAAAGCATCGCCAGCTAAAGCACAAAAGCTTAACCTTGAAATATTAAGCACACACGCTCGATTAGGCCGCTGCAGAAAAGCAATTTCTGCCACCGAGGACAAAATACAACAAGTAGAAAAACAGCAGCTGCGTTAAGCCGAACTTTACTATGCAGCTTTATTATCCATTGTATTCAGACCTTATCCTTGCAGAACGTCATCGATTTCCTATTCAAAAGTATAAGCTACTTAAAACAGAAATAGAAAACCTAGGTGTTTCGGCTATTCACTTTCAAGAGCCTATAAAAGCAACTAAATCTCAACTTTCGCTATGTCATAGCCAACGTTATATAGATGACTTTTTAAATGGGACTCTAGGTGATAAAGCAATTAAAAAGATGGGATTTCCCTATTCGCAACAACTTGTAGAGCGTACTCTTTTATCTATTGGCGGGAGTATTCAAGCTGCTGAAGCGGCTTTTAGTCACGATCTAACCTTCAATTTAAGCGGTGGTTATCATCATTCTCATAGTGATTTTGGCAGTGGCTTTTGTATTTTTAATGATTTAGCTATTGCAGCAGCACATTTAATAAATACAGAGCAAGCCGACACTGTTTTAATTTTTGATTGCGACGTACACCAAGGCGATGGCACAGCACAAATCACTCAAAACCATAACCAAATTATTACCTGCTCAATTCATTGTGAGCAAAATTTTCCTCGTAATAAGCAAGAGTCCACTTACGATTTTGCATTGCCCGCTAAAACAGCCGACGATGAGTACCTTGCTACATTAAAGCAAGCACTCGATTTTTGCGTGCGCATACATAACCCTGATATTATTTTGTATAATGCAGGCGCTGATATTTACACTAAAGACGAGTTAGGCTTGTTTAATATATCGCTCAATGGCGTATATGAGCGCGACTTGTTTGTTCTCAACTTCTGTAAGCAACATCAAACCCCACTAATGTGCGCTTTAGGTGGCGGTTATCAGCGTAATTTGAGTTCACTAATTAATGTTCATAAACAACTATTTAAAGCCGCTATCGATTTATAGTAAGCCTTAGTATAGACTCAGTTAAACGGATTATTTTAAAGCGGTGGGAATATGCGATTACACGAAGACATACACAACTATTACGAAAAGATTGTAGTTGAAGAAATCATCAAACTTAAACTTGATGAAAAATATGATGAAGATGTAATGGCTGACTTTTGTTGTACGGTACTAAATCAGCTCCCGCCACGATATATTCGCTACGATGTAGATATGGCGTTTTATTTACCGCAATCAGAACGCATACATATGGAACAACGTGTACAAACAGCAATAAATGTTGCCATTAGCCAAATATCAAAAAAGAAAGAGTTAAATGACAAGTCCACTTGATCAAGCCCCTACACATATTAAACTTGCAGTAGATTTAATTATGATACTAGAGCAACACGATGTTGCTCCAGAAGAGGTCTTAAAAGCACTCGATATTGTTAAAAGCGACTTTGAAAAAAAGCTAGAAAAGCCATAACTCTATTCTATTATTTGTATGCCGTGCTCGGTAACGCTACCTTCGTGCTTAGTGCAATCAATTTTAACTTCACCAAATGTACGCCTAGGCGAAGTTGAACGACGACAGGTCATATTTTGTGCTTTAACGCCAAATTGCGTTATATACAACGCAACTGTTTCGTCTATTTGTTGTTTTTGCTGCGTAGTTGCTGCACTGTAAAATACATCGTATTGCGCAGACCAATTTTCAACCCCCGCTTCTTTTGCAACGCCTAGCCAGCCCATCCCTAGTTTAGTAGATTGCTCCAAGTATTGGCCTTTCAAAAACATAAACGCCAACGTGTATTGTGCGCTTTTATAGCCTAGCCCAGCAGGCTCTTTTAAATAATTGAAAGCGGCTTCAAACTGTCCTTTTCGATACGCTTTAATACCATTGTATTCATTCTTTTTCATGGTGGTATCACTGTAAAGGTTGATTGGGCTTGAATTACATCCACCCAAAAAAGTGATAAACACCATAGAAACTACTGAGAACTTTTTCATTCTTATCCTTAATTTATTATTTTTATATGCCAGTTCCGAATATGGCTTACACTTTTTATAAACCCTGTTATTCTAAAAACCAATCAGCATAATTAAAATACTATCATGACCTTAGCAAGCTTACTGCGATTATTTTTTCTGGCCGCTATTTGGGGCGCTTCTTTTTTATTTATGCGAATGGCAGCTAACAGCTTGGGGCCTGCGGTATTAATTGAGTTTAGAGTAGGCTTTGCTGCACTCACCCTATTTATTATGGCGCTGTACTTAAAACGCCGCTTGGCGTTTATCCAACATAAAAAACACTTTTTTATTATAGGCGCGTTTAATTCTGCTCTTCCGTTTTTATTTTTTGCTTACGCAGCCCAAACTATCAGCGCATCCACACTCTCAATTTTAAATTCTACAACACCAATATGGGGTGTTGTTGTTGGAATTTTATGGACAAAAACAAAGCCCAATAAAAGTATGGTGATTGGTTTACTGCTGGGTTTAATTGGCGTAGCTATTTTGGTTGGGCAAAATCATTTTGTGTTAAATAGCCAATCAATTTTGGCCATAGTAGCGGCATTAAGCGCTTCACTTTGCTATGCCATTGCATCGCATTACACTAAAAATGCGCCTAAACTGGCCCCATTCGATAACGCCCATGGCTCAATGTGGGCTTCGAGCTTTATGGTATTACCGCTTATCTTATTTATGCCAATTCGAGAAATACCAAGCACCAACATTATGCTAGGTGTATTAGTACTGGGCGTAGTATGTACCGCCCTTGCTTATATTTTATTTTTTAAATTAATCGACGATATTGGCCCAACCTCAGCACTCACGGTTACATTTTTAATTCCATTATTTGGCATATTTTGGGGGCATTTATTTTTAGATGAGCAAATAGGGCCAAATACATTACTAGGCGCACTATTTGTAATTGTAGGCACTATGCTGGTTACTGGTTTTTTACCACGAAAGAAGCACTTAGCTAAAACAAGCTAAGTGCTTTAAATTACATATGGCATTAGAGTTTAAATAAATTGCGGATCTTTTGGCGCATCATTTCTGCGAGTGATATACATAATGCAATCACCTTGCGCTTCATTACTAAGCGCTCGGCTATGTTCAATAGGGACTGAAAATGTATCACCTTGAGTAAGCGTTAGTACTTCATCGCCTAAATCAATGGTTAAACTACCTTGATGAACAAAAATAACCTCTTCTTCAAAACGAATGTGTTTTGCTATTTTTGCATTTGGCTGTAGTTTTAACGCTGATATATTAAATCCATGCGCCCAATTTAATTGCGTTTGAATAAGCGTATCAGCATTTAAATTACCAACTAACGGTGCTTCGTAAACACCTTCGGATTGGCTTAAGTAAGAGTGCTTGTTCCAATTAAAATCTCGTGCCTTGACCACTGTTTGCGCAAGCTCTTCGTCTGTTATTACTCGGTGCTGCGCTATTTGATCACTACTTGTAACAGCCATTGGTTTTACCCCATCTGGGATTTTCTCATTGAGCGTTGTGTCTACTAAGCTGCCATTTTCTAGCAAAATAAGACCGAACTCTTTTGCCATATCAAATACTTGTGGAGCCCAAAGCACTCTGCCAGGATCGTCACTGCCAAGTACTGCATACAAGTAACCTATACCATCACCTACGTTTTCAAATCCTCTAAAAATATCTAAAGGAATCGAAATAATATCGCCTTCATTTAAAATTACCCTGGCATCTTTACCATCTACACCGGTATAAAATGCCCATGTGCCACTGTGTACAACAAATATTTCTTCTGTTAAGTGGCTATGCTGCGAGTTTAAGCACCCAGCAGGTTGACGAGCACCACCAATATTAAACCCATGAGGTATGGAAATATGCACATGCTGATTAGGGTTCTCTGCAACACCTGGACCTATAATAGTAAAATTTTCTTTTTGATCACTACCAGGCGATCGCGTATCAATAAAGGCGTTCTTACACGGAATTAAATCATCGTATCGTACTAAGCGATCTGCAAATAAACTCATTATTCTCTCCTAAATTAATTACTGAGCGGTCCAGCCGCCATCAATTTTTATACTTGTTCCTGTGATCATTGCTGACAGTTCACTCAGTAAAAATACACAAGCATTTGCGACATCATCCGTTTGAGCAATTTTTTTCATTGGGATCATGTCATAAACAAATTTTTTGAAATCGGGATTTTCAAGCATGGGCTTAGTCATTGGGGTTTCAACAAACGTAGGAGCAACGGTATTAACACGTACATTTTGCGTTGCAAGCTCAACTGCCAGCGCCTTTGTTAACCCCTCTACTGCATGTTTACTCATGCAATACAAAGTGCGATTAGGCGAGCCGACAAATCCCATTTGCGATGACATATTAACCACAGCACCGGCACCAGAGTTGATTAAGGCCGGTAATGCCGCTTGGCTTATTCGATAAACACTGCGAATATTCATCGCAATAACATCGTCAATGTTCTCATCGGTTTGCTCAAGCATTGGCGCAACACGGTTAATACCTGCGTTGTTAAGTAAACCGTCTAATTTAGAAAGTCCGCGTAAACGCTCATAAAAAGCATCACTGTTTATATCAAGCGGCCAGATTTCTATTTGCGAAGGAGCATATTGCTTGAGCTGCTCCAAATCGTGTTTTGTACGCGCCACAGCAATTATATTTGCACCCGCATCTACACACTTTTGTACGCATGATTTACCAATCCCTTTACCTGCACCCGTTATCAAAATGGTTTTACCAAGTAATAGAGTTTTATCAAATCCCATTTGTTCACCTAAAATCTATATTGCATTCGAAGTCATTATTAATTAGAGTACCCCCAGATGCAAGACATTATTTAACCAGTACGTCTCATCAACAGTGTATAAAAAAACTAATCACTAAGGATATAAACAATGATAAAGCATTTAAAAAAAGGTCAGCCTGCTGACTCAAAAAAAGAACAAAATCAGTCAGTAAGAGATATTGTAGAAAATATTTTAACGCGCGTTGAATCTGAAGGTGATGCAGCAATTCGTGAATATTCTGAAAAATTCGACAAGTGGACTCCGAAGTCTTTCAAACTTTCTGCTGACGAAATTAAAGCATGTTACGCACAGCTTGATGATCAATTAATCAACGATATAAAATGGGCACAAAGCCAAGTCCGTAATTTTGCTCAAATTCAACGCGACTCAATGAAAGACGTTGAAGTAGAGACGCTACCTGGCGTTACGCTTGGTCATAAACATTTAGCAATGGACAGCGTAGGTTGTTACGTACCAGGTGGAAAATATCCACTACTAGCATCTGCTCATATGAGTGTATTAACGGCTAAAGTAGCCGGTGTTAAACGTGTTATAGCTATGGCTCCGCCTTTTAATGGCAAGCCATCACCAGAAATTGTGGTTGCAATGGACATGGCAGGCGCAGATGAAATTTACTGCCTCGGTGGTGTACAAGCCGTTGCCGCAATGGCTATTGGAACACAAACTATTGCCCCAGTAGATATGATTGTAGGACCTGGTAACGCCTTTGTAGCCGAGGCTAAACGACAGTTATTTGGCCGAGTTGGTATCGATTTATTTGCAGGTCCTACCGAAACACTCGTTATTGCTGATGACAGTGTAGATGGCGAACTATGTGCTGCCGATTTACTAGGCCAAGCAGAGCACGGTCCTACGTCTCCCGCTATTTTACTAACTAACTCTGAGCAATTAGCAATTGATACAATGGCTGAAGTAGAGAGGCAACTTACCATATTACCTACTGCTGATATTGCAGGTGTAGCATGGAAAGATCATGGCGAAGTTATTGTATGTGATACCTACGAGGAAATGATTGACGTTGCTAACGATCTTGCATTTGAACACGTACAAGTAATGACTCGCAATACCGACTACTTTAAAGAAAACATGCAAAACTATGGGGCATTGTTCCTAGGGCCGCAAACCAACGTTTCTTATGGTGATAAATGTATTGGTACAAACCATACACTACCCACAGGTAAAGCAGCGCGTTATACTGGTGGGCTATGGGTAGGAAAATTCATAAAAACATGTACTTTCCAACGAGTAACAGAAGAAGCCTCGGTTGTTGTTGGTGAGTATTGTTCACGTTTATGTGCTGCAGAAGGGTTCGCTGGCCACAAAGAACAAGCAGACATACGAGTAAGACGATATAGGAAATAAATCATTGTCAAAGCAAAAACGAGTCACCTCATATGATGTAGCCCGCGAAGCGGGTGTATCACAATCGGCGGTATCGCGTGTATTTAGACCCGGATTTAGCGTGTCTAAAAAAACCCGCGAAAAGGTAGTCGCAACAGCCAATGAAATGGGCTATCGCCCTAATGCCATTGCCCGTATGTTGATCACTAAACAGTCTGGTATGGTCGCGGTTATTTTATCATCGCGAGCAAACTTGAACTACCCTGAGGTACTCTCTGAGCTTAATAAAGAGTTGGCACTTAATAATAAACGAGTGCTGCTCTTTACTCTTGATGACGCAGACGAACTAGACGAATTACTCGAAAACATTTGGACCTTTCAGGTTGATGGTGTAATTGCTCTAGCAGCTCACTTTGATAGTAAAAGCTTAGATTTATTTGCCAAGCACAGCACACCGATTGTGCTTTATAACCGTAATGTGCCTGAATCGAATGCAAACACAGTTTGCTGTAATCACGATAAAGGCATTAAACAGCTAATTGATTTATTACACCAATCTAACCATAAGTCGTATTTAATTATTGCCGGCCCAGAAGATTCTGACGTTGCTAACGAGCGCCGCGAAATAGCTCAAAATTATTTACACACTTTAGGTATCCAAAATACGCCTGTTATTTATGGTGATTATGGCTATAAATCAGCACGAAGTGCATTAGAAGATTGGTTAAAAACAAACCCCCTACCTGATGCCATTATTTGCAGTAATGATGTAATGGCCATTGGCGTAATTGATGAAATCAAACAAAACTTAAACTTAAGCGTACCCGACGATGTGTCGGTGGTAGGGTTTGATGGTATTAGTGCTGCGTCTTGGTACAACTATCAAATAACCACAATACAACAACCTATGAAACAGCTAACTAAAGCCGCTGTAGATATACTCATGGAACGTATTGAAAACCCTCAAGCAGCTGCTGAAGCACGAGTTTTCACTGGTTCATTGATAACAGGGAACTCTATTAAAACACGTTAAGTTAAGGAATTTTTGTGGCCAAAAATCCTGTTTATATTTTACCTGGTACTTTATGTAACCACCGTATGTTTGAAGCGCAAATAATTGCTCTGCAAAATGCGGGTTATACTCCTCACGTTATTCCCTTTACAGAGCAAACAAGCATTGCACAAATGGCTGAGCTTACTAAAACTATAGCTCTAAAGCCTGCCCCTTTTATTGGCTTTTCAATGGGTGGCATTGTTGCTCTTGCACTTTTAAAATCAGATCCTGAGCTTATACAGTCGCTGTGTTTAATTTCCAGCAATAGTTTGGCAGATAAACCAGAACGTCCATCTATTAGGCAAAAGCAAATAAAGCGGGCACAAGCAACTGGTACTACTGATGTGCTAAAACACGACTTTATGCCGCATTATTTTCACCAGCCAAACTCAGAGCACAATAAGCTTGTATTAAAAATGGCAAATGAGCTTGGCTTTAATGCTTTTAGTGCACAATTAAATGCACTTGCAACGCGCGAAGATACCTTAAACGTTATTGAAAAAACCAATAAAAAATTACTCTTTGTTGGTGGTGAGCATGACGTTCTATGTCCAAGCACTATTCAAAAAACAATGCATAAAGCCTGCCCTAATAGCGATCTTATTTTATTAGGTAATTGTGGGCATTTCGTACCGCTTGAAAGAAGTAACACCCTAAACGCACTACTCTTAGATTGGTTGGAGTCAATATTATGAATTTAAAACAAAAGTTAAACAATAAAGAGCTACTATTAGGCACTTTTATTAAAAGTACTCATTATCATAATACCGAAGTACTTGCCCACACCAGCCTCGATGTACTGTGCCTTGATGCAGAGCATGCCCCGTTTGATCGAGGCAATTTAGACAGCTGTATTATGGCAGCGCGTACGAAAAACATGCCGACCCTTATTCGCGTAAGTAATACTGATCACGCCACTATTCTGAGCAGTTTAGATATCGGTGCTGACGGCTTAGTACTACCTCATATTAAGACGCCAGCGCAAGCAAAAGCGATTATCAAAAACTGTTTTTATGGTAATAATGGTAGAGGTTACGCAGGTTCAAGCCGCTTTGCAGGCTACACTACACATGCATTAACCGATAACTTAGCAGCCAACAAATCATCTACCTGCATTATTGCTCAAATAGAGGATGCCGATGCGCTTAAGAGCATCGATGAATTGTGCCAAATAGACGAAATAGATTGTATTTTTATAGGACGAATGGACTTAACTATTTCCCTCGGTGAAACCAACCCGAGCGCCCCTGTTGTTATTGATGCTGTTACTAAAATAGCTAACGCAGCAGCAAAATATAATAAATGCTGTGGCATGTTTGTTGGTAATTTAAGTGAGCTCAGTCATTGGCAGTCGTTAGGCGTAAGCTTTTATTTATTAGGCTCTGATCATAGCTTTTTACTAAGTGGTGCTAAGCAATTACGTGCAGACTTTGAATCAGCTACAAGTAAATCAAAAATATGAGTATTCATAATAAAAATAAAGAGTTACTTAAAAAATTTAGAAATGCACTTTATAACTTTGATATAAACACGCTCAAAAAAGAAGTGACAAACTTATTTGCTGATGACGCGTTAATACAACTTTGTTACCCGTTTGAAACACTCGCAAACCCTAATACACTTATTGAAGATGTTTATAACCCCCTTAGCAATGCATTTGTAGGCCTTGAACGCCGCGATACCATTGTAATGGCGGGTAGCTCAATAAACGACTCTGATTGGGTTGGCTGCTGTGGATACTATACTGGCTCATTTGAAAAACCATGGCTAGGCATTCCACCCACAGGGCATCAAGTAAGCATGCGTTTTCATGAGTTCTATCGCATTAAAAATAATAAAGTGGTGGAATTACAAACTATTTGGGATATTCCCGAAGTAATGATGCAAGCAAACGTATGGCCACTGTCTCCAAGTTTAGGGAAAGAGTGGCATGTCCCAGGGCCTGCCACACAGGATGGGTTAATCACCCGTCCTTATAATAGCGAACAAGCTGCGCAAAGTTTAAAGCTTGTGGGCGATATGTGTGAGCATCTTGGATTTTATGCTAAAGGTGGCATTGAAGCCATGAAGCTAGATCAATTTTGGCATCCCCATTGTAGCTGGTATGGACCAAGCACAATAGGCACTGCACGCGGTATAAAAGGCTTTAGAAATTGGCATCAAATCCCGTTTTTAAATGCCCTCCCCAATCGTGTAGGCGATGCTAGTAAAGGTTATTTATTTGCCGATGAAAACTACGTAGGCTTTACTGCATGGCCAGGTATGAGCATGACTATTAGTAACGGTGGTTGGTTAGGTATTGCACCCGCAAATCAGCAAATAACTATGCGTAGCCTCGACTTTTGGCGAGCCGAAAACAACTTAATTCGTGAAAACTGGGTGCTGATAGATATACTCGATGTGTACAATCAAATTGGCGTAGATATATTTGCCCGAATGAAAGAACTAACTAAAGCGCGCTACTTAAGCTTTGCTCCGTAGCCTTTTATATAACCGTTATAAAAGAAAAGCTCTGTCATTACAGAGCTTTTTATAACTTGAAAAAATTAAGTGCTCGGGTTTGCAATACTTTGCGTGCGTTTTAAAATATCTAAACCTTGTTGTTTTAACCAATACGGTAAGTCAATGATTACCCAGTTTTCAACTAATTTGTCACCTTCACGATGATATACATCAACCACGCGCATATCGGCAGGAGTATTAGCTCCAGGTAATCCTAAAAAGCCACCAATGGCGGTATTTGTTAAGTTTGGCCAACCAAAAAAGCATGCATACTCATCTTCAGCAAACCGGCAAATATGGCCATTAAATACTTTACCCGTTAACCCTTCCCTAAACGGATACATATGTTGTTGCTGATAACGCTCAATTGTATATGTAGCGCCAATCCCCGCAGGGCCATACCAAACCATGTTCTCGTCCCATGTTTTTGCAAGCACTTCGGGTGGGCAAGTATTTATACCGCTTTGATTAAGCGCGGTTAGGTTATCAATCATCTGATTAACCAAGTTCATTGTTCGCGTACTTTGCTCATCACTACCCTTACCTAATCGCACGCCATCGTGTGTACGTGGTCCTGGGTATGTAAAATACTGCCCGGTAGAGAGCGGTAACGGGTTTAAGCCTACTTGCAGCATAACCCCAATAATATCGACAAAAAAACCAGTTTGAATAATTTTACCGTCTTTAACACAGTTAAATTCAGCGTAGCGAATTGTCGCCAATTTATGAGAAGGCGCAATACCTAACCAGTCACGATCAAACAAGCCCATAAAGTGGCCCATACTCATTACCCACTCGCCGCCATCAGCTTCGCTTTGCCCTGCAATAAAAATATCTTCGCGGCGCTGAAGTGCTTTAAAAGAGTGGAATAAAGGCTGCCAAACATGCTCAATTACATCATTAGCATTGTTTAATTCATTAAACGGATGCACACCTTTAAAACTGTAATCATCTGCCAAGTATTCTTTAAATACAGCATTTAAGTCATTACCTTGCGTTTTTTCTAATGCCGCATGAAACTGACGAACCAACTGCTTATTATTAATTATTTCTGCCATGATGTTCCCTTGTTGTTTGCGTAATCAAATTAACACTCTTAAACCGCAAATAAATACGCATTGCTAAAATGTATTCTATTTAAAGAGTAATTAAAAGCCTGTAAATACTAAGTTATAAATCGATTTAAAATAATACTAATGACAATTGACTTCGAAGTCAAAGTGATTCATGATGATTCAAAATAAAAAGTATAAATAGGCTAATTAGCCCGTAATACCTAATCTAACAGGATTAATTATGAATGATTTTGGATTATTGAATTGGAGCATTCTCATCGGGTACATTATTGCAAACCTCATACTTGGGTTTGTAATAAGTAAAAAGGTGAGCAGTGCTAATGATTTTTATATTGGCCGAAAAAATACACCTTGGTGGGCTATTGGTATATCGGTAGTGGCAACCTATGTTAGTGCGCTCACATTTTTAGGTGCACCAGCGTGGTCTTACAAAGAAGGTTTATCGGTTATTGCCATACACTTAAACTATCCACTCGTTATAGTGGCTGTTGTGTGTTTGTTTTTCCCGTTTTTTTACAACGCGGGTGTCGCCTCAATATACGAATACCAAGAACGTCGTTTTGGTAAAAAGGCACGTATTTTAATATCAACAATCTGGCTTATTTCACAAACGATGGGGTCAGCCGCCGTACTTTATGCAACCTCTTTAGTACTTGCCTTTATTGTTGATATAAACGTAATTACCGCCATATTTTTAGTCACTATTATCGCGCTTATATACACCATGCTTGGAGGTATAACAGCCGTAATATGGACCGATGTAATCCAATCAGCAATATTGTTTATTGGTGCCGGCATTATTATGTATGCACTTATTACCTCTATGGATGGCTCATTTAGCTCAACCCTTACTGAATTAAAAGCACAAGGCAAGTTAGACCCGCTTAACTTCTCGTTTGACTTCACAAAAGTCACCACCGTTTGGTCTGGCGTACTAGCAATGTCGCTCTACCACATCACCGTTTATGGTACTAACCAAATGATGGTACAGCGTACCCTTGCAGCTAAAAATATTGGGGATGCTAAAAAGTCGTACTTACTAATGGGCTTTATCGCATTCTTTATTTACCTGTTCTTTATATTTATGGGCGTGTTGTTTTACAGCTATTACGGCGGACGCACATTTGAAAACGACAACCTAATTATTTTACAGTTTGCATCCGACTATGGTCTGCCAGGATTAATGGGAATTATAGCTGCAGCAGTAATGGCTGCTTCTATGTCGAGCCTTGATTCAGCGCTTAATTCGCTTTCAACAATTAGTACTATCGACTTTTACAAAAAGTATTTTGCACCTGAAAAAAACGACGCACATTATTTAGCTGCAACACGTTTATTTACTCTTGGCTGGGCAATCATAATCATTGTACCCGCCATTATGTATCACCTTTACAGCGAAGGCTCCATT
Organism: Pseudoalteromonas sp. SWYJZ12; assembly: GCF_015864395.1. Classification (NCBI taxonomy): domain Bacteria; kingdom Pseudomonadati; phylum Pseudomonadota; class Gammaproteobacteria; order Alteromonadales; family Pseudoalteromonadaceae; genus Pseudoalteromonas; species Pseudoalteromonas sp. SWYJZ12. Next base: position 21,359 of record NZ_JADYXH010000017.1, read on the forward strand.
TTAGAAATACTCACCAAGGTAGGTTCATACTTTGTAGGTGCTCAGCTAGGTATGTTTGCACTAGGATTTTTCTCTAAGCACACCACCGAAAAAGGCCTACTTATTGGCACATTAGTATCGTTTGTAACCGTTGCAATATGCGCCCTTTACACCGATATAGCATGGCCTTGGTATTGTGCAATTGGTGCCCTAACGTGTGTAGTGTTTAGTATTGTTTTGAGTATCGCTTTTGATGGTTTTCAAGAGGAGTACAACGAGTACACCATTAAAGGTCAGTTAAAAGTATTTAAAGAGCAAAACCGACCAGAAAAAGAAAACGGCTGGTATTTGGTCCCTGGTAAATTTGACTCAATAAACTACTGGTTACTTGGCTTTTTTGTAGTGAGCTTCGCGTCTCTCATGTTATTTGAACATTTTGTATAAGGTGAAATAAATGAATATTTTAGAACAACTTTTTGAAAACTTCAGCGCTGCAAAATTACCAAATCAAGCATTGCTTGCTGATACCGTTCAATGGCAGGTAAGCCACCCTTTTGAACCAATTACATCTAAACAAAATGTAATTAATAATTACTTTGGTGTGCTTAAAAACTCATTACCCGATATAGAACGTAAACCCTTTATTTCTATTGAGGGCGACTACAAAGGCGAGCAATGGATATGTGCAACAGGCTACTTTACCGGCACATTTACAAAACCGTTATTAGGTATTCCAGCCACCGGTAAAAGTATTTTTATTCGCTATAGCGAAATGGCTCAAATAGAAAACAATAAAGTAATTAACGTTTATACCTTTTTAGATTTAATCGATGTAATGAACCAAGTAGGTGTAAACCCGCTGCGTCCAAGCTTAGGTTATCCGGGTTTAATAATGCCCCCCACTACACTTGATGGTGTGCCTGCTACAGCTAAAAACGACGAACTAAGTAAAGCCAATGAACAGCTCGTAATCGATATGCTTACTGAGCTTGGCCGCTACGATGGTAAAGATCTGTACAGCATCAATTTAGAAAAATACTGGCACCCAGATTTTATTTGGTATGGCCCTGCAGGTATAGGAACAACTCGAGGCATTAGTGGTTTTAGAGAACACCACCAAGCTCCATTCTTAAAAGGGTTCCCTGATCGTGGGATCAATAAAACACTCTGTTTAGTAAGTCACGACAACTTTGTAGCAACGGGCGGTTGGCCGCATATGTACGGCACTCATACAGGGGATGACTGGCTTGGTTTACCTGCATCGGGTAATAAGCTGTTTCCGCGTGTTATGGATTTTTGGCGCTGCGAAAACGGTATTTTAAAAGAGAACTGGGTCGCTATCGATATTCCTCACTTATTAGAGGAAATGGGTATTGATATATTCGAGCAAATGCAAAATAAAATAGCAGCAGCAAACTAAGAGATACTTATGAGCACACAAAACACAATTACCCAACCTTACTGGCTGCCTTTATCGAGTGTATTAAATCCGCAAAGTAAAAAACAGCAAGCGCTTGTAGGGTTTGACGAAGAGTTTGTTGATATTGTTGATTACATTTTACGTATTACGCACCGCATTTGGGAGCAAAAAAACATTGGTTTATGTTATCGCTATTACGCTGATGTATGTCCTGTTTTTACACTTGGTGCTTACGGCGAAAATATTGAAGATGTTATTCAAGGCACGCTTAAAACCATTGCCGCATTCCCAGATAGAAGCCTTATTGGCGAAAACGTCATTTTTTCAGAAGACGGTAATGAGCATTACTACTCATCACACTTAATTAGCAGTGTAATGAGTAATACCGGTAACTCAGAATTTGGCCCAGCTACCAATAAAACAGGCCGAGTAACAACCATTGCCGACTGCGTTTGTTTTGAAAATAAAATAGTAAAAGAATGGCTAGTACGCGACAACGGCTTTTTAGTTAAACAACTTGGCCTTAATATTATGAATGTAGCCAAGCACATGGCTAAAGTACCAAGTAAAGAAAAACACATACAATGGCTTGATGAAGAGTTTACCCGGGTACAAGCAATTGATCACCGCACGCCAAGCACTCCAATTTTAAACGGTGAACTGGCCGCATTTGCGCATAACTGGCTAGATACGTTATTTAACCAAAAGCAATTTGCTAAAATACACGAGTTTTATAACTTAACGGCCACACAACAATGGCCAAGTGGCAGAATGGCAACCGGCCTTGCACAAATTAATGGTGTCTTTATACAGTTTTTTGCCAATTGCCCTGATGCCAAACTAACCGTCGATCACTTAGCAGTTACCCCCTTTGGTGAGAGCACCACAGATGTTGCTATTCGTTGGTCACTTGCAGGGCATTTCAATCCACAAAGCGATGAACTAAGTGAGCTAAAAAATCTTCCTTATTTTGTGTTAGGCGCCTCACATTTACGTATCAAAAATCAAAAGATTATTGAAGAAGTCACCGTTTTTGACGAAGTTGCGCTACTCGCAAACCTATTTAGATCACACGCATTAAATAGCCAAACAGAATTGGAGGTAAATGCATGATCAACGCAATTATCGATTTATACACCAAAGCAGATATTAAAACTATTTCAAGTAAATTGTTGCGTAGTAGCCGTTGGCAACAACATCACTTTACCGCGATGGGGTCATTGCAAGCACAACCGCTATGGCTTGATTTTTTGGCGCAATATGGCGTATCAGAATTAATATCTAAAACGCACAGTAAAGGCCATGAACTTGAGACTTTACAGCTGATATTACAACCTAAAAAATTACTAAAACCAGTAAGACTTTCGTTTGTAATTAAGCACAATAATACCTTCATAAAATCAGTAAAATGTGTTGTTGATACGCTATTATTGGCTAACAACGAATTTACAGGTGAGGCAAGTAATAATACGCTGGTGATCCCTAAGTTACCTAAAAGCGACCCTATTATGGTTTGCGATTTAGATAACCAGCTGCACCCAACGACCTTTCATGCAACGCCCAGTGATATTTGTGAATTACCAACGCAAACCGCCGAAACATTAAATAATTGGTGGCAAATTTGGCAGCTTAATAACTTAGCTAATTTTGAAAGTGTTTATGCTAAAAATGCAGACGTTATTCTTGCTGGCAGTAACGAAACACAATCAAAAGATGCGCTGTTAAATTGCCATTTAGCGCTTTCACAAACCCTAAGCAGATGCTACGCCCAATTAGAAACCGTACAGTTTGACAGTGCCTTAAACCAAGCAACAATTTGCTGGACACTCGATGGTACTTTTAATGCTAAAAACGTACGCGTTCGCCAACAAATACTCACCGTTATTACAATTACTGACACTCTAATATCAAGCGAAGTAATGCAATTTGACACCCTCGCGTTAAATCAGCAATTCGCACTGTAAACACTTATTACTTCCCTTCAAGCGCTCACTGAGCGCTTTTTTTGTTTATAATTTTAACTTTTTTAGGTACATTAAACCTTAAATTATAATAATTAAGGACAATAAATGAAGTATCTCAGTATCGGTATCGTCTTACTTTTAACTGGCTGCCAATCTACGCCTACATTATGTGAAGTAGAACCCAACGCGCTTTTGTGTGACTCAAGTACTTATAATGTAGCGACGGTAAATGCATTAACCACATTCGAGTCAAGAGCTGGCAGAAAAGCATTCGCACTAGGGAAAACCGAAAATGGTGGCGAGTTTTATGGCTTTTCAGAGGGTTACAGCTCACAATCTAAAGCAAATACAAGAGCCTTGGATGAATGCAAAAAAATACTCGCCAAATATGATACTAATGCTCAGTGCGAACTAATTCGATAGCTTTTTTTAAATAAAAAAGCCAGCTAATAAATTTATTAGCTGGCTGAAAGTTATGGCCATGCGGCCATTTAGGAAACCTTAAAACTGGTATTTCAAGCTCGCACCCCACGTACGCGGGTTGCTCCAGTTTGCTTGTACTGAGTTAGCTGGCAAACCATCAACAATTTGTGAATGCACCACACCACGCGTTAATATGGCTTTGTCACCAATATTCTTAACGTATGCTTCAACCTGTACGCTGTCGTTTATAAACCAGGTTAAACGCGCATCAACCATTAAATGCGCATCTACTCTTACCTCAGGGATGTTTGTATCAAACGCGTAGTAATCGTCTAAGTAATTCATTTGAATATACGGTACTAAGTACGAATCGCCCCCTAAACTAAACTCATAACGCGCCGAAAGCCCCATGCTGTACTCTGGTGCCATTGCAGGTCGCCAGCCTTCAAAACTAAATTGGCTAGAATTATCGTTTATATCTTGGCGGCCACCTTGGTTACCAAGTGCTAGTAATGGACGAAGTTGCTCGTTACCCACAGCGTAACCATCAGCAAACTCGCTATCCAATAACGATAACGTACCGGTAAGTGTTAAATTATCAATTGGTACCCATTGAAGGTCGGCTTCAAGGCCTTTAGTCTCAACGTCACCGCCATTTTCGTAATATTCAAAAGTTGTTGCTGTACCTGCAGACACACATTCTAAAACGGTATCTCCCGTTGTTGTATCGTTACATGACGTTGCAAACAACTGTGCTTTTACGTCTTCGTACTTATTCATAAATACCGATATATTTAAGCGCATTGCACCATCTAGCAAGTAGCTTTTCATACCCATTTCATACGAAATAACATCTTCGTTATCATAAAGGGGATCTGCACCACGTGCTACCACGCGCGAATCGTTTGCACCACCCGTTCTGTAACCAGTGGCGACGCTTGCATACACCATTATGTCTTTGTTTATATCGTACTCTGCAGCTGCTTTATATAACATTGCAGAATCATCCCAATCGGGAATGACATCACCAGTAAACGTTTTATCGTCTTGGTTTACACGTAAACCACCTACAATACGTAAGTATTCACTAATTTGATAACGTAACTGCCCATACGCTGCGATAGATTTAGCTGTATGCGGGTCATAATTTGGATTCCCCCACGAAGGCACAACGACAGAGTCTGATACACCATCACCTGTTGTATCTGCATGCGATAACCAGCTCCAATCTGCTTCTTGATCAAAGTAGTAAAGTCCACCAATCCACGAAAAATCAGAGTCGTCATTATTTGATGCAAACTGTAACTCAGACGATAATGTTTTTTGGTCGTCCACTCGCCCAAAACCACCTACAAAATCAATACCGCCATCGCTATAGTCGTTGTCGTAGTATTGCTTGCCGTTAAGGGTTGAATAGTTAGTCGTCCACTTAATATCAGCAAAGTCGGTATACCACTCAAGTGCTACTGTGGTCGAAAAGCTTTCTTGTTTATCAAGCGAAAAGCTATTGCGATAAACATCATATGGACCAAGGTCGTCATGTTGCGTATCACTTGGCTGATAAATATGCCCAGCTGTAATTGTAGGGTTAGGATCAAATATGCCGGAGCCGGGTGACGTTTCGCTTATTTGGTAACCCGCAATTTGCTGATAGCCCCAAATAGCTTCTGAGTTTGAGTTTTTACGCGAGTAGTCAAAACGTACCGTTGCGTTAAACTTATCGTTTGGTTGCCACTTAGTGACATTACGCATATAAAACTGATTTTTTTCGCGTAAATCATCCGAAGGCCCTGGAATCACTAAGTTATTGATATAGCCATCGTGACGATCAGAGGCCACTACAAAACGGGTCGCGAGCGTATCGCTTACAGGTATATTTATAATACCCTCGTAAGCACTGCGGTTATAACTCCCTGTTTCAACTTTTATACTCCCCAGTAAATCGTCAAAAACAGGTTGATTAGTAATTATATTAATACTGCCAGCAAAGGTGTTACGTCCGTATAGAGTACCTTGTGGGCCACGCAGCACTTCTATGCGCTGCACATCCACCAATGCTCCTAAACCAGATGAGGTAGTCGGTACGTAAATACCATCTTGAAATATACCGACTATTTGCTCAGCAATACCGGTGCCTGCTACACCCACCTCATTAGTGCGTGCGCCGCGCATTGCAGGACGAACCTCACCACCGGATGACCCCATACGTAAACCCGGTACAACCTGCTCAAGACCCGTAACATCAATAATACCTGCACGGGCTATATCAGCCTCCCCTAGTGCAGTGATTGATGATGATACTTCCTGTAGATCTTGTGAGCGACGGTTTGCAGTAACGGCTATGCGTTCAATGGCTGGTTCTTTAATTTGCTGCTGAGTTTGTGTTGATGTTGTTTCTTCGGCGCTGTGAGCATTCATTGTGGTTGCTGTAATAGCAGTTGTTACAGCAAAATGAACGAGAGTCCGTGTAAATTTAGCTTTCATTATAATTATTCTCCCGAGTTTAAAACGTGTCTACTTCTCCCCAACTCTACATTTTCAATTATTACAGTAAACAAATTGTATCAATTGAAAATGCATTGATACAAAATAGACTTCGAAGTCAAAAAGATCAACAACTTTCTGCCTAATAATTAACCTCAACTATTAAAAGACATAAATAACAATGATTTAAAATCAAAACAATCATGATTTCGAAATCTATAAAATAAAAAGGCCAGCAATACAATATTGCTGGCCTTTTAAATAATATCCATTTTTATTAATAACTTAACTTCAGGACGTGTTGATCTTTGTGGATTGAAATTTGTTCAATCTAGGGGCGATTAAATCGCGGCGCGAGGTTTGTAACCTAGTGGGCTAAGTAAAAACCGAGCAACAAAGAGTTAATCGTCCCTAGAAAGAACCCTTTGGGCAGCGCATGTTTGGTATTTATGCTGCGTTATCGCCTATTCATGGGGAATAACCACACTACATAGGCTCCGCCTTGCCTAAAAACCAAACATACTGCTGTAAATTCACCCACCAAAGTTCAACACGCCCTAGCTAAACCCTAACCGAGTATAAAGCAGTTAAAAGCGATAACTGCCTTAAAAGTTATAACCTATTCTTACGCCATAAGTGCGAGGATTAGCATAGTCAGCAGCCGCTACGTTACCGCCAAAGCGAACCGTTCTAAGCAAGATAAGTTCATCGCCTGCATTTTGAACATATGCGCGTACAGCCCATTCATTATCGGCCGAATACCATGCAATACTGGCATCGTATTTTTGATAGCTATCTTGCGTACCAAACGAAAACGGGAGATCGTTGGTCGTATACGAATCCGATAACTGAATACTGGTAGCAGGCACAATGCGGCCTTTATCACCTAAATCAAACTCGTAACTCGCTAAAAGGGTAATGTTATATTTGGGACTTAACTGCACTTCGTTACCGTCAAGTTGCAGTAAGTTATCTACGCCATTTATAGTTTCTCCGCCTTCTTCAAACACATTTGGCGTAACAAAGTCACCATAAGTAGAATCTGTAAACGCGGCACGTGCACCTAGACGCAATGCATCACTCGCTTGCCAATCAATTTCAAGCTCTAAACCAGCTGCATTAATTTCGCCCGCATTACCAAAAAACGATACCGCCGTACCGCCTACATTTTGAAAACGCGTAGAAAGTAAATCTTCGTATTGGTTGTAATATAAAGAGGCGTTAAATCTTAATGAATTATCAAGCAGCATGCTTTTAAAGCCTACTTCGTAAGCCGTTACTGTTTGCTCATCGTAACTGTTTTCACCGTTAAAAGCGCCCTGTGCATTACCAGCTAAAAAGCCTGTAGATACTGTAGCGTATAGTAGCTGATCGTTTGTTAAGTCGTGTTCAATACCAACTTTCCACGTTACTTTACTCCAATCGCCATCTGCATCTTTTACCTCTAACTCTGAAAAATCGATCGTGCTTAAATCATTGGTATTTTGACCGTAGATATCCCACTCACGTTTATCATTTGTGTACCTTATACCTGCTATACCGCGTGTATCATCACTAAATGTGTAGTTACCTTGAAAATAAGCCGCCGCTGATCGCGTTTCTAGCTGAATTTGGTTTAACCATGGTGCATATTGAAGTGCTTGAGGCTGCGTTGTATCGGGTACATTATCAACCACAGCTCCGTAGCTCGCATTTAAAAAAGCGTTATCTAGGTCCTCAGAAAATAAGTAAATACCAGCCACCCATTCAAAATCACTTTCGTAGGTAGAGCTAACTTGTACTTCTAACGAGTTAGTTTTAGATTCAATTGCGTTACCATCTACTGTGGTTGCATAAGTCGAAAAATCACCATCGGTAAGGCGTGTTTCTTCGTAATCCATTGAGGCTGCAATTACTTTTAAATCAACCGACTCAAGCGACCAGTTTAACTCGGCGCTAATACTTACATCGCTCACATTGCGTGATGGCTTATAATCAAACTGCTGAGTAAATGGGTCTGACGATACACCTTGGGCAGTATCAAGCCCAGGCGTTGCTGCATTATCTAGGCCTGCACCAAAACGACCACAATTACTGCCACACACATCATCTCGACCAATGCGCTGAGTTAATGGTGCAGATAAGCTTGTTTTACCTGTCGCTGGGTTTATAGGCACACCTAAAATATGGTAACCAAAAGCACCGCCGCCATTTGACTCGTCCTGCCACGTTTCTACTTTTACATTTAAATTTACATCGTCGTTAAATTCAGTAAATACTTGGCCACGTAAAAAATACATATCGGCATCTTTCAAGCCTGCTGATTCATTAAACGAATTCTCTACGTACGGGTCACGTATTTCTCGTACCCCAGTAAAGCGTACTGCGGTGTCATCGGTTAAAGCAGCATTAAAAAAGCCTTCACCGCGCAAATGGCCATAATTACCAAACGTTGTAGCCATACCACCTTCGGTGATATCAAGTTCAGGCTTTTTAGCTATTACATCAATTGCGCCACCAAATGAGTTACGCCCGAACAACGTCCCTTGCGGGCCGCGTAGTACTTCAACACGTTCTAAATCAACAAAGCCAGCGAGTGCTTGCCCATGGCGTGGGCGATAAACACCGTTAGAGTAAAATGCAATAGCAACATCATTAGCCTCTACTTGCTCTGTTCTGGCACCGCGCATAGCTGGACGGGCATCGCTCCCCGACACACCCGACTTTAAACCTGGCGCTAGGCTATCAAGGCTTAAAATATCGGTAATGCCATTCTCTAGTAAATCTTTAGCCGACACCGCAGTAACTGCTAAAGGCACCGACTGAATACTTTTAACTCGCTTAGTAGAGGTAACAGAAATCACCTCCAGCTCTTTATTGGGGTTTAACTTTGCTTCTTGTGAAAATACAGATGCTGAGCCTAATAACGCCGTATTTACAGCAGCAAAAATAAGTGTTTTACGTAAAATATTCGTCGTCATGAGATAAATTCTCCACCTGTTGAAATGAATTTTATTAAGCATTTATGGAAGCTATGCTCCACCACCGAATTTTTATTATTTATAATTATTAAAAACGCAGTATTTAAATGACTATTTTTTCGACTCATAAAAACTACCGCTTTTTGCATTCGAATGCAACAACGATTAATGCAACTTTTACATGTAACTAACAGGTGTTATAAAAACAAAAGCTTAAAATACACTCAAGCAGCTAATAGTAAACAAATTTAATTTTTATGGCGGATTTAAAATTACTGGTTTGATCAGTTTAATGCGAGGGATTTAAACAAAGAAAAGGAATGAAATTCGAATAGAGCATATAATTTAGACTTCGAAGTCTAAATTATATTAAAGACCCACTTTAAGTGTCAGCACATAATTAATTTTCAATTAAGTACTGATTATTCATGGCATAACTATTTAGTGGCTTTTAGTTAACCTGAAGATCTATTCACTACTTTGGGATTGCTGAATAAGTAACAATAACTCAGCAGTAGCCGTTGCATCAGCAAGTGCGCGGTGATGGCTGGTTAAATTTAAATTAAAATGCGATGAGAGATTACCAAGCGAATACGACTTTAAGCCTTTAAACGCTTTGCGCGATTCAACCACGGTGCACATTTTTGGCATTTTAAAAAAGTGCCCTGCCATCTCGCATTCTTTTTTAATAAAGCCGTAGTCAAAATTAACGTTATGGGCTACAAAAATACTGCCTGCGAGTTTATCAATTAGTGGCTTTACAACCTCTGCAAATACGGGCGCGTTATAAACCATGCTGTCGCTAATACCAGTTAGTGACGTTATAAATCCAGGTATATGGCGCTCGGGGTTAACTAAGCTAGTCCAAGTATCAATTACTTTACCGTGCTGCACTTTTACAAGGCCTATTTCGGTAATACGGTTACCGCCTTTTAAGCCGCCTGTGGTTTCTATATCGACCACACTGTAAATACGGTGTGGATCTACAAACCATTTAACCGCAGCAATGTGTACTGTAAAGCCCACATTTTTTAAATTATCAATAGTGGTAAGTTGGTTGCGCCTCAGTTTGTCGCCCGGTGCTTTTACCTCTTCAAAATGTACTTGGCCATTATTAATGACCATTAAGTCGGGGTAGCCGTCTTTTAGCTGTAAATAATGTTTACTCATAGCCGTTAAATGAGTAATTAATGCCTCAAGTGGGCTGTTTAAAATAAGCGCTTCTAGTGGCTCTAATAAATTGCTGCGCCATCTAAACAAACCGTTAGGTTGATCAAAGTATTGCGCTGCATGTTTGCATACTAAATTAAGCAATGCTTGCGACGTTTGGCACTGTGCTAAGCGCTCATTTATCTGCGTTTGCTGCGATTCATAAAAATTACCAAGCCTTAATACTTGCGGATAAATATCAAACTCATTGCATGGCGGATAAGGCGACTCCACAAATAACTCATGCCAAAATACTAATGCAAACAAACTTTGCCAAAGCGTATTTTCGGTATTAAATACAGCCATACCTTGGCGAGTATAATAATCGTTTACGCCCTGCTCTACTTCACCTCGGTATAGTTCATCTATTTCTAGCACGCATTGGGTGTCGGCAAGCATGGCACTTAAACGCGAACGTGTTTTTTTATTAAACTTACGCATTAAAAAATCGTCAGCAAAATACAGTAAATCATCAGTAAGGGGATTTTCGATAATGGCTTCTAATCGTGCTTTTACCCATTCTTTATTGCCAAGCCTGTATTGCTCTCTTATTTGAATTTCTTGTGCTTCGCTATCATCCACGCACCCTTCAAGTAAGCTAAAAGCAAGTTCGCTATCAACTGCTTTTAGCTGCCTATAAAGCCTAACTAATAATTTATTTTTTAATACAACGGCAATTGCACCATGTGCAGCTTGTACTAAAACCTGCGGCGCTAAAGCAACGTAATCGCTCTCATCGGTTATATTTTTAAATGCTAACCGGTAACGGTTTAATAAATAGTTTGATTGTGCTTCGTCAAGTGTTTCAAAGCGTGACAAGCTCTCACTGTGCCCTTCGCGCGTAGCGGTTAAGCCTAAGTCTCGCATTACAAAACGATTTTGATGATTCACATCTCCACCGCTTAGTTTGCCTGCAAATAAAAACTCAAAATATTCGTAGTAGTCACTCCGGTTATTAATTACATACTGGCTATAAAGTGGCGCAAGCTCTTGTGGGCATGCTTTAAAAAACTCACGCGCAATATCCACCAGCGCGCCTTTAGCGGCGCTCTTTTTAAAGCTTATTTTCTCACTGTAATTACTTAGCAACTCAACCAAAGAAGGCTTAGTTAAGTGCGCTAAAAGCTGTGAATAATGCTGCTCGTTTGGCTCAAATAAAATACCGGCTTTTTTTAGCGTATAAATAGCCTGATGCGGCGATGTTATTTCTTCATAATTAAGCGATTGCGCCTGCACCAAATAAGGCCTTCGCGAGTATACCCGCGCCAACATGCACTGGCTTTGCTCATCTAGCTGATTAATTTTACTAATAAATTCGCTGTGTTTGGGCTCAAGTAAATGCATACATTTACTTGTTACAAACTCAATAAGCTCTCTAAAATGCGCTAAATAGTATTTTGCTGGTAATTCTTTTTTCATAATATCGCCACAACTGTATATAAAAACAGTATCTAGTATTTGCGCTTATTATTCAATCTTAAACTTGTAATCAGTAATGCTTATAGTTGCCATATAAGAATAATTTAGAGTCAATAAGCACTAAATGTAAAAAGCGACATATTACAAGCCATACAACAAAAGCAAACCATTGCCATACACTGTAAAGGCGGCACCTGCGGCACAGGGTTGGTCGCTGCACTTATTTTAAATTCGACAGTACACATAAGAAGAGGTATACAGCCTAGTACAAGGCATTCGCCCTAAAGCACTGACTATAGAATTGTAAAAAGAGTACTTTGAGAGCTTTGAGGTGTAGACAGCAACTGGGTAGGATTTAGCACTATGAATAGCGCTAAAAATATTCTTTTAAATGTCATTCTACGGCCTCAATCAATCGTCCAGTCATTGAGATACCAACAAGACTAATTGGTGAGTCAGCAGCGAAAACGTAAAACCAAACTATTTGCATTTTCTGGTCTATTAAACAAACTTGGCTCTTTAGGTGAACAAATGCAAATATCACGTCTCCAACACTGTATTTATCACGAAGAAATGACATAACTTTTTCTGTTGCATTACCAATTGATATTGGTGGTTCGCCATCACCTAAGTCCCAATTAGGACGGTTTAACAAATCATCTGGTGTAATAAATAGCTTTTTCCCATATCTCTCAAAAGTAGAGGACTCAAAGCAGCTGGGAAAGTAAGCATCAGCACTTATATTTATAGAAACTAAAATTAAAAGTAGATAAAGTGCTCTCATATCCATCCGTGCTTATAACGTCCCACGCAGCTGGAAACGCGAGCGCTCTGGCGCAGCCAGCAAGTGTTTTTCCGATGACTTGCCTTGTTAGTTTTCAATTTTTTCGGCAATTTTACCATTAATAAATAGTACTCCATTTTTTACAAGTACATCTCCATTCCAGATAGAACCATAGTATGCATCATCAAGATACAAGTCCTTCTCATACTTCCCAACGATCTTTAGCGTATGCATATTTTCGGAAGTCCCAAATTTTATCGTATGGTTTAAGGGAGAGGGAGAACTTTTACCAATAGTTTCTATAGGAATTAATTTTTCACTATATGGTTCAATGATTGTTACACCCAAGCCCGGATGGATAATATTGTACTTAAAGGAGTTGCCGACTCTTTTTCCTTCATCAGCACCAGTAATCCCATAAATACTTGCACATCCAGATACGAACATGATTAAAATAAGACAAAATAACCTCAAAATTGACTCCATAAGTTTATTTGAAAACTAACGCTTAGATAACAGGCTAAGTAATGGTTGGCTAAACTGTGTAGCGAAGCGAAACGTAGCCAACTGTTACTTATTATGTTTACCTACCACCAGAATCTTGATTGTTATTAGGTATATCATTACATACAGCACAATTAATATTTTTGCGATAATTGTAGAAACGCCTAATAGCAAAAATGGTTACCGATACTAAGGCCCACAAAATACCGAATTCAATAGAGTATTCTAGACTTCTGCCTTTTAAGTATTGAACGCCTGTCAACAGAGAAAAAATAATTGGTAGAGCTATAGCGTATTGAACAATCCATTTTTTTATTGGCATAAATATTCCATTAACACTCTGAGCTTGAAGTAAACATAACAACTTAATCGACGATATTTGTCGTTTTATAAACCGACAATGTTCCTATATTCAATGCATTTACCTTAACCACCAAATAATCACTTGTAAACAATTACCTAACTTCCAATCAATTTATGTAATTGCAAAAGCACACTTAAAGGTACAGATCAGTAATATTGTTCCAACAGGCACTTCCTATACAAAGCATATTATTTATTAAAATTCAGTCTGTGTTATCTAAAAAGGCAGTAACTTAATTTTAAAGTAACGCCGGTAAGCTAATACCTTTAAATTAAAGCCCTTAAATTAAAACCTTAAAAACGGCTTAATTTATACTCGCCAAACCCTTTATACCCGCACAAGCATATTCAACCATAACGCTTTACGATATTATGCTCCCTTAAATTTAATTTAACTTTCAGGGCATATAATGACAACGCACACACCGCCTTCCCACTCAGCCAACACAGCTGAAAACACCTCTCTTTTTTACGTAATTTTTATCTCTGCCGTGGCTGCTATTGGTGGCTTTTTATTTGGTTTTGACTCAGGCGTTATTAACGGCACGGTGTCGGCACTGGGTAATGCATTTAATTCAAGCAGTGTGGCTAAGGGGTTTAATGTTGCCTCTGTATTACTTGGCTGTGCCTTAGGTGCGCTTGCTGCAGGACCGCTGGCTGATAAATTTGGTCGCCGTGCAATTATGATCATCACTGCGATTATTTTTGCTATTAGTGCCTTTGGGTCGGGCATTAGCGAAAGCTCTGCGGAGTTTATTTTTTACCGTTTATTTGGTGGTTTAGGTATTGGTGCGGCATCGGTATTAGCGCCTGCTTACATTGCTGAAGTTGCGCCACCAGCACTTCGTGGTCGTTTAGCTACATTGCAACAACTCGCTATTGTATTGGGTTTATTTGCTGCTTTTTTAAGTAACTACTTAATTGCTGATGCAGCAGGCAGCGCGCAAAATATTTTAATGCTTGATATAGCCGCTTGGCGCTGGATGTTTTGGGCAGAGCTTGTGCCTGCTGTGTTGTTTTTAGTGGGTGTTTTATTTATTCCTGAATCGCCTCGTTATTTAGTGGCGCAAGGTAAAGTGGATGATGCAAAAGCGGTATTTAGTAAAATATCGAACGACAACGTTGATGCGCAAATAAGCGATGTAAAACGCTCATTGCATAGCGATACAAAGCCAAGTATTAGTGATTTATTTATTGATAACAGTAAAAAAGTACACCCAATTGTTTGGGTGGGTGTGGCGCTTAGTGTATTTCAGCAATTTGTGGGTATTAACGTGGTGTTTTATTACGGCTCTGAGCTTTGGCAGGCCGCTGGGTTTGATGAGTCGCAATCGCTATTTATAAATGTGCTCGCAGGTACTACTAATATTGTATCGACCTTTATTGCCATTGCCCTAGTTGACAAAGTTGGCCGTAAACCACTGTTGCTTGTAGGCAGTATTGGTATGTTTATCAGCTTAAGCGCGCTTACTTATATATTTGGCAGTGCAGGCCTTGATGAAGCAGGCAAACTTGCCCTTAGCGATAACATGGGTACTTTTGCGCTTATTATGGCTAACTTATTTGTGGTATTTTTTGGCTTAAGTTGGGGCCCAATTGTATGGGTATTATTGGGCGAAATGTTTAATAACCGTATTCGTGGTGCTGCCCTTGCCGTTGCTGCCAGTGCGCAGTGGATTGCTAACTTTGCAATTACCATGACCTTCCCTATTATGCTGGCTAACATTGGCCTTGCCGGCGCTTATGGATTTTATGCGTTATCGGCACTTATAAGCATATTTTTTGTTGTTAAATACATTAAAGAAACACGCGGTAAAACGCTTGAATCTATGTGATTTTTAAAAGCGGTGATATTAATCGCCGCTTTGCTTTTACATACAATAGCGTTATTTAAGAATGATTGTTTAGATGAGCTAAACGTTAATTAATAAATATATTTTAAACTGCTGTTGATACGTAAACGCTCCTTTTACCAGCAAAATTTTAATACCAAAGTGTATAGCTACCGATTGCATACTTAAATATCGCTATAGCTCAATATGTTAGCGCATATAACCATTGCCGTATTACCTTTTATTATAACTAATCTATTTAAATTCCTTTTTAGAATATCAAAAATTAGCTATTGTCCGCCCATTCCAACTTTATGTATTTACTAAAATGAAAAAACAGTTAATTTCAGGCTTAGCTTTAACGTGTGCGTTAGGTTCGTTCAGTGCATTTGCTACTAATGGTTATTTTACTCACGGCTATGGCATGACCCACAAAGGCATGGCTGGCGCAGGTGTAGCGCTGTCAGAAGAGTTAATGTCTGGCGCTAATAATCCAGCAACCTTTTTACCTAACGGAACAGAGCTATCACTGGGCTTAGAGCTTTTTTCACCTGAACGAAAATATACTGCATCAAAAGTAGATACTTTTTACCCTGGCGCATTTTATCTTGAAGCAAAAACACAAAAAAGCGACAACACCGTATTTGCAATTCCAGAGTTTGCTATTGGCCATCAATTAAATGAAAAAGTAAATATTGGTTTATTAGTGTATGGCAACGGCGGTATGAATACCGAGTACGGCGCAGAATCCTCTCCTGAGGGGACTTTTTACGCTGGTACAACGGGCGTTGATTTAAAACAACTCTTTATTAGCCCAACAGTAAGCTATAAGTTGAATGAACAAACACGCCTTGGTGTTTCCCCCATTTACGTGGTGCAACAGTTTGAAGCGCAAGGGCTTGGAAACTTTGCTCCTTTTTCGGAATCACCAGAAGCGCTTACAAATAATGGCACCGATACAAGCACAGGCCTAGGCATTCAACTGGGTATTAGCCAAGATATAAATTCGTCATTAAGCTGGGGGGCAAGTTACCGCTCGTCAGTGTCTATGCAAGAGTTTGATAGCTATAAAGGTTTGTTTGCAGAGCAAGGCGGATTTGATCTACCAAGTTCGTTTCAACTTGGCGCAGCCTACAAGCTTACCCCAAGTAATCAGGTTGTATTTGATTGGCAAAAAATAAATTACAGCGAAGTAAAAAGTATTGCAAATCCAGTCAATAATTTAATGTCAGCGCCTTTAGGAGCTAACGCCGGCGCTGGGTTTGGCTGGAACGATATGACTATTTATAAGCTTGGCTATCAGTGGCAACGTACATCGCAACAAAAGATTCGTTTTGGGGTGTCTTACACCGAGCAACCGATTCCTTCTTCTCAAGTTATATTAAATATTTTAGCGCCGGGTGTTCAAGAGTGGCATTTTACAACTGGCTTTAGCCATTCTTTTACCAACAAGGTACAATTAAACGCTATGGCTTTTTATTCGCCAGCAAAAAAAGTAACGGGTGCTAACTACTTAGCGCCTAATCAACAATTATCAATCGAAATGAAACAAACCGGTTTAGGCGTTTCTATTGTTTGGGAAATTTAAAAATGATAACAGAATTCACCCCAGTATCGGCCGCAATAGGCGGGGCATTAATAGGTATAGCGTGTACGTTATTACTGGTTTTATACGGAAAAATTGCGGGTATATCAGGCATTGTTAAATCTGTATTCGCTAAAGCAAATTCAGACTCTCGTTGGCAGTTATACTTTATTTTAGGGCTATTGTTGGCAGGAGTCGCTGTAAGGGTATTTGCGCCTTCTTTATTAGAAGGCGAATTGCAATTACCGCCTTGGCTTATTGTTGTTGCAGGGCTTTTAGTTGGCGCTGGTACAACGTTAGCTAATGGGTGCACAAGTGGCCATGGTGTGTGCGGCATGTCGCGCTTTTCTACTCGCTCTTGGGTTGCAACTTGCACATTTATGCTTGTCGCCTTCATTACAGCAAACCTTGTAGGATAAATAATGAAAGCAATTATGATGGTTGTTATAGGCTTTATATTTGGCTTAGGACTTATTGTTAGCGGGATGACAAACCCTGCTAAAGTGATTAACTTTCTTACCTATGGAAACCAATGGGACGCAAGCTTAATTATAGTGATGGCTGTTGCCATGCTAATAATGATGCTTACATGGTTATGGGTTGCAAAAAAAGAGAAGCCACTTCTTTCAGGAACGTTTAATTTAAGTGATTTAAAAAAAATTGATGCGCGCTTAATTATCGGCTCGGTACTTTTTGGTTTAGGCTGGGGTTTAAGTGGTATATGCCCAGGCCCGGGTTTGGTTCAATTGGTATCTCTTAAAATGGAGTTTTTATTGTTTTTTGCAGCCGTGCTAGGCGGTATGTGGTTAGCCAAAAAAGTATAATATTTGCTGCCGACTAAACTCGGCAGCTACCTTACCCAAACAAAGGTACATAACTTGCTGCAATATATATAAAACTATATTGAACAGGTTTAAGTTATGATAAATAAAGCGCTGGAATTTTCTAACAGCACACCTTGGTTAGGCGCAGCGTCCTCTCTTTTACTTATAGCTATACTACTGTTTTTAATTCGTTTTTTTGTAATGTACTGGCTAAAAAAATGGACTTCAAAAACCAAATTTATATTCGATACATTACTAATAGAGTCAATATCTAAACCGCTTACACTGTGCACAATTATTGTGCTACTCACCATTTTAGAGCACGACACCTTCATTATTAGTACTTCTATTTCTCAGCAGATCCCTTTTAATAGCATTAATATTGTATTAGCGCTGCTTGCACTTATTATGTTTTTAGACCGCTTTATTATTGGCACTATTAATTACTATGGTAAACAATCTGCCGTGGTTTTTAATTCAAAAAGCATAATTAAAGGCGTGATACGCGTTACATTATCGTCAGTGGGATTGCTGGTATTAATGGGCACGTTAGGTATTTCTATTACGCCCATTATTGCCTCATTAGGTATTACATCACTGGCTGTTGCCCTTGCTTTGCAACCTACCCTCGAAAACTTTTTTTCTGGCGTGCAGCTAGTCATAGATAAACCTATAAGGGTGGGTGATTTTATTGAGCTTGAATCTAAGGAGCAAGGCTTTGTTGATCATATAGGCTGGCGATCTACATGGGTTAAAATGCTACCCAACAATATGATTATTATACCTAATAGCCAATTATCTAAGTCGCGTATTATTAATTACTTTTACCCTGAAAAAGAGCTTAGCGTGCCTGTTGATATAAGCGTGCATTACGATTCAGATTTAGAATTTGTTGAACAAGTAACACTTGAAGTGGCTCGTGAAATACTTATTTCACACGAATGGGGCGTTGATGATTACAATACCTTTGTGGTTTTTCATACCTTTGATAGATCAAGCATTAACTTTACAGTAATGCTTAGAGCTAAAGAATACTTTAATCGCTTTTGGGTTAAATCTGCTTTTATAAAAGCCCTGCATAAACGCTATAAAAAAGAAGGTATTGTAATTCCCTTCCCTATTACGGCTATTAACACTACACAAGAATCCGCTAAATTTAATAGTGATAAAAAGGTGCAAGGCGATACTTAAAAAAAGCGCGAGTGACTCTCGCGCTAAATAAGTATTAAAACTTGTAGGTTATTTGCCCAATAATTTCGCGAGGACTGCCAGGAAAGTGGCCGTTTCGCTCACTAAATCCACTAACCGCGTATTCTTTGTCAAACAGGTTATTAATATTTACACTCAGTAATACGTCGTCAAAGCGACTCGTCCAGCTCATATCAAATACGGTAAATGGTTTTACTTTTTGGCCACTGGTACTAAGTTGCTCACTTACGTAATTTGCACCAAATGCAATTGATGAATCAATCGAATCCAGTGCGTAGCGAGTCCATAAACCTGCCTGGTGGCGTGGTGCATTAGCAAAGCGCGAACCATCTCCAAATGTATTTGAAAGCGTATCACCCGTTACGCCGTCTACCACTTGCGTATCGTTGTATGCGTAGTTAGCCGTTACGGTCCAGTGCGCTGATAAATCGCCGACTAAAGTTGTTTCAAATCCTCTGCTTTCTACTTCACCTATATTTAAAAGTGCAGCAATTCCATCCCCCGCTCCCGTATCGTCTGGGTTGCTCATTACCACGTTTTCTTTATTAATTTGGTAAATTGCAAAGGTGCTCATTATTTTGCCGTCGAGCCATTGGTTTTTCATACCCAGCTCGGTTTGCTTGCCGGTTTCTGGTTCTAAATTACCTTCGCCTTCTACATCTTCTTGGTCGGCTGACGATGTAGGATTAAAGCTCTCTGAGTAGTTAATATATACCGATGTGTTTTCTACTGGTTGATAAGTAACAGCAACGCGCGGCGTTATGTCGTTATCTGAGTAACTAAAACCAGTTTCTTGATTAAACTCTTTAAAATGGTCATAGCGTAGGCCTGCAATTATTGTCCACTGCTCGCCTATGCTAATTACGTCTTGCGCATACACACCAAATCGGTCGGTATCAACGCCATCGCGGTTCATGTCGGTGAGGTTATAAGTACTTGGATCGGTTTCACCGTAGTTTAAATTAAAAATATTTAAATTAGCGACGCCATCGGCCTCATATCGGGCACGTAAGTAGTCATATTCGGTATCAACGGTGTGGTAATCACCACCAAATAAAAACTGATGGGTTAATTGTCCTTGTCCAAAGTTATAAACAAAGTCGGTGGTTACACTTGCCTCTTTATTGGCACGAAATTGCTTACGGTATTCACGCTTAATCGTTTCATCGTCAATACTGGCAACGCCATCACCGTTTACATCTACCCAGCTTTGCGACTCATGGTACGCTTGGTCTCGCTCGTTATCCATGTAACGAAACGTAGTACTTAACGAAAAATCATCATTAAAATAATGGCTAAGTTCTGCTTGAAGCACCAAAGCTTCCATATTTTGATAATCAACCGCTTCATTAGCGTTATAACTTGGGTCAACTAAAAAGTTGCCGTTGTCATCTACCGGTACGCCCCGTAGGCGGTTTCCGCCTAGGTCTTGTTTTATGTAGTCAACACTTGTGGTTAAGGTTGTTGAATCACTTAAATCAAATAACAATCCACCTGTTAGCTCGGTGTTTTTTGAGTCTGCATTGTTACGAAAGCTGTCTTGCTCTTCATAATAACCACCCAATCTATAAGCCATTGTATCGCTTAAACCACCGGTCATATCGAGTGATGCGCCACGCGTATTGTAGTTACCCAAGGTGAGCTTTAATTCGCGCTTTTCTAAGTAGCTTGGTTTTTTGGTTACGTAATTAATCATCCCACCAGGTTCGCCACCGCCATACAAAGCAGAGGCTGGCCCCTTTAATACTTCAACACGTTCTACATTAAATAACTGCGGTACACCAAAGCCCGAATATGGGTCGCCACGCACACCATCGTAAAATACATTTGCGTCATCTCTAAAACCACGAAAAGTTACGCCTGAGTAGCTATATTCGCTCACTCCCGCAATAGATCGGTACAAATCGGTAATGTCACGCGCTGCTTGGTCAATAATAAGTTGCTCGGTTAATACCTGCGCAGATTGCGGAAGCTTAATAAGATCTAAATTAGTTTTAGTCCCAATTTTACTTTCGGTCTCTAAGTAAAATTGCTGGGCACGGCCAGTTACTTCAATAGTTTCAATGTCGTCGTTTTGTTGTGAAAAAGCTATATTAGAAAAAACAGATAAAGACGCAGCAATACTTAATGCCAAATAGTTAGGGTTAAACATGATAATTCCTGGGAGAAGTGTAGATAGCCAACAACCTAAATGATAACTTTTATCATTTTCATAATCAACACTAGGGCGGGTTTAATACATCTAAATATTAGAACTAATATTACTTAAAACAGAGCGCTAGCCCTTTTATTGCAGTTAAAATAAAACCCCTACTGCACTAAATGCGGTAGGGGTTATTAAGTAATTCTTAAATTAGTTTTAGCGTGTAATTTACCCAGCAATATTGCTAATTTGAATTACTGGAGACACGTTAGTAAAATTAACTAAATCAGCCGCTATTACTTCTTGATGAGGTGCAAAGGCTTGCTGAAAAGATTCTACCGATTCAAACACTAAATGCCCCATAGCAATATAAGTTGGCGCTTCGCCCGGTGCGCCACCAGCTAAACCTGCATCTGCACTACTTGATATAAGCGCTTTACCAACTAACTCTGCAACTAGTGGTAAATGTGTTTTACAGTAGTAGTCCATATCGAAAGTAGCACTTTCATTATTTGGGTATAATACGCTTACTTTAATCATTACATTCTCTCTTTTATTTACTAAAAAATTTAAAGCTGTGCTAATAAACAGCTTTACAAACTAGTGTTCAAAGCGTCTTTTGAAATAGTATGTATCATACATAAGTAAAAAAACGCATAAGTGAGCAGTCGCTCAATTATGCGTTATTCATACTCATAGCGCCAGTAATTTGATTGCATTGCTTATTTTAATTAAGGTGATACTTCGCTAATTTACTTAAGTGCGGGTCGTTTTTTAAAAGGTTTGGGCAGCAAAGGTTCTACAAAGTTAACGCACGTATTTATTCAATATGCTAAATCAGACTCAAAACCTTCAGGCAAAATATAAACCAAGCCCTTAACTGGTTTTACTGTAAGGTCGCTCTTCTAATCCTCTATAAAATGCCATTTAGTACCTGTATTTTTAATAAGCACATTACACACTTAATAATGGTAGTAGCACTTAAACCTAAGTGAATAAAATAACAGTAATGAAGGTGATTAAGAAAGGTATGCAAAGAGTAGGTATAAAATTATTTTGGACTTAAAGTTTTTATTAAACCGCACTAATCAAAGCTGATTGAGCTGACACTAGTGCGGTTCAAAAGTAAGTATAAAACTTACTAATTCAATATTAATAAACCAAAATGCTCATGCAGACAGTTGCACTTGAGCATCGGTTACAGATACTTTTTTCATGCTGCCTTGTTGTTCAAGACGAATATGCCAGCTAAACGCTTCTTCTAGTAAATGAGGGGTATGCCCGCCACGCTCACAAGCGCGCTCATAATAGTCTAACATCGCTTCGCGATATTCTGGGTGCACGCAGTGCTTAATGACTTGTATCGCTCGCTCACGCGGCGCTAAACCGCGTAAATCAGCTAAGCCTTGCTCGGTTACTAAAATATCAACATCGTGTTCGTTATGATCAACATGACTCGCCATAGGCACTACGCTTGAAATAGCGCCATTTTTAGCAATCGATTTAGTCACAAATATTGCTAAATGAGCATTACGAGCAAAATCACCAGAGCCGCCAATACCATTCATCATTCGTGTGCCACACACATGTGTTGAATTTACGTTGCCATACATATCAAACTCAAGCGCGGTGTTTATTGCAATAATCCCTAAACGGCGCACTATTTCAGGATGGTTAGAAATTTCTTGAGGGCGTAACACTAGCTTGTCTTTGTATTGCTCTAAGTTATTAAATACTTGCGCATTACAACGCTCAGACAACACAATTGAGCTGCCCGATGCAAAACTAAGCTTACCTGCGTCAATTAGGTCAAACGTCGAATCTTGTAGTACTTCAGAGTACATTGTTAGGTCTTTAAAGTCAGAATCGAGTAGTCCCATCATTACAGCATTAGCAATGTTACCAATGCCTGCTTGCAGCGGACCTAAATTAGCTGGCAATTTATTTTGAGCCACTTCATCTTTAAAAAAGTTAACTAAATGGCGCGCAATAGCGGCGGTGTCTTCATCAGGGTCGGTAACGGTAGAAAACGAGTCGCTTTGGTTAGTAAAAACAATACCAACAATTTTTGCAGGATCGATAGGAATAGCAGTGCTACCAATTCTATCATCTACTTTAACTAACGGCATTGGTTGGCGAGTAGGACGATAAGATGGAATGTATATGTCATGCAAACCTTCAAGATTCGGGTTATGCAGCATATTAATTTCAACGATGACTTGTTTGGCAAAAATAGCAAAACTGGCTGAGTTACCAACCGATGTAGTTGGCACAATATGCCCTTCTTCGGTAATAGCGACTGCTTCAATAACAGCTACATCAGGCATGGTTAATTGATGATTTCGTAGATGCTCAACTGTTTCAGATAAATGCTGATCAATAAACATAACTTCGCCGTTATTAATCGCTTTACGTAAAGTGCTGTCTACTTGAAAAGGCATACGACGCGCTAAAATGCCCGCTTCTGTTAATAGCTTGTCGAGATCATTACCTAATGACGCACCCGTCATTAAATTTATTTTGATTGGATTTTTTTTGACTTGCTCAATTAATGCTCTGGGTACTGCTTTAGCTTCTCCGGCGCGAGTGAAACCACTCATCCCTACAGTCATTCCATCTTTAATAAATTGGCTTGCTTGTTCTGCCGGCATCACCTTGTCATGCAGGTTACTATTGCGAATACGTTCCAAGTGCATACTGAGCTCCTCTCTAAATTTGACATTATTCTAATCCTAACTTCGTACTACACAATCTAGACTTAAGTCGTATTTACGAATCGAGGATGAGCAACATGTTTAAAAGGGAGGTTAATTTACTTTTAATTAATACTATCATGTAGTTATTAGTAATATTTTTAACAAAAATGACATAACAATCTATAAAGTAATCTATAAATAAATAGTATTATTTAATTAGAGGAATTATTTTTGAGGAATTAAGTTTATTAGTTCAAACACCCAAATGAGGAATTTGGGTGGCAGTCTTACCAGCCACATCTCGGCACACACGTCACAAACTGTGGCTGCTCCCTTCCGGGCCTGACCAGGTTCGCCTGCTAGTGTTGCGAGAGGACCAATAAGACTACCATTGAGGGCCTTGGTTGGCGCGGGAGGGATTATCTCTACTTTTGCTCTGTTATTCAAGGGATAATCTAAAAAGAAAGTGCGATTGCATACTTCATATACAATCGCGGCGTATTTAGCTATTTTAGTGCGTATTAATTGTTCTCTAACTGCGCTTTTATATTACGTAATGCTGCTTTTACTTTTTTCATGTTTTCTGGACCCATACGTAAAAGCTGTTTTTGTGCATCTGGTAATTGCTCCCACTCCGAAAACGCATACTGATACGTTACTGAATCACGAAGTAACGGCAAGTCACCTTCAGGCTCTGGCGTATCAAGTAATAAATCGATTGCATCGGTTAGCGTTTGATTAAACTCGTCATCGCCGTAACCAATTTCACTGTATGCATTATTAATAAGTGGCTTGTACTCTTCGTACATGCGAACGGCTTGCGCTGCACTCATACTGGTAAATATTTTCACATACGGTGTATAACGCTCGTAGCTGTTAGGGTTAATAGTTAAGATATCACCTTCATTCACGCTAAATTTTTCTTCTGGCTGTACAACAGGCATGTGCTTTTTAGCTATTTTTCCTTTTGCTAAGTTATCTACATATACCACACCACGACGAATAACATCGTCGGTCACCATTAAGCTCATTACTGAGTCGCTTAGGTACTCGTCCATTTTAGCAACAACAACTGCATCACTTTCGTTAAGCGTTGGTAGTGGCTCTACTTCTGGCACAGCCTCACTTGGACTTTGTGCTGGTACTTCAAGCTCTGCTGGCTTTTCTAGATTTACAGACGGCGCATCTACCACGGGGTCGTTCTCGGGTTTAAGCTCCATCATAGGTTGTTCTTTAACTGTGGGCTCTACCTCAGTGCGTGTTGCTTGCTCGTCACTGGGTGTTAGCAATACGAAGGCGGCCGCACATGCTACGACTATTAAAATAATAACGGCGAAAAGAATATTGTTATTAGGTGGACGTTTTTGAACATCTGATGCTTCTGGTTTATCTGACATACGAACTCCATAAAAATTAAAATGCGATATCACTTAGAGTACGCTAAGTGGATTAAATTCATTCTTACACAAATACTATTACATTTTATAATACGGCAATTATAGCAAAGTAAGTTAAGTACTAAATTGGGTGATTAAACAATGTAATAAGTATTAGGGCAGTTATCCTTTGATTCTTCTAGCTTAAAGACTTACAGTTAATAAATAAAGTAAAGACGTAGAACAGTTTAACCACCAATATGAAAATCAAGCAAGTTGATCCACAAAAACCTAAAATTGCCTTATTACTCACAGGTGGTGGCGCACGTGCTGCTTATCAAGTGGGTGTTCTTAAAGCGCTAGCTCATAGTATGCCTCGTACTGCTCCATTGCCATTTAGAGTAATAAATGGCACCTCTGCTGGGGCTATTAACTCAGCTGCGTTAGCATGTTACGCCTCCTGTGCGCATTTGGCTGTACGAAAGCTTGAATCAGTTTGGAAAAACTTTTCAACCTCTATGGTCTATAAAAGTGATTTTTTAAGCGTATTTGGTCATATTGCGCGTAATATTTTAACGAGCTTTCAGTCAGAACATATTAACCATCCACCGGCGAGCTTGCTAAACAACCGCCCTCTGCGTGGTTTATTAAACGAAATTTTAGATTTACACCGCATTGAGCGCAATTTACATCGTAATTATTTAGATGCGCTGTCTATTACGGCCTCAAGTTATACAACGGGCGACTCTGTTGCATTTTTTCAATCTAATACGCAAACATCATGGCAGCGTGCTAAACGCGAAGGCCGTGCAACTCGTATTAATGTTGAGCACTTAATGGCATCGAGTGCCATCCCTATGGTGTTTCCAAGTGTAAATATTTATAACCATTACTTTGGGGATGGCTCTATACATCAACTTTCTCCGCTGAGTCCGTCGATTCATTTAGGCGCTGAAAAAATATTTATTATTGGGGTCGACCAACCCAAAGAATTACACCCACCGGGTTACTCGCCACATTATCCGGGTCTATCTGCTGTTGCAGGGCATTTACTCGACAGTGTATTTACCGACACTATGCAATCGGATTTAGAGCGTTTGGCTCGTGTTAACCGAACATTAGGGCTATTACCCGCTCGCGACAAACATCAAGAACTTAAACAAATAGATACCTTTGTCATTAACCCTTCGCAAAACTTTAACGCAATTGCAGCGCAGTATTACGACGATATGCCATGGGCCATTAAAGTATTGCTACGTACCATAGGTGTAAAAAAGCATTCGCAATCGAGTTTAACCAGTTACCTATTGTTTGAAAAACGCTACACCCAGCATTTAATGCAAATTGGCTACGAAGATGGTATGGCGCAGCTGCCTAAGATGCGTGAATTTTTAGAGTTAGATTAATCTTTCAGAGTTAGATTAATCTAAGTCACTATTCGATTCCGTCGAGCAGGTAGTGCTCTACCCGCTCAACACGCCTTGGTTTACCTTGTAATACTAAAACGTCATTAGCCAATAATGTTGTTTGCGCTGATGGCGTATCTATTTCGGCTCCTTCTCTGCGCAGTGCTTTTACGAGTACTCGCCGCTTTTCTAAATTAAGATCTTCAATTGTTTTACCCACGGCATAAGCTTGCTGAGGTAGCGCTACAACATGTAAGTATTCTAATCGTTCACTTGAGGCATCTTCGCTATCTTTAAAATACCCTGCGTAAAAGCTTTGCATTAACGGATAACGATTACGACGTTCTTTACTTACTCTACGCACAATACGCGTCATCGGTACGCCCGACATAGACAACACATGCGACACGAGCATTAAGCTCGCCTCTAACGACTCTGGCACTACTTCGGTTACGCCTAGCCCTTTTAAATAATCTAACTGGCTATCGTCACGAGTACGAATAAGTATTTTAACGTTGGGCGCTATTTGTTTTATGGCATCAATAACAACTTGTGCGTGATCAAGCTCTGTAAAAGTAATAATAACCAAGCGAGCTCGCTCTACTCCTGCGCACTTTAAAATATCTTTTTGTTTAACATAGCCAAATATAACAGGCTCACCTGCCGCTTTGCCTTCTTGTACTAAAATTGGGTTACTTTCAATGGCAACGTAGTCTATTGCTTCGGGCTTTAAAAAACGCGCTATAGTTTGCCCAACACGCGAAAAACCACAAATAACAACATGGTCGCTATAAAGTGTACTACTTTGTGGCTCACTCTCCAGCGCTAAACTAGGGCGATCGAGTATACCAAAACGCTTTAAAATAAATGGCGTTTTATCAATCAAAAATGGTGTAAATGCCATTGATAACACACCAAGGGCAATTAAAAATGAAGCTTGCTCTGAGTTTAATAACTGATGCTGGCCAGCAAGTGCTATAAGTACAAAACCAAACTCCCCCATTTGCCACAGCATAATGCCACAGGCGAGCGAGTCTTGGTTTCGCTCATGCATTAGCCGCGCACTAAGTGCTACTACTGTAATTTTTAATACGAGTAACCCAAGCAATGCGCCAATAATTATTACTATATGCGCCAGTACAAATAAAATATCCAACTGCATACCCACAGTTACAAAAAACAGCCCCATTAAAATATCGCGAAATGGACGTATATCGGCCTCTAACTGATGCCTGTAATGGCTCTCACCTAACATCATTCCCGCTAAAAAAGCGCCCAATGCCATAGACAAGCCAAACATATACGTTAAAAAGCCCGCAAATAAGGCTACTAATATAGTGGTAAGCACAAACAACTCATCGGTTCGTACTTGCGCTATTTCTTTAAACACAATGGGCAATACCCATTTACCAATTGCCCAAAGAAGCACGCATACAAATGCGCCCTTACTTAGGGCAAACGCTAAAGCCCAACCAATACTTTGAGAGTCGCTTGATGCAAATAAAGGAAGTATTATTAATAGAGGAACAACAGCAATATCTTGAAAAAGCAGTACACCAACGGCCAATTGCCCACGGCGCTGATTAAGCTCACCCGTTTCTTTTAATAGCTTAACCACTACAGCCGTAGAAGAAAGCGCCATAATTGTACCAATGGTAAAACTGGTGAGTAGGGAAAAGTCTAAACAATATAAAATAATAATGAAGAGTAAACTGGTTATACCTACTTGTAACGAGCCCAGCCCAAATACTAGGCTTCGCATTGCCATTAGCCGCGAAATAGAAAATTCTAACCCCAAACTAAATAACAAAAACACAATTCCAAGCTCTGCTACAAACTCTATTTCGTGAGATTGCGCTAACCAACCAATACCATGACTACCGGCTAAAACCCCCGTTGCTAGGTACGCCAAAATAGGCGGCAAGCCAATGCGTTTAAAAAACCACACAAAAAGAACTGCTGCCACTAGCAAGCCAAAAATTTGAACGTTAATACTCTGCAAATTCGGCCTCACGCGTCAATTAAACCAAGGGACTTACTTTAAATATAGCAACCTTCTGTTTTTCAGCCAGTTTTAAAATATGGCACAAAAATCGCTTAGGTATTGCAAAGTAATACCCACGGGGGAGAATTTAATGGAAAACGTCCATATTTTGACGCAGCATGTGTCTGGTCGCGGTGATTTTTTGCCGTTTTCAGCTGAACATTCGCCAACAAATGAAATAACAGAAACACATAAACTCGTCGCAGAGCTACAAACAAGCTTAGTGATCGAGGATGTTCTGGCTATTTATGCTAAATTTGCAAAACAATTGCTCAATTTTTCTGGATTGCAGTTTCAATCAACTTTAGGTACAGCTCAAACTTCAGATAGCAATACAGGTAATACTCCATATACCTTTGATCTATCTATTGATAAAGATCATTTAGGCCAGCTAATTTACTTTAGTAAATTCCCGCTTGGTCAAGCAATTGAGAAAAAACTACATACTTTACATACTGCGCTGGTTTATCCACTTCGTAATGCGATGATGTATAGCCGTGTACTAAAACTTGCCACAAAAGATGCATTAACAGGCTTAAACAACCGTAGTCAATTTAACGACTTTTTACTGCAAAAGCTTGAAAACTGTCGTCGTTATCAACGCCCATTTAGTTTAATGCTGCTTGATTTAGATAACTTTAAACAAGTTAACGACAACTTTGGTCATAAAATTGGTGACGATACACTTAAAGAATTCTCAAAAGTACTGTGTAGCAGCATACGCGGTACCGACTCTGTATTTAGATTTGGTGGTGATGAGTTTGCTCTACTTATTGAAGACCCAGAGTTTACAACTAACAAGGTCGTCGCTGAGCGCATAATGTGCTTAGTAAGAAAATCGCCCCTAATGTCTAAATACAGAGTAACAACCAGCGTTGGTTTTACTTTAGCTAACAGCCAAGACAGCGAAACTGAAATATTTGCTCGCGCCGATAAAGGCTTATACAAAGCAAAAGCATCTGGTAGAAACTGCGCAAAAGCCTACTAACATTTGTTCACACTAATTGAATAAAAAAGCCTAGCTTCCCCCGCTAGGCTTTGCACTTACCAATTTATAAATAAACAAAGCAGCACAAAAACCAAAAAAGAATCCGCTAATTAAATTAAGTAATGCGGTAATAGTAGCAAGCGGTGTAAATAATACTAAAAGCAGTGGCAGGCTCACGCCTAAAATAAAAAACAATCCACCTTTACCTAACCAATAAGCTAATAAAAGCACTGCAGATACAATTCCACCCGCAACTGCATAACCTAGCGTAACTATATTTAGCTCAAGTAAAATATTAGCAATAATAGCTATAACGGCCGTTATTAGCATACCCACTGGCGCTTTAGTAACTAACGACAAACCAACATGCGGCTGTTTACTCATTTATTTACACTCCCAAAAAATACCATTTTCATCAATATGCTTAGCACTTATAAAATAACCAACCACTTGAACTAATTCATCATTATAAAAAATAAGCGGCACACTGGCGCGAAGCCAGGGCGCTATTTTTGCATCTTTAAACCAATGCTTAACTGTATTACTACCAGGCTTTTTAAGTGGTTTAATGCGTGCGCTATTGCAATTAAAGCGAACAATTACTTGCTCATTAGCGTGTGGAGGTCTTACTCCGCAACCGGTGTTTTTGATTAATAAGCGCCCGTCTGCCAGTTTTAGCTGTGAATGATTCAGCTCAATATCTGTTAATACTTCACTTGGTGTTACAAAATACAAATAACCTTGATGACGACGTATTTGCCCATCGAGCAAATCAATACGCATTTGTGCATCGTTTTTTGCGCACATTGCTTGATTAATAATTTGCTCGAGCTGCTTTTGCGATGGCATCACTTGTGTAAATAGTGCAAGCCACGCACGTACTATATTTGCAATGCGCGCTGCGCTGTATTCGCTTATCTGGCCAATGCAAAGTGCTTGATGCTCGTTAATACACTTATTTAAATCAAGCTGAGTATATTCATCAAGTAATGCTTGCTGCTGCTGTAGTAGCTCAATACTTCGTGCAGTGCATTGTTCAAACCCATTAAAGCGATCAGCTAACACAGGTACTATTTTTGAGCGTAAAAAGTTACGATCAAAACTTTCATCTGTATTAGAGTCATCGGTTATGTGGCTAACACTAAACTGCGTTGCAAACGCTTCTATATCGCTGCGAGCTACATTTAACAATGGTCTAAAACATATACGCCCACTTTGCAGCAAACGCGCTTGGTGCATGGCGCCAAGCCCTTTTAAACCCGAGCCACGCTTTAAGCGCAGTAAAAACGTTTCTACTTGGTCGTTTAAGTGTTGGCCCAGTAAAATAATGCTGCCTTGTGGGCTTAGTTCATCAAGTGCTTTATAACGGACGTCGCGTGCTTGGGCTTCAAGACTTGCGCGCGACTGCTGCTCAATTACAACTTTCGCAGCTTCAAAAGGCACATTAAGCTCAATGCATACGTTTTTGCAAAAGTGTTGCCAGTCATCAGCATGCTGGCTCAAGCCATGGTGGACATAAATAGCCGATACATTAATTGCAGGGTTATCTACTTTTAAAGTGCGCATTAAATGCAACAACACCACAGAATCAACGCCACCAGAAAGCGCCACTGTAAAAGCGGTGTTACCTTGCTCAATATAGCTATTTAATGATTTTTTTAATTGCTGATAAATTGCTGATGTATGCATATGGGCGCACTTTTATATAAAAACTCTGAACATTTTAAAGCA
This sequence comes from Pseudoalteromonas sp. SWYJZ12, assembly GCF_015864395.1. Lineage (NCBI taxonomy): Bacteria > Pseudomonadati > Pseudomonadota > Gammaproteobacteria > Alteromonadales > Pseudoalteromonadaceae > Pseudoalteromonas > Pseudoalteromonas sp. SWYJZ12. Next base: position 52,702 of record NZ_JADYXH010000017.1, read on the forward strand.
AAAAAGCCGCATAAGCGGCTTTTTTTTAACATTTAATGTGTTTAGCAATAACCAAACGACATTAAACGTTTGTAACGTTGATCAAGCATTTCTTCAAGCGTAAGCGCTTGTAGGTCTGCTAAGTCACGTTTAAGGCGAACTTTTAAGTTACGTGCCATAGCATCGTAATTGCGGTGCGCGCCACCTAGAGGTTCATCAATTAAGTTACTGATTAAATCTAGTTCTTTAACTCGCTCTGCGGTTACACCCATTGCTTCTGCTGCAAGTGGGGCTTTGTCGGCGCTTTTCCAAAGAATAGACGCACAACCTTCAGGCGAAATTACAGAGTAAGTGCTGTATTGCAACATGTTAACTCTGTCGCCAACACCAATCGCTAATGCACCACCTGAACCGCCTTCACCAATAACCGTACATATTGTCGGCACTTTAAGTGTCGCCATTACTTTTAAGTTACGCGCGATTGCTTCAGATTGACCACGTTCTTCAGCGCCAACACCTGGGTATGCACCCGGCGTGTCGATAAAGGTCATGATTGGCATTTTAAAACGCTCAGCCATTTCCATTAAGCGTAAAGCTTTACGGTAACCTTCTGGCTTTGGCATACCAAAGTTGCGTTTAATTTTTTCAGCAGTGTCACGGCCTTTTTGTTGGCCAATAACCATTACTGGTTCGCCATCTAAACGCGCAACGCCTCCTAAAATAGCCGGATCGTTAGCAAAAGTACGATCGCCAGCAAACTCGTCAAATTCCGTGAAAATGCGCTCGATATAATCTCGAGTGTAAGGACGCAACGGATGACGTGCTAACTGTGATACTTGCCAAGCGCCTAAATTAGAAAAAATCTCCTGTTTTTGTTTGGCACTTTTTTCTTTTAATTTGCTGACTTCCTCTTCTAACTCAAGGTCTAATTCGCCAGCGCGGCTTATATTTTGTAATTCTTCAATTTTTGCTTCTAATTCTGCAATTGGAAGCTCAAAATCAAGATAATTGAGGCTCATGCTCTAAACTACCTAATCAGTTAAATTCTAGTTCTACATCTTGCGCAGCCATTAGTGATAACTTATGAATTAAGTCGTCACTTGGCGTAACACACCATTCGATCCCAAGAGTTAATTGCGCCAACGCATCTGGACGTTGGTAATAAACCTTGATCGGACACGTTCCCATTTTATAGGGTTCGAGTACTTTTTGTAATTTATCGAAGAAACCTGCCTCGACTTGCACCATGTTCAGCGTCATTTTAATCGCTTTAATACGCTTTTCACGCGCTTGAGCAATGGTGTTTATTTCTCTGGCGGTCATTGTAATACCACCGGAGAAGTTATCAAAGCTGACCTGTCCAGATATTACCAAGATATTGTTAACTTGGAGCATATCTTGGTACTTTTCAAACTCGTCTGAATACAAGCGTACATCAATCCGTGCACTCTTGTCATCTAAAGTTACTAAGGCCCAACGATTTCCTTTTTTATTAATTAATACCCTAGAAGCAATCACCAAACCTGCGGCTGTTGCAAATACATCGCGGTTCGTTGGCTGTAAATCAACTATTTTCCCGCTGGTATAATGCCTAAGCTCACGGCGGTACTGATTTATCGGATGCCCAGTTAAATAAAGGCCTAGGGTTTCTTTTTCACCATCTAACCATTCGTTATCGGTGAGGCCTGTGGCTTTAATAAAGGCTTGTTCTACTTCATCAGGCTCAGTAGCTAATAAACCAAACAAATCACTTTGCCCTAATAGCTCAGCTTTGTTGTGTTGGTCGGCTGCCCGCATTGCACTTTTTAAACTAGCTAGTAATGTAGCACGGCCAGCTTGGGTTTTTTCTGGCCCTAAATTATCGAGTGCACCTGAATAAATTAATTTTTCGGTCACGCGTTTATTTAAGCGTTTTAAATCAACTCGGGCACAAAAATCAAATAAATCTTTAAATGGGCCCCCTTTTGCACGCGCTTCTAATATTGCATCAACCGGTGCTTCACCTACGCCTTTTATCGCGCCAATGCCGTAAACAATCTCGCCTTGCAAGTTTACTGTAAACTTAAATTCACCTGCATTCACATCTGGCGGCAATAAGGTGAGCTTCATGTTTTCACATTCATCCACCAAAATAACGATTTTGTCGGTGTTATCCATATCAGCCGACATTACCGCAGCCATAAACTCTGCAGGATGATGCGTTTTCATCCACAGCGTTTGATACGAAACAAGTGCATACGCCGCCGAGTGAGATTTATTAAAACCGTAACCTGCGAACTTTTCTACCAAGTCGAAGATTTTTATTGCGAGTTCGCCGTCAATGCCGTTATTTCTTGCGCCATCTTCAAACGTTGAACGCTGCTTTGCCATTTCTTCGGGTTTTTTCTTACCCATTGCACGACGCAGCATGTCGGCGCCACCTAGCGTGTAACCTGCTAGTACTTGCGCAATTTGCATTACTTGTTCTTGATACAAGATAATGCCGTACGTTGGATCAAGTATTGGTTTTAAGCTTTCGTGCTGATACTGCGCATCTGGGTATGAGATTTCTTCGCGGCCCAGTTTTCGGTCGATAAAGTTATCTACCATGCCTGATTGCAGCGGACCTGGTCGGAACAAGGCCACGAGTGCAATCATATCTTCAAAGCAGTCGGGCTTAAGTCGGCGTACTAAGTCTTTCATACCGCGCGATTCTAGCTGGAATACAGCGGTTGTTTCGGCGCGAAGTAGCAATTCAATACTTTTTTTATCATCCAGTGGGATGGTATTTATATCAACGAGGTCTTTACCTTGGCGCTCCATGCGCACATTGGTCATTTCGACCGCCCACTGCAATATAGTCAGTGTACGTAAACCCAAGAAATCGAACTTAACTAAGCCTGCAGTTTCTACGTCGTTTTTATCAAATTGCGTTACCGGAAACTTACCTTCGTCATCGCAATAAAGTGCAGCAAAGTCGGTAATAGTGGTTGGCGATATTACTACGCCACCCGCATGTTTCCCGGCGTTACGTGTACACCCTTCTAGGATGCGACACATGTCGATTAAATCTTTTACTTCGTTATCGCCATCGTAGGCTTCTTGCAAGCGCGGCTCTATATCAAACGCTTTAGCAAGTGTCATCCCAGGATCGCCTGGAATCATTTTTGAAATACGATCAACAAACCCGTAAGGGTGCCCAAGCACTCGCCCTACATCGCGTATTACCGCTTTTGCAGCCATGGTACCAAAGGTAATAATTTGCGATACGGCATTTCGCCCATACAAAGCCGACACGTGATCAATTACTTCGTCTCGTCTATCCATACAGAAATCGACGTCGAAATCGGGCATTGATACACGTTCTGGATTCAAAAACCGCTCAAAAAGCAAGTCGAATTCAAGTGGGTCCAAATCGGTAATTTTAAGTGCGTACGCAACTAACGAACCCGCACCTGAACCACGACCAGGCCCAACCGGAATATTGTTATCTTTACTCCACTGAATAAACTCCATTACGATTAAGAAGTAACCTGGGAATCCCATTTGGTTAATTACGCCAAGCTCTATATCAAGTCGCTCATCGTATTCAACGCGTTTTACTTTTCGATCTTCTTCATCGGGGAATAAAAACTGTAATCGCTCTTCAAGACCATCTTCTGACACTTTAACTAAAAACTCATCAATCTTGAGTGAGCCAGTTGGGTAATCAGGTAAAAAGTAAGTCCCTAGCTGAACCGTTACATTACAACGTTTAGCTATTTCTACTGTGTTTTGTAGGGCTTCTGGAATGTCGCTAAACAGCTCAGCCATTTGCTCTGATGTTTTTAGGTATTGTTCTTCAGAGAACCGTTTAGGTCTGCGTTTATCGTCAAGCGTGTAGCCGTCAAAAATAGCAACGCGAATTTCGTGCGCTTCAAAGTTTTCAGGCTTTAAAAACACTACTTCGTTGGTCGCTACAACAGGTAACTGCTCTTTGGTAGCAAGCTCTACCGCCATGTGTAAGTAGTCTTCTTCAAGCGGTCGGTTAGTGCGCACAAGCTCAAGGTAGTAGTTATCGCTGAAATGCTGCTTATAAAAGCTAACTACCGATTCAATAACACTTGGATTATTTTTTAGTAACGCTTTACCTAAGTCACCATCTTTAGCGCCCGAGAGAATAATTAAGCCCGTTTTATGCTCCACCAGCCATTCTCGGTCAATCACTGGGCGATGAAACACATGCCCACGTTGATACGCTTTAGATATTAATAAGGTAATATTTTTATAGCCGTCGTTGTCTTTGGCTAATATGGTTAGACGGCTTGGCTCATCAGGAAATTCAGGGCTACGAACCCAAAAGTCAGCACCCACAATAGGCTTAATACCGGCGTTATGTGTTGCGCCGTAAAAACGCACTAAGCCACAAAAGTTCATTTGATCGGTAATCGCAATAGCGGGCATTTGCAGCTCTTGCGCTTTAGCAACTATTGGCTTTGTTTTAGCAAGGCCGTCAACCATCGAAAAATCTGAATGAACTCTTAAATGAACAAAATCAGGAGCAGCCATGCTTAGCCCTCACCATTGGCTTGCGCCAATACACGCTGCACAGGTTTAAAGCTTTTACGATGCTCGTCAATTGCGCCGTACTGCTCAAGCGCTGCAAAATGTGCTTTTGTTGGATACCCTTTGTGCCCTGCAAAGCCATATTCAGGGTGGCGTTTATCAAGCTCAATCATTTCGTCATCGCGTGCTACTTTAGCTAAAATAGACGCCGCTGAAATTTCGGCCACTAAGCTATCGCCTTTAACTATAGCTTGCGCTGGCATAGTGAGTTTTGGCAAACGATTACCATCTATAAATACAAATTCAGGTTGCGTACTTAATGCCTCTACTGCACGGGTCATGGCAAGCATAGTCGCGTGCAGAATATTTAACTCATCAATTTCTGTTGGATTGCAGCGCCCATAGGCATAACACAATGCTTTTTCTTTTATTTCAATCGCAAGCGCTTGGCGTTTTTTATCTGTTAATTTTTTAGAATCCGCTAAGCCAGCAATTGGTTTAGTGGGATCTAAAATGACGGCGGCAGTAACTACATCACCAACAAGCGGGCCGCGCCCTACTTCATCTACACCGGCAATTAAGGATACATTAGGTCTATCAATTTGCATTTATTAACTCCGCCACAGCATTCGCTGCTTGTTCGCTGGCATTTAATCTAATTTTTTCGTGAATAGCTAAAAAGCGTGCTTTTAGCTCTTTGTTATCAGTGTTGAGCATAGGAGTAAGCGCATTTGTTAAATTAGCCACATTACACTCACTTTGTAAAAACTCAGGCACTAGCTCTTCGTCTGCTAATAAGTTAGGCAACGAAAAATACTTAATATTAAACGTAAATAAAGTTTTAAATATCCAATAGCTCAAAGGCTTTATTTTATAGCCCACTACCATTGGCTTTTTATAAAGCATACCTTCAAGTGTTGCAGTGCCCGACGCTAATAAAATAGCATCAGCAGCTTGCATCGCTAATTTTGATTGTCCATCAAGCAGGTTAACATTAAGGTTTGGCGCGGTAGCGTTTAATATATCAGTAAACTGCGCTTTGCGTTTTTCGTTAACCAATGGCACCACAACTTTAAGATTGGGGTTTTTAGCTTGCAGCTCTGCGGCTGTTTTAATGTAAGTTTCGCTTAGTAAACCAACTTCTGAGCCTCGGCTACCAGGAAGTAACGCCAGTACTTTGTCATCAAGGCTTAAGCCGAGTTCTGCACGTGCTTTAGTATCGTCGTGCTCAAGCGCTATGTCGTCAGCCAAGGTATGTCCTACAAATGTACATGGCACTTGGTGTTTATCGTAAAACTCTTTTTCAAATGGCAGTAACGCAAGCACTAAGTTAGTGGCTGCACTTATTGTATGTATACGCTTTTCGCGCCACGCCCAAACAGATGGACTTACATACTGTACTGTTTTAATGCCCGCATCTTTAAGTGGCTTTTCAACGCGTAAGTTAAAATCGGGTGCATCAATACCAATAAATACATCAGGTGGGTTATCTACAAAATGCTGCACGAGTTGTTTACGTATTTTAAGCAAACGCGGTAGACGCCCTAGCACCTCAACAAGCCCCATTACCGAAAGCTCATCCATGTCGTAAAGTGTTTTACAGCCCTGCGCTTGCATTTTAGGTCCTGCTATTCCTTCAAAAATAGCGTCCGGAAAATGTTTTTTAAGGGCTTTAATTAAACCTTCACCTAAAATATCGCCCGACAGTTCACCTGCCACAATACCAATTCGTAGTTGTTTTTTATCTTTATTCATTTGATTTTATTTCACAAGTAAACCAGGCGTTCATGCTTGTTAGTTTACCGTGTTTTACTGTTTGGTTAAACGCTTTAAATAACTGGTTTTTTATCACGTAAGTTAAGGCTTTATGTTGTTTGTTTTTAATACTGATGTAGCATAGGAAATATATATTAAGTTTTACTAATATGTATGTTGACAAAAATTGCACAAAAGTAAATACTATTATAAACTTTCAGTAATTACTGAAAGTTTATTAAACCTTAACTTTGCCAATTAAATGTTGCCCTGTTAATCCGTCACTCTCAAGGAGCCAATAATGATAGATGAAACCTTTGTGGATCTATCGCGATTACAGTTTGCTGTTACCGCTCTCTTTCATTTCTTATTCGTACCGTTAACGATAGGTATGACCTGGATTTTAGTTATTATGGAATCGGTTTATGTTATGACCGGTCGCGAAATTTATCGTGATATGACTAAGTTTTGGGGAAAATTGTTTGGTATTAACTTTGCAATTGGTGTGGCGACAGGCCTTACCATGGAATTTGAGTTTGGTACTAACTGGTCTTATTACTCCCATTACGTAGGTGATGTTTTTGGGGCTCCCCTGGCTATTGAAGGTTTAATGGCATTCTTTTTAGAATCGACCTTTGTAGGTATGTTCTTTTTAGGCTGGGACAGACTCTCTAAACGCCAACATTTAGGTGCAACCTTTTTAATGGCCATTGGTACTAACATGTCGGCGCTGTGGATTTTGATTGCCAACGGTTGGATGCAAAACCCAGTAGGTGCTGAATTTAACTATCAAACCATGCGCATGGAAATGACCAGCTTTGCAGAGCTTGTGTTTAACCCTGTAGCACAAGTTAAGTTTATTCATACCGTATCGGCAGGTTATGTAGCTGCATCTATGTTTGTACTGGGCATAAGTAGTTGGTACATATTGAAAGGCCGTGATTTAGCGTTTGCTAAACGTTCTTTTTCGGTCGCATCGGGCTTTGGTTTAGCATCAATTCTATGTGTAATTTTACTCGGTGACGAATCAGGCTACGAAGTAGGTGAAGTTCAAAAAGTAAAACTTGCCACGATTGAAGCTGAATGGCACACAGAAGAGGCTCCGGCTGCGTTTACCGCATTTGGTTTTCCTGATTCAGAAGAGCAAGTAACACATGCTGCGGTTAAAATACCTTACGCACTTGGGTTAATTGCTACACGTTCACTTGATGAGCAAGTAACGGGTATTAACGACCTAGAAAAACAACACGAAGTACGTATTCGCAACGGTATGATTGCTTATGAATACCTTACAAAACTCAGAAACGGTGAAGATACGCCAGATAATATTGCCAAATTTAATACCCTAAAAGATGATTTAGGTTATGGCTTGCTACTTAAGCGCTACACACCTGATGTTGTAGATGCTACCGAAGAGCACATTCAAAAAGCGGTTAAAGACTCTTTCCCTAAAGTAGGCCCTATGTTTTGGTCATTTAGGATTATGGTTGCCTGTGGTGTAGCCATGCTGGGTGTATTTATATTGGCATTTTACTACAACGCACATCGCGTTATTGAGCAAAAACGCTGGTTGTTATGGGCTGCCGTATTGAGCATTCCACTACCGTGGATAGCTATTGAATTTGGCTGGATAGTTGCTGAGTATGGACGTCAACCTTGGGCTATATCTGAAATACTGCCGACCTTTTTAGCCACGTCGTCATTAACAGTAAACGATATTTTAATTAGCTTAACTGGATTTATTGTTTTCTATACTGGTTTAGCCATTGTTGAAGGTTGGTTGATGATCCGCTTTGTTAAGCAAGGACCAAGCTCGCTACATACTGGTAAATATCATTTTGAATTGCCAAATAAAACGGATCAAACTGAAGGAGAGCAATCATGATTTTTGATTATGAAACATTAAAAATGCTTTGGTGGTTGATCATTGGTGTGCTGCTTATTGGCTTTGCTATTACCGATGGCATGGATATGGGCGTTGCTATGTTGCTTCGCCTAGTTGGTAAAACAGATTCAGAGCGCCGTACGGTAATTAATACCATTGGTCCACACTGGGATGGTAATCAAGTATGGTTTATTACCGCAGGCGGCGCGTTATTTGCAGCGTGGCCTATGGTTTATGCAGCTGCATTTTCGGGCTTTTACTTTGCCATGATGCTAGTACTCTTTGCTCTATTTTTTAGACCACTAGGGTTTGATTACCGCAGTAAAGTAGACTCAAAACGCTGGCGTAATAACTGGGATTGGGGCTTGCTTGCAGGCAGCGCAATTCCAGCATTAGTTTTTGGTGTTGCTTTTGGTAACTTATTTTTAGGCGTACCATTTAATATTGATAACTTAATGCGTGTTAGCTACCAAGGTTCATTTTTTGGTTTACTTAACCCGTTTGGTTTGCTTGCTGGTTTAGTGAGTATCACTATGCTAATTGCTCATGCTGGTATGTGGTTACAGCTTCGTACAGCTGATGCAGTAGCAGAACGCTCAGGGCAATATGGTCGTTATTCACTGATTGTGTTTATTATACTGTTTGCAGGCGCTGGTTTTTGGGTTGCTAATTTAACGGGTTACCAAATTGTATCTATGCCTGATACACAAAGCCATGCAGATCCATTAGCTAAAGTAGTAACAACAGCCCAAGGCGCGTGGCTTAGCAATTACAGTGAACGCCCATGGACTATGACCTTTCCTATTTTAGCGTTTGTAATGGCACTAAGTGCGCTATTGTTTTCTAAATTGAACAAACCAGCACTTGGACTTATTTCAACAAGCTTAATGTTAATTGGCGTGATTATGACGGCCGGTGTTTCACTGTTCCCATTTATTATGCCATCAAGCAACAATCCAAATATTAGCTTAACAATTTGGGATGCGGTATCGAGCCATAAAACGCTCAATGTAATGTTTGTTGCAGTGTGTATTTTTGTTCCACTTATTTTAACTTACACCACCTGGTGTTATGTAAAAATGTGGCGCAGAGTAACGGTTGAAGAAATTGAAAACAACACTCACGGTAGCTACTAAGGAGACTAAACTATGTGGTATTTCGCTTGGATTTTAGGTGTACTTTTGGCCTGTACCTTAGGTGTAATAAATGTAATGTGGTACGAATTTCATCAAAATAAAAACAGCATTGCTGATGATGAACAAGCCATGCACGATTTATTAAACGATGCTAACAACACAAAAGATGACGACTAACCCCCGACCAGATCGCGCGCAGCAGCAATCACTGCGCGCTTTTTTAAAGCGTCAAAGTAAACCCGCTGCAGTGTGGTTAAAGTTAAGCATTGCACTGGGTACTTTTAACGCATTACTGATGATTGCAGGTGCTTATTTATTAGCTCAAGTTATTCACAATGTAATGTTTGAAGGCAGCAGCTTAAGCGGCGTTACACATTTACTGTGGCCATTAGCGGGCATTATTTTACTTCGCGCGGTGTTTTTAGCACTAAGCGAACGCTTAAGTGCATTTGCTGCACTTAAAATAAAATCGGCTATGCGCCAAACACTTCTAAATAAGCTCAGCCTACTTGGGCCAAGTTATATTGAGCAACACGGCCAAGGCGCTACACTCAATACCCTACATAATGGCGTAGAAGCACTCCACGATTATTATGCTAAATACTTGCCAGGTGCGGCTTACAGTGCGCTTATTCCGCTGGCAATATTAGTTGTTATTTTTCCGACAGATTATAAAGCTGGGTTGATATTTTTATTAACCGCCCCGCTCATTCCTTTTTTCATGATTTTAGTAGGCTCAAAAGCCGAAGCTTTAAACCAAAAACGCTGGAAGCAACTTGCTGTACTGGGCAATTACTTTTTTGACCGCGTACAAGGTTTAACTCAACTCAAGCTATTTAATGCAACACGTACCGAGCTTAAACAAATAGCTAAAATTTCAGATGATTTTAGACACGCTACACTCGATGTTTTAAAAATTGCGTTTTTATCATCATTTGCACTTGAGTTTTTAGCCACCATTAGCGTGGCACTCGTTGCCGTAATTATTGGTTTTAGACTGTTTTTTGGCACTCTTGATTTTGCTACTGGCTTTGTGGTGCTACTTTTAGCACCTGAATTTTATTTACCACTGCGCCAGCTAGGTAGTCATTACCATGCACGCTTACAAGGCATTAGTGCCGCTGCCGATATGGTTGCGATTTTAAATGCACCACTGCCAAGTGACGAAAATGCGTTAGTGACTACAAGCACTCCTGAAAACAATTTAACTTTAAATGCAATTAACTCCATAAGTATTACCGACCTTAATTTTATATACCCAGATAGTAACGAAGGCATTAAAAATATAAATTTAACACTGCCAAATAAAGGCTTAATTGCCGTTGTGGGCAGTAGTGGCTCAGGTAAAAGTACGTTGTTTGATTGCTTATTAGGGTTTCACCCTGAGGTGATTAACCACCTATCTATTAATGATCAGAGTTTAAGCACAACCGATATTACTTACCTGCAAAATAACATTGCATGGATACCACAAAAAGCGACGCTGTTTTACGACACCATTGCTGCCAACATTAAATTGGCCAAACCAACTGCCACACAGCAAGAGCTTGAACATGCAGCAAAGCAAGCTGGTGTGCTTGAATTTATAAATACCCTACCCGATGGTTTTAACACACTGATAGGTGAGCAAGGCGAAGGGCTTTCTGGCGGACAAAAGCAACGCATCGCACTCGCACGTGCATTCATAAAACAAGCACCAGTTTTAGTGCTTGATGAGCCTACAGCGCACCTTGATAGCCAAACAGAGCAGCTTATTCAAGATGCTATTAATGAATATGCTAAAAATAACTTAGTATTAGTCATTGCTCATCGATTAAATACCGTTAAACATGCCAGCAATATCATTGTTATGCACGATGGAAAAATAGCTGAGCAAGGACACTTTGAAACACTTGCAGCGCAAAATGGTGCATTTGCTAACTTACTAAAAACGGCTAAACAAGGGGTTGCGCATGCATAATTTTATTCGCTTATTAAAGCTTTGTGCTCCTCATTATAAAGCTATGCTATTGGGTACATTTTTAGCAACGATTACGGTATTAGCTAATGTGGGCTTGTTGGCTATTTCTGGCTGGTTTTTAGCGTCAATGGCGGCTGCAGGTCTTGCGGGCGTGCAAATGAACTACTTTACTCCAGCAGGAACGATTCGGTTTTTAGCAATTGTACGAACTGCATCGCGCTATGGCGAACGCCTAGTTACTCATAACGCCACGTTTTTATTACTAAGTGAAATACGTACCAATGTATTTGCAACGTTAAGTAAGCTTAACAATGTTGATTTAGCAATGAGCCGCAGCGCTGATCTAGTTAACCGATTACAAAACGATGTAGACGCACTCGACAAGTTTTATTTAAACGTTTTACTGCCTATGCTAGTCGCTCTTTTAAGTGTGCCAATCATCATGCTGTTTATGTCGGCCTATAATGGCAACGTCGCCCTTATTTGCTTTACTGGCATTATACTTATTGGTGTGGTTATACCTGCCCTACTCAGCGCAAAGCTCAATAAAAACAGCCACAAAGAAACACAACTTAGTGCACAACTTCGTTCTGAGCTTTCAGATACACTCACAGGACTTAGAGAGCTTAGTATTTATCAAGCCCGTTCGCAGCAACTTAATAAGTGCGACGAATTAAGCGAGCAGTACAATCAGCAATTATTTATTCGCCACAAAGCACTGGCAAACTCAGATGGGTTAAGCTTGTTGGTTGTTCAATTAGCGATGCTTGCTAGCATAGTAACCATAGTTCCACTGGTTTACACCAGCAGTATGGTAAATGTAGAACTTGCTATGTTAAGTTTATTTGTACTGGCAAGCTTTGAAAGCGTATTGCTACTACCCAATGCGTTTATAGAGCTTCCTAGTGTATTAAAAGCAGCAGAGCGGTTGTTTACACTTGAAGATAAAGCAGCTAGCTCACAAGCTAAAGATACACATGTAGACGTTGATGAAAACTTTAGCGCGCAAAACCACACGTTAGCAATTAACAATATTAGCTACCAATATGGTGAGCAAACAGCACTAACTGATATCAGTTTTGAGCTAATGCCCCAGCAAAAAGTAGCGATTGTAGGTAGAAGCGGCAGCGGTAAAACAACGCTTGTAAATCTACTTACTGGTTTATGGCCTTTACAACAAGGCAGCATAACGCTAAGTAATCAAAATAGCGTTGTTGACTTACATTCATTAAATAATGATATACGCGCAAGTGTGATAAATATACTAGCCCAGCAACACCATATTTTTGATGGCACACTGAGTGAAAATTTACGTTATGCCGCGCCAAATGCAACTAAAGAGCAAATGATTGAAGCGCTCTCATTAGCGCAATTAAGCCCGTGGTTTAATGAGCTAAAAGAAGGTTTAAAAACACGATTAGGCACCGGCGGGCGTAATGTGTCGCAAGGTCAGTCTAGGCGTATAGCTATTGCACAAGCATTACTTAAAAGTCCGGCTATTTTAGTTCTTGATGAACCAACAGAAGGTCTTGATAATCAGTCTAAGCAAGGGGTAATGCAAGCAATAATGCATGTTATGAATAACGCGAGCGTGCTCACAATTACGCACGATCCCGCTCTACTTGCTCAAATGGATAATGTTGTATGGTTGGAAGGCGGTAAAGTAGTCGCACAAGGCTCTCATAAAGAACTCAGTGGGGCTTATCCTGCTTATGTTGCGCTAACTACCCGGTTTTAAAACCTTTATAGACACGTCGATAACGCCGACTTTTGGGTCGGCTATCTTTTTAAACATACTTTTTGATAAATCAATAATACGACCTGGCACATACGGGCCTCTATCGTTAATTCTTACCGTGACTGATTTGTTATTGGCTAGATTAGTAACAACCACCTTAGTGCCAAAATCGAATTCTAAATGGGCTGCCGTGGCGGCTTGCTGGCTAAAGCGCTCTCCGTTGGCGGTTGTTCTTCCGTGGTATTTATCAGCATAAAAAGATGCTTTCCCAACTTGAGTGATTTCTCCAGCAGATGATTTAACAATAGGCTGGCTACTACAAGCGGCTAAAACTGAAGTAATAAAAAGAGTGAGAACTAACTTAGGTAAACGCATAGGACGGCTTTTATTATATAAATTACCCGCATACTAACTCAATTACCCTGAGTATTAACTGAATTAGTTTAAAGCAGGGCAATAAAAAACCACCTTCGATTTATCATCTAGGGTGGTTTTTTTAATGCTTAAAGCAAACCCGCGAATTATCTTACGATGCCGCGCTCTGAGTTTTTAACAAAGTCGACCATCAATTTCACAGCAGGATACTTTGCGGCATCTTCACTAAGCGACTCAATAGCTTCTTCAGCACCTAAGCTTTTACGATAAAATGCTTTGTATGCACGGCGTACAGCCATAATTTCATCACTTTCGAAACCACGACGCTTCATGCCTTCTTTATTGATAGCTGCAGGACCTGCTGGCATACCAATGGTAGTAACAAATGGTGGTACATCTTTGTTAACACCTGAATACATACCAATAAAGGCATGTGCACCAATTTTACAAAACTGATGAACACCCGAATTACCACCAAGGATAACCCAATCGCCTACATGTACATGGCCGGCCACACTTGCGTTGTTAGCAAAAATTACGTTATCGCCAATTACCGCGTCATGTGCAACGTGTGTATAAGCCATAAACAAATTATTACTACCAATTTTAGTAACACCTTGGTCTTGAATCGTACCACGGTGAATAGTGGCACATTCACGGATAACGTTGTTATCACCCATGATTAAAGTGGTTGGCTCGTTGTTGTATTTTTTGTCTTGGCAGGCTTCACCCACAGACGCAAACTGAAAAATATGATTGCCAGAGCCAATAGTTGACGGCCCTTTAACAACAACGTGAGACTCAATAATACAGTTATCACCGATAACAACATCATTGCCAATATAACTATACGGACCAACTGAGACATTGTTGCCTAGTTTAGCGCCAGGTTCGATTATTGCTGTAGAATGGATCACTATTAAAACTCTCTTCTCGCACACATAATTTCGGCACTACACACTATTTTGCCGTCGACTCTAGCTTCTGCAGCAAACTTCCAAATGTTGCGACGTTCTTTTAAAAACTCAACATGAAGATGCATTGTATCACCAGGAATTACAGGTTGTTTAAAACGTGCGTTATCAACAGCAGCAAACAAATACAATTCGTTTTCGCTACGGTTTTCTACTGTTTTAAAACCTAATAAACCCGTTGCTTGCGCCATTGATTCTAATATTAGCACACCAGGAAAAATTGGCTGATTTGGAAAGTGCCCAGTAAAAATTGGTTCATTTATAGAAACATTTTTAATAGCATGTAAAGACTTGCCAGGTGTAAAATCAATTACACGATCAATTAATAGCATCGGGTAACGGTGCGGTAATAAACTTAAAATTTCTTGAATATCAAGGCTATTTAATTCGTTTGCCAAAATAGCATCCTTATTAGTGTTCAACGTTATGACTTAGCCAATGCTTCAAGCGCTTTAAGACGAGATTTCATGTCTGAAAGGTTACGCAAGTGAGCTATTGATTTACGCCATTCTTTGTTTGTTGTATGGGGCATACCAGATGAGTAAATACCTGGTTCGGTGATTGATTTTGTCACCATACTCATGCCGGTAATTATAACACCATCACATACAGACATGTGACCATTAATTGCAACCATGCCACCAATTTGACAGTTCTTGCCAATGGTAACGCTTCCTGCAAGTACAGTGCAGCCCGCTATTGCGGTGCCTGAATTAACTTCAACGTTGTGCGCTATTTGACACTGATTATCGATAATAACATTGCTATGAATGATGGTATTGTCCAGTGCACCACGATCAATTGTCGTACTTGCACCAATTTCAACTTTGTTGCCTATGATCACTGAACCAAGCTGAGGTATTTTAACCCACTGCCCGCGCTCATTTGCATAGCCAAACCCATCACTACCTACAACACTATTTGCTTGAAACAAACAATCTGAACCAATTTCAACATCGTGATAAATAGTCACACTAGGCCAAAGCTTAGTGCCAGAACCTATTTTAACACGTTCCCCGATAAAACTGTTCGGACCAATTTGCGCGTTGTCACCTATCACTGCATGAGCTTCAATGACTGCGTTAGCACCAATAGCGGCGCTATCACTAACAATCGCTGTTGAATGAACAGTTGCACTTGGATGAATACCCGTCGAGGCTGAGCGTGGTGTTGTATCCATAAATTGCGCTAATTTTGCGTAACTTACATACGGATTAGCAACAATAATTTTGCTACCACTAAAGTACTCTGCATCGGCTTGACTTACTATTACAGCACTAGCTTGAGTAGTCTCAAGTTGCGATCGATATTTTGAGTTCGCTAAAAATGCAATATGCCCAGAATGGGCATTTGCAAGTGTCGCTATTTTTTTTATTTCTAAAGCGCCATCACCCTGAAGTTCGGCGCCTAGAAGTTCCGCAATTTGCGAAAGCGTATAATTTTGCATAGAGTGATTATTTCTTACTAACAGCGGCTACAACTTTAGATGAAAGATCAGTCACTTCTTTAGGGTTAAAGTAAATAGTAGTGTCTTTTACTTTAACTTCGTCGAAGTCGCCGTCTTTAGCAATCTCTTCAATTGTTTTGATGATTACACCTTGAACTTTAGCAAGCTCTTGGTTTTGACGCGCTTTAATCTCTTGCTCTAAAGGGCGACCTTGTTCAGCAAGATTTTTTTGCATGCCCTGAATTTTTTCACGCAGAGTATCTTTTTGAGCTTGGCTCATAGTTGTACTTTCACGTTTAAATTTTTCAGCTTCAAAACGAATATCGCCTTGTAACTTTTCAAGCTCTTGACGACGTTCAGCAAACTCAGTTTGTAAAGACTGTTCAATTTTAGCCATTTGAGGAATTTGCTTGTAGATTTCCTGCATATCAACAATACCCACTTTGTGTGCAAATGCATTCACAGAAGTACCCATCATTAACGTTGCTAAAACTGCTACAGCTGTTGATTTAAATAATTTTTTCACAAAAAACTCCTTTAGAAAGTGTTACTAATGTTAAAGCTGATAGTTTTCGTATCGTCATCTTCTTCTTTTTGCAATGGATACGCAAAACTGATCAGCATTGGACCCATTGGAGAGATCCATTGTAATGAAAGACCGGTTGAAACCCTAAAACGCATTGGGTCTGAATAGTCATCTAATTTAGCACGTTCATCAACGCCTAAGTTTTGATAGCGGTCTACGTTAAACTCAGTATCCCATACGTTTGCAGCATCAACAAAGAAGCTAGTACGTACAGAGCTGGTATTTTCTTCATCTAAGAATGGTGTAGGAACAATTAGCTCCATACCTGCCACTGCTTTAGCATTACCACCAATACGACCTTGTGGCACTAGAATATCAAATTCTGATGCACCACCAATGCTACCGGTTGTAGTACCGTCTGCACCTGGCGTACCCGGAATAGACTGCGGTATACGCGACACAGCACGTGGTAATATCGTATTACGGTCAAAGCCACGTAGTTCCATTTCCGTTATACGGAAGTACTCTTGGAATGGAAGTGTTTGCTCATACCCGTTTGTAGAACCATAACCGTTACCATAACCAAGTGCTGCACGCGTCGAGAATACCCAACGGTGGTCATTTGATATAGGCCAGTAAAAACGCGAATCGTAGTTCAGTTTAAAGTACTGAAGATCTGAGTTAGGCGTTGTTGCTGTTAAGTTTAGAGTTTGACGCGAACCCGCTGTTGGGAATAAACCACGGTTAACGGTGATACGCGACCAGCCAACACTCAGCTCATACTTAGTAAAGTCAAAGCCTGCATCTGGGTTATCTGGATCTAAGAATGTTTCACGAAGTACACGCGTTTGCTCGTACTCTGCAATATCCGAAAGCTCTTCTTTAATCCAACGGGCGCCAAAGTTAACACGATTTACAGCATCAATTGGAAAACCAATATTTGTGCCTAAACCATAACTTTTCGATTTATATTCAACAAGACTGAATTTACTTGCATCGTAGTTTCTGTAAAAGATGCTACTGCCTTGCGATACACCATCTGGCGTAAAGTATGGGTCTGTGTACGATAAGCTTAAGCTTTCAGAACCTGTAGACGTATTAAGGTTTAAACCAATTTGGTTACCTGTGCCTAAAAAGTTAGATTCTGTTACACCAATATTAAACTGCAGACCTAAGTAAGAACCATAAGCAAGACCAGCATTAAAGCTACCTGCAGATTGCTCTTTTACAGTAAAGTCTACATCTACTTGGTCATCCACACCGGGTACAGGCACTACGTTAAAATCAACAGTTTCCATGTAAGGTAGACGTTGAATTTGCAGTTTTGAACGCTCAAGGTTTTGATTAGATAACCATGCGCCTTCAAGTTGTGTCATTTCACGACGAAGTACTTCATCTGCCGTATTTTGGTTACCACCAACAATAATACGACGAACGTATACACGCTTACCTGGATTAACCGATAGTGTTAATTGTACTTCTTGCTTTTCGTCGTCAATTTCCGGAATTGTACGCACTTCAGCATTAGCGTAACCAAAACGTGCTAAGTAGCTTTTAATAAACTCTTCAGATGAAGTAACTACAGAACCGTTATAAAGCTCACCCGCTCTAAGTGGGATAACACTTTTAATTAAGTCTTCACGGCCAAGCAAGTCACCAATAAAGTCAAAACCTTTAACTTTATATTTTACGCCTTCAGTTAAGTTAGCTGTAACGTAAACCGATTCACGTTCAGGGCTCACTGAAACTTGCGTTGAGTCGATATTAAAACGCAGGTAACCACGGTCTAAATAATAACTACGAATTTTTTCTAAATCGCCTTCAATGGTTTGCTTTTGGTAACGGTCGCTACCCATAAACTGCCACCAAGGTAAATCTTGCTGCGATTCAGCAAGTTTAAGAAGCTCTTCATTAGAAAAAAGTTCATTACCCACTAAGTTAATTTGGCGGATAGAAGCAGCATCACCTTCATCAAACTCTAACTTAAGTTTAACGCGGTTACGTGGCAGCTTAGTAATACTGATGTCTACTTTAGCGTTGTATTTACCAATGCTGTGGAAAAACTCAACTAAGCCTTTTTCGATACTATCGATAACGGTTTTATCAAGTGGTTCACCTTGGCGAATATCTTGCTGATCAAGAGACTCATTAAGCTGCTCGTCTTTAATGTCTTTATTGCCTTCAAACTCAATAAAGCTGATGGTAGGACGTTCCGTTACTTTAAAAATAACGTTGTTGCCATCACGAAGTGCTTTTATGTTATCAAAGTGCCCAGAACGATAAAGTGACTTTATTGTTTTTGAAATCGTATAGTCATCAACATTATCGCCTACGTTAATAGGAATATGTGTTAGCGCTGCACCAAGTGCTACGCGCTGCAAACCTTCAACTTTCAGGTCTTCAACAATAAAGGAGTTTTGGCCTAGGGCTGCAAAACTTGCACCCAATAAACTTGTTATTGCCAAATGTTTTTTTATAGCCATTTTATTATCTTTATCCTTTACAACTGTATTACCGCATAACACCTTACTAGTGGTGCTTTACAATCGTGTTCTAATTAGTAATTTGCCACGCTGTAACTACAAACGCGATACATCATTGAACAAAGCGAAACATGTTAGAAAAATGAGCAACAAGGCACCCACTTTAAAACCAAACTCTTGTGTCTTTTCAGAGACCGGCTTTTTACGAAAAAGTTCAATTATGTAATACATTAAGTGTCCGCCATCAAGCACTGGTAGGGGTAATAAATTAAATACACCCAAGTTAACGCTTATTAAGGCTAAAAAGCTTAAAAAGGCCACTAACCCATAGCTTACGCTAGTTCCAGCGCCTACTGCAATGCCCACAGGACCACTTAAATTTTTAACCGAAACCTGGCCTGTAATTAAATTACCAATCATGTCAAAACTGAGTGTAATTAAGCGCCACGTTTCTTTTGTGCCTCGCACAATACTATCGAGCGGGCCGTAATGCCTTGTCTCTACATAGCCATCAGGCCATTGCTGTACAACAGGAGCAACACCTAAAAAGCCTTGCTCAATACCGTTATTATCAATGCGCCCTTTAGGGGTAACTGTAATGGCTTGTATAGTATCTTGTCTTTTTACACTAAATTGTAAAGATTTGTTAGCTGATTGCGTAATAAGATTAACTAATTGCTGCCAATTGCTTATTGTTTCACCGTTTACAGCCAAAATTGTGTCGTTAACTTGTAAATTAGCGTGTTCTGCGGCTGAGTCTTTAGTTACGGCGGCAATTGTTAAAGTTGCTTGAGGTCTAAATGGCACAATACCTAACGAACTTAATGGTGGTACGTCTCGCTGGTCAAGCTTCCACCCCTCTAAATTAAGCGTTTTAACGCGTGGTTGAAGGTTTTTATCACGAACAATAACTTCAACGCTTTCTTCGCCTAAGTTAGACATAAGCGCAAACGTGGCATCTTGCCATGTCGTTATGTCATCATCACCAATTTTTATAATATGTTGAGAAGGCATAATGCCCGCCTGCTCTGCGCGACTGCCTTCGGTTATGCTGCCAACAACTGGCTTAACCGATTGCACTCCTACCATATACATCACCGCAAGAGCAAAAATGGCAAACAGAAAGTTAGCCATTGGTCCCGCAGCAACAATAGCAATACGCGCTTGTACAGATTTAGAGTTAAACGATAAGTGACGTTGATTTGCTGGTACGTCATCAACTCGCTCATCAAGCATTTTTACATAGCCGCCTAATGGAATAGCTGCAATCACGTATTCGGTATTATATTTGTCATGCCATTTTAACAGTGGCTTACCAAAACCAATTGAAAAACGCAGCACTTTAACGCCCATTTTTCGTGCAACCCAAAAATGGCCATATTCATGTATGGCCACTAAAATACCAAGCGCTAAAATAAATGAGCCTAGATTCCAAAAAAAATCAAACATATTAATGCGCCACTTTTGTTATAAATTCTGAAGCGCTAATACGCGCTAATTTATCACACTCTAAAATTTCATCTAGGCTTTGCACATTGGTGTAAGTTGCAGCTTCTAGCGTCTGTGCATTTATTTTGTATATATCGGTAAAACCAATTTTACCGTTTAAGAATGCGCCCACAGCTATTTCATTTGCTGCGTTAACCGTTGTTGTCGCCCCCTGCCCTGCACTACACGCATCAATTGCTAATTGTAAATTTGGATAACGAGAAAAATCCGGTTTAGTAAACGAAAAATCACAAATGTCAGAGAAGTTTAACGGTTTAACACCCGCATTAATTCGCTCAGGATACGCAAGTGCATGGGCAATTGGCGTGCGCATATCGGGGTTACCCATTTGCGCTAAAATAGAACCATCGTGGTACTGCACCATTGAATGAATGATACTTTGTGGATGAATAACCACATCAATATCACTAGCATCACAATTGAATAACCACTTAGCTTCAATAAACTCTAAGCCTTTGTTCATCATAGTTGCGGAATCTACTGATATTTTTTGACCCATCGACCAGTTAGGGTGTGCAACGGCTTCACTTACGGTTACATCTTTTAACGTATTTATATCACGCGTTAAAAATGGGCCACCAGAGCCGGTAAGCAAAATTTTACTTACGCCATGTTGCTGTAGTTTTTGATCGCCTTTGGCATTTTGTAACGAAGAAGGTAGGCATTGAAAAATTGCATTATGTTCGCTATCTATTGGCAGCAAAGTGGCTTTATGTTGTTTAACTTTATCAATAAACAACTGACCTGACATAACTAAAGATTCTTTATTAGCTAGTAGTACTTTTTTACCCGCTTCAACAGCACTTAATGTGGGTAGTAAACCAGCTGCACCTACAATTGCCGACATTACAATGTCAACATCGGGATGAGCACATAAGTCGCTCATTGCTTGCTCACCGTGCATAACAAGAGTTTGGCACTGAGTATTAGCTAAATACGCAGATAACTGCTCTGCGGCCTGCTGGTTAGCCATAATCGCATAAAGCGGTTCATGTTCAATACACAACTCCGCCATTTTCTTTGCATTTTGTCCTGCAGCCAAAACAAAAACATCAAATAACTCTTTATTGCGCGACACAACATCAAGTGCACTTAAACCAATTGAGCCTGTTGCGCCTAAAATAACCAGCAATTGCTTTTGGCTCATAAACTAAGACTCCACGCATAGCACATAACAAACATTGGAGCAGCAGCCGTTAAGCTGTCAATTCTATCTAAAATACCGCCGTGTCCTGGTAAACATCGACCGCTATCTTTTAAACCAGCTTCACGTTTAAACATGCTTTCCAGTAAATCACCTACCGCAGAAAACAACGCAATAAATGCTGTCATTATCGCGTACACAGGCCATACAACTAAATCAACATCGGTAAAGTGACAAAATGCTAATACAAAAATAATAGAAGCAACTACACCGCCTGCTAACCCTTCAATTGTTTTATTAGGGCTTACTTTAGGCATTAACTTATGTTTACCAAAACTTTTACCCGTAAAGTAAGCACCCACATCTGCGCTCCATACAATACCGAGTACCACTAAAATTAGCACCGAACCAAAATGAGTTGATTCAGCATATTGCGCGCTACGTAGTGTATTTAGTGCAAGCCATAGCGGCACAAGCGTGAGTAGCCCCGCAATGCCGCGCATAACTAGGCCTTCATTCCACGCTTTAGCCATTTCTGGGTAGCGCCAAATTAAATAGCTAGCAACAATCCACCAAGCAAACGAAAGCGTAAATACGTAATTTGCATCACCGACTAGCTTGCCATTTTCCCATAATGATTCAATAGGCCAATGTAAATTAAGCAAGGCAAGTAAAGCTGCAATAAACACAACAAAGGCAGCACGTTTAAGCTTGTCGCAAAGGCCCATAAATGCAGACCATTCCCATGCGCCTAATAATACAATTGCACCAGCAAAGTAACTAAATAACGTAAGCGGTGTATAAAAAACCAAAGCCAATGCTAATGGAGCTAGCACTAGAGAGGTTAAAATTCGTTGTTTTAACAAAATGTGACCCTTATTCTATTTAGGTTTGAGCGAGTAATTGTTTTATTTGTTCGCCCGTACAACCAAAACGTCGCTCTCTGGCAACGTAACACGCAATGGCCTCAGCAAATGCTGCTTCATTAAAATCTGGCCAAAGTGTCTCGGTAAAGTAAAGTTCTGCATAAGCAACTTGCCATAGTAAAAAATTACTAATACGAACATCGCCACCAGTGCGAATAAGTAAATCAGGTTCTGCCTGATCTGCCATGCTCATATGCTGTGCTAAGCGCTCTTCTGTAATATCTTCTGCGTTTAGTGTGCCCTGCGCAACTTGCAAAGCAAGTTGTTTTGCCGCATTGGCAACATCCCAACGACCACCGTAATTAGCTGCAACATTTAAACGCAACCCGGTGTTATTTTCAGTCAGCTTATGCGCAGCGTCTACCTTGCTACGTAATCCTTCAGAAAATCGTGATAAGTCTCCAATAATGGTCAGTTTTACATTGTTTTTATGAAGCTTTTTAACTTCCTTTGTTAAAACAAATAAGAAAAGCTCCATTAAAGTGTTTACTTCGTCTTCAGGGCGGCGCCAGTTTTCACTACTAAAAGCAAATAAGGTTAACGATTGTATCCCTAATTTAGTACAAAACTGAACAGATTGACGAACTGCGTCTACGCCTTTTTTATGCCCATACACACGAGGTCTATTTCTAGCTTGCGCCCAACGTCCGTTCCCATCCATGATGATAGCAACATGTTTGGGTAAACATTGCTGTGAAATTGTGTCAGCATCTAGAACCATAAATATCGAGTATTCCATAAAAAAACGCCGCCTAGTATACCCTAGACGGCGTTTCAAAACTAATAATTTTAGTTGCTTAGATTTCCATCAATTCTGTTTCTTTGGCAGCTAATAAAGTATCCATTTCTTTAATAAACTTATCAGTAAGCTTTTGAATCGCATCATCTGATTGACGCGCTTCATCTTCAGATATGTCTTTATCTTTTAATAAACCCTTTACATCGCCATTAGCATCACGACGAATGTTACGAATAGCAACACGACCGCCTTCAACTTCAGCGCGTACAATTTTGATTAGGTCTTTACGACGCTCTTCTGTAAGTGGAGGAAGTGGTACGCGAATAACAGTACCTGCCGACATAGGGTTTAAACCTAAATCAGATGCCATAATTGCTTTTTCAACAGCTTGCGCTAAAGACTTATCAAATACACCAATAGCAAGTGTACGAGAATCTTCAATTGTTACGTTAGCAACTTGGTTTAAAGGCGTTGGTGCACCGTAGTACGACACCATAATGCCATCTAGGATTGCAGGATGTGCACGGCCAGTACGAATTTTAGATAATTGGCTACCTAGTGCAGTTACACTTTTTTGCATGCGCGCTTGCGCGTCTTTTTGAATATCGTTAATCACGGTTTAATCCTAATTATTTGATAATTTCATCTGAGGCTTGTGAAGAAATAAGTGTACCTTCTTCTTCACCCATAATTACGCGTTTTAGCGCGCCTGATTTATTCATGTTAAATACGCTCAATGGCATATTGTGATCGCGGGCTAGAGTAAATGCCGCTAAATCCATAACTTTTAATTCTTTTTCAATGATTTCATTGTAGCTTAAGTGGGTATAAAGCGTCGCATCTGGGTTTTTAACAGGGTCATCACTGTATACGCCATCAACCTTAGTCGCTTTAATTACCGTATCCGCTTCAATTTCGATACCGCGTAAACATGCTGCAGAATCGGTAGTAAAAAATGGGTTACCAGTACCCGCTGCAAAAATGACTACGCGACCAGTTTTCAATAAACTAATTGCTTCAGCCCAATTATAAGCGTCACATACACCATTAAGCGGAATAGCCGACATAAGACGACAATTTACAAATGCACGGTGTAGCGCATCACGCATTGCAAGGCCGTTCATAACCGTTGCAAGCATACCCATGTGATCGCCTACTACGCGATTCATACCTGCTTCTGCAAGTGATCCACCGCGTAAAAAGTTACCTCCACCAATAACTAAACCCACTTCTACGTCGAGCTCTACTAGCTCTTTAATTTCTTGTGCCATACGGTCTAAAACTTTAGGATCGATGCCGAAGCCTTCGTCTCCCATTAAAGCTTCACCACTTAATTTGAGAAGAACACGTCTAAAAATAGGTTTGCGATTGATAGTCATAGTATTGGGGCCAACTTTTATTGAATTATGGATAAAAAATAACCGCGCTTATGTTAAACATAAAAGCGCGGTTATTTTAAAGAATTTCTAGCTGCGAAGCAAAACCAAATAGTACTTTAATTGCATCTAATTTCATTATCCTTCACAAATAGTAATCTTACTTAGCTTTAGCAGCAGCAATTTGAGCAGCAACTTCAGCAGCAAAATCTTCTTCTTTCTTCTCGATACCTTCACCAACTTCTACACGTACGAAGCTAGTAACTGTTGCGTTTTTCTCTTTAAGAATATCGCCAACAGTTTTCTTAGGCTCCATGATGAAAGCTTGACCAGTAAGAGAAACCTCACCAGTGAATTTTTTCATGCGGCCAACAACCATCTTCTCAGCGATTTCAGCAGGCTTGCCTTCATTCATCGCGATTTCGATTTGTACTTGCTTTTCTTTAGCAACAACGTCAGCTGGTACATCTGAAGGTGTTAAGTATTCAGGGCTAGATGCAGCAACGTGCATTGCAACGTGCTTAAGTGTTTCTTCATCAGCAACACCCGCAACAACAACACCGATACGATCGCCATGACGGTACTCAACTAGGTTTTCACCAGTTACGTACTGTAAACGACGTACATTGATGTTTTCGCCAATTTTAGTAACTAGCTCAACACGGTCTTCTTCAAACTTAGCTTGTAAGTCTTCGATAGAGATAGTGTCAGCAATTGCAGCGTCAGCAACTTTGTTAGCAAATGCTAAGAAGCTTACGTCTTTTGCAACGAAATCTGTTTGACAGTTAACTTCTACTAGTACTGCAACACCAGCGTTTTGCTTGATGATGATAGTACCTTCAGCAGCAATGTTACCTGCTTTTTTAGCAGCTTTAGCAGCGCCACTTTTACGCATGTTTTCAATCGCTAACTCGATGTCGCCATCAGTCTCAGTTAACGCTTTTTTACAATCCATCATGCCAGCGCCTGTGCGCTCGCGTAATTCTTTAACTAGGGCAGTAGTTACAGCCATTAGTAAATCCTCAAATCTGAAATCAGGTTAGATAAGCGGGTTACCCGCTCGACAAGAATAGCAAGTCTTCACCTTAAAAAGATGAAGACTTGATGACAGCTAATTACTCAGCTTCAACGAAATCGTCTTTCTCAGCTTGAGCAACGATGTTATTCTCGCGACCTTCAGTAATAGCAGCTGCAACAGCGCTAGTGTAAAGGCTTACAGCACGGATAGCATCATCGTTACCAGGTACGATGTAATCAACACCGTCTGGGTTAGAGTTAGTATCTACGATTGCAACAACTGGAATACCTAGGTTGTTTGCTTCACGGATAGCAATGTGCTCGTGGTCAGCATCGATAACGAAAAGCGCGTCTGGAAGACCGCCCATGTTTTTGATACCACCAAGGCTCTTTTCAAGCTTTTCCATTTCGCGGTTAAGCGTTAACGTTTCTTTCTTAGTTAATTTCTCGAAAGTTCCGTCTTGGCTTTGTGCTTCAAGGTCTTTAAGACGCTTGATTGATTGACGTACAGTTTTCCAGTTAGTCAACATACCACCTAACCAACGGTGATTTACGAAGAACTGGTCGCTTTCTAAAGCAGCTGATTTAACTGCGTCGCTTGCTGCGCGCTTAGTACCAACGAAAAGAACTTTACCTTTGTTTGCTGCAGCACTTGATAAAAACTTAAGTGCGTCGTTGAACATTGGTACAGTTTGCTCAAGGTTGATGATATGTACACGGTTACGTGTGCCGAAGATGAAAGGCTTCATCTTAGGGTTCCAGTAACGTGCTTGGTGACCAAAGTGAACACCAGCTTGAAGCATATCGCGCATTGAAACGTTTGCCATTTTATAGATCCTCTATAGTTGTTTAGGGTTAGGCCTCCACATATCCCATAGCACCAACACCGAAGTAATTAAACTTCAAATGCACCCAAGTGTATGTGACGATACGTGTGTGTGTTAAAATAAAATTGTGTTTGCCTTAAATACAAAAAATCATTTAAGAATTTATTTGTAAAAAGACGGCGCGCTTTATACCATATTAAAATTAAATACTCAACGTCGCGTGCAAAATTTGTTCGACGATAAATGTTAAAAACTCAACTTTGGAGCCTCAATGAGCGCTATTATCAAGACCCCTGAAGAAATAGAGAAAATGCGCGTAGCTGGGCGCTTAGCGGCCGATGTACTTGAAATGATCGGCCCTCATGTAGTGCCAGGTGTTACCACCGATGAGCTAAATACACTTTGTCATGATTATATTGTTAATGTGCAACAAGCAATCCCTGCTCCGTTAAATTATCATGGCTTTCCAAAATCAGTTTGTACGTCAGTTAATCATGTTATTTGTCACGGAATTCCAAATGACAAAGCATTAAAAGAAGGCGACAGTGTAAATATCGACGTAACTGTCATTAAAGATGGTTACCACGGCGACACATCTAAAATGTTCCACGTTGGTACACCAAACATTCAAGCTAAGCGTCTTGCAGAAGTAACACAAGAAAGCTTATACCTTGCTATTAAAATGGTAAAACCAGGTGTGCGCTTGGGTGATATTGGCTCAGCAATTCAAAAATATGCAGAGAGCTTTAACTACTCAATTGTACGTGAATATTGCGGCCACGGTATCGGCGCAGGATTTCATGAAGAACCACAAATAATGCATTACGGTAAAGCCGGTACTGGCGAGGCCTTAAAAGCAGGTATGTGTTTAACTATTGAACCTATGGTTAATGCGGGTAAACGCCAATGCAAACTTCTTAAAGATGATTGGACAGTAGTAACACGCGACCGTAGTTTGTCTGCACAGTGGGAACATACTTTATTAGTGACTGAAAATGGTGTTGAAATTTTAACGCTACGATCAGATGATACTATCGAGCGGATCATAGAACACTAATAAAACCGAAACACTTGATAAGAAAATTCTTATCCGTGTGAAAGGTTCAACAAGGAGCCAGCCCACGTGGCATTACCCAACAAAGTAAAAAAGTTGCTTAGCGATGCAGAGCAACTTAGTGATTATCGCGATTGTTCTAGCTATTTTTATAAATGGTTACATAACGAATTTTCTAAACAACCGGTTGGGAATTTAATTAATGCCCGGGCTGAGTTTATTGACCGCCTACTCATTAAGCTTTTTCATGTTTACGACTTAGCGCGCGAACCTGATTTAGCATTAATAGCGGTAGGCGGATACGGACGTGGTGAGCTACATCCCTACTCCGACATCGACTTTTTATTGCTTGTAACTAAACCGCCAAGCGAAGAAATATGCGAAAAAATAGGCCAGTTTGTCACCATGCTATGGGATCTCAACTTAGAGATTGGTCACAGCGTGCGTACGATAGAACAAGCCATTGAGCAAAAACGTGAAGACGTTACTTTTGCCACCAGCTTGCTCGAAAGCCGCCTTATTTTTGGTAACCACATTGAGTTTGAAAAACTCAAAATGCATATTCTTGAAACGCCAGTATGGCGCTCAGGTGAATTTTTTACTGCCAAAGTTCAAGAACAAAACTTACGCCACAGAAAGTGCCACGGCACCGCGTATAATCTTGAGCCAAACATTAAAGAAAACCCCGGTGGTCTGCGCGACTTACAAACCATTATTTGGGTGGCAAAAAAGCATTTTAGAACCGAAACCCTGCAAGAGTTAATAAGCCACGGATACTTAACTCACGAAGAGTTTCAAGAGCTTTCTGAGTGCCTAGAAAACCTATGGAACATTCGCTTTGCACTGCATTTAGCTGCAGGTCGAGCTGAAAACCGCTTATTGTTTGATCATCAACCGCAAGCCGCCGAAATTTTAGGTTTTGGTAGCGACGGTAAAGCCTCTGTTGAGCGTATGATGAAACGCTTATTTAGAATAATGAGCCGCGTGCGCGAACTTAACCAAATGCTACTTTCATACTTTGAACAAAGTATAATGCCCGAAAGTAGTGCTGTGGCAGCAATAGAACTCGACAGAAACTTTGAGCAAGTAGGTCATCAAATACGCGTAAAAGATCCGTCGGTATTTTTTAGACGCGACCAACTCTTTGTATTGTTTGAGCACATAGCCGATAACCCAGCAATAACGCATATTTACCCAAGTACTATTCGTACTATTCGCCAAGTGCGCCGTCGTTTATTGGGCGATTTGCAAGATTACGCAGCCTGTCGTGAAGCCTTTTTACGCTTAGTTAAACACCCTAACGGCATGGGCCGCGCATTTACGCTCATGCACAAGCACGGCATGCTTGCCGCCTACTTACCGCAGTGGCGTAATATATTTGGGCAAATGCAGTTTGATTTGTTTCACGCGTACACCGTAGATGAGCACACTCACAAATTAATCAAAAACATTTACGAATATTTTGATAAAACAGGCATTAGCGAGTTTCCTATTTGTAGTGAAATAGTCACTCGAATGGACAAACCAGAGCTACTTTATTTAGCCGGTATATTTCACGACATTGCTAAAGGCCGAGGTGGCGACCACTCAGAACTTGGCGCTGTTGACGCAATAGCATTTGCTAAATTACATGGTTTTTCATCGGTGGATGCAAAGCTCGTTGCATGGCTTGTAAGTAACCATTTACTTATGTCGGTTACCGCACAGCGTAAAGACATTAACGACCCTGCTGTAATAAAAGACTTCGCTACACGCGTTAAAACAGAGCGCCAACTCGACTACTTATATTGTTTAACCGTTGCCGACATACGTGCAACCAACGACAACTTATGGAACGATTGGAAAAACACCCTACTGCGTGAGCTCTACTTACACACGCAGCGCGCTTTGCGCCTAGGGCTCGAAAACCCAATGGATCAACGCGACCAAATTCGCGACAAAAAGCACCAAGCTAAACAACGCTTAATAAATCTAGGTTATCAAGAGGAAAAAATTGATTTAATTTGGAGCCGCTTTAAAGCCAACTACTTTACCGCCTTTAGCGAACAGCAAATATCATGGCAAAGTGAGCATTTATTAAGTAGCACAGACTTAAGCCAGCCAAGTGTTGTTGTATCTAACAAAGCTATGCATGGTGGCACACAAGTATTTGTATACAGCCCCTACTCTGGCCCACTGTTTGCCCGATTAGTAAGTGTGATTGGCTCTAAAAAAGCGCAAATACAACATGCGCAAGTACTGACCACAAAAGACGGTTACGTCTTGTTTAGCTTTGTAATACTTGAAGTAAGTGGCGACCCTATTGCAAGTGGTCGAGCGCAATCAATTAAACGCGGGCTTGAGCAAGCTCTGAGCGATCCGCGTAAAAAGATTCGCTTTAAAAAGAGCCGCTCTCAACGCTTTAAAGATTTTAATATTAAACCTAAAATTGTGTTGCGCCCACATGCACGCAAAGACCGTAGCTTAATAGAAATTCAAGCCGTCGATATACAAGGTTTACTAACCAAAATAGCCGAAGTTTTCCAAGCGCATTTACTACACATTCACGCTGCCCGTATTACAACGGTAGGTGAACGTGCCGAGGATTTCTTTGTCGTATCTAATAACGAATACCAAGCGCTGACTGATGAAGAGCAAGCAAAAATTCATCAGGCATTACGTAAAAAATTCAACGCCGAAACAGAATAGAGGACACACATGTCAGATTTAAAAACGATGATCGAAAACGCATGGGACAACCGCGATAGCATTAGCCCAAGCACAGTATCAAGCGACGTAAAACAAGCCATTATTGACGCACTTGATTTACTTGATAGCGGCGCAGCACGCGTTGCCGAAAAAATATCAGGTGAATGGGTTGTACACCAGTGGCTTAAAAAAGCAGTATTACTATCGTTTCGTATTCGCGACAACCAACCAATGAACGACGGCGTAAACCAGTTTTACGACAAAGTACCACTTAAATTTAGCGACTACACGCCAGAGCAATTTCAGCAAGGCGGTATGCGCGTAGTGCCAAACGCAGTAGCGCGTAAAGGCAGCTTTGTAGGTAAAAACGTCGTACTTATGCCATCGTACGTAAACATTGGCGCATATGTTGACGACGGCACCATGGTTGATACATGGGCGACTGTAGGCTCATGTGCACAAATTGGTAAGAACGTACATTTATCAGGTGGCGTAGGCATAGGCGGCGTTTTAGAGCCTCTACAAGCTAATCCAACTATCATTGAAGACAACTGTTTTATTGGCGCACGTTCTGAAATTGTTGAAGGCGTAATTGTTGAAGAAGGCGCAGTAATTTCAATGGGCGTTTACATCAGCCAAAGCACCCGTATTTACGACCGTGAAACCGGCGAAATTCACTACGGCCGCGTACCAGCAGGCGCAGTAGTTGTACCAGGCGCACTACCATCAAAAGATGGCACCCACAGCCTTTACGCTGCAATTATCGTGAAAAAAGTAGATAAACAAACACGTGAAAAAGTAGGCATAAACGCCCTACTACGCTCAATTGATGAGTAACAGTCGATTGGGTTGAGTGAAACGAAACCCAACGATACTTTGAAGTGAAATGTTTTAGCTGAACTTTCATTGTATATAGAAAGCTCTAAGCCCTTTGGTTTTGAGCTTTTTTCTCGAAAGAAAGCTTTAAACGTTACAACATCTTTCTCTAATCTACTTTTAATTTATATTTTCCCTCAACCATTTTAGCTTGAATGATTGGGATGTCTTTTTTTAATTTCTGTGATAAATCATTTACTATTTGTGTCAGCCTTTCAATGTCTTTACCTGAGGTTTTAACTCCAAATATAATTTTATTTATCTTATTTAAATTAAAATCATGGATACCAGGGCCCTTGTTACGAGTCAAAACTCTGTATTCTTCTTCGTAAGACCAATCATTAGACTTAGTCAAAAAAACATCTTTTACCGCATCAAAGCTACCTTTTCCAACCTTGATAATTGGCATCTCATCCTTGTAAACAATATCGTAGCCAATTAAATTACTTTCGCTATTATATAAATTCAGAGTAGGGTCATTAAGATCAATATCAAACTCTATTACAAAACCAGTGTGGTTGTGTGCATAATGTGACCACATCAGAATATTATCTGGCTTTTTACTAAAACAACAAATTTCTATTCTATCAATTATATCTTTATGAAAATCCCCAGAAGTTATCGAGTTCTCAATCCCTTTATACATTTTATTTTTGTTCTCAAT
The DNA here is from genome assembly GCF_015864395.1 of Pseudoalteromonas sp. SWYJZ12. NCBI lineage: Bacteria > Pseudomonadati > Pseudomonadota > Gammaproteobacteria > Alteromonadales > Pseudoalteromonadaceae > Pseudoalteromonas > Pseudoalteromonas sp. SWYJZ12. Next base: position 84,304 of record NZ_JADYXH010000017.1, read on the forward strand.
TCGTCTGCTAGGACTCAGCTTTAAATGTTCTGATGCTTTTAGGAACAAATCTTTTCTCGATTTAAGATAGCTTAGTGATGCTTCCGTATTATAAGAAACAATACAATCAAACGGATCGTTAAAATCTTTATGACTGCTAAACTTTAAAGTCCCATCAATTAATATTGCTTGAGAACCAAAAGAGATAGGTAAATATTTATAAACTTTCATTAAACTCAAATACCCTCAATTAATCATTTAGCATTATAAGCTTTTTTATACGTTTTTAAATTAAACATGAGCTGTATACCTGTCTCCCTGAAACTAAACGATTTATGATACTACCTAGCTGTTGGGTTTCTTTTCACTCAACCCACCCTACATCAATAAAATTAATCCCGAGCTGCTGCTCATTGTTAGCAATAACCTCCCAAAACCAAAAAAGCACTTATAAAAATAAGTGCTTTTGTGTAGCAACGTAGTAATTACTTTGCCCTGCTTCGTCAACAAACAAGATAAACAAACAAGATAAACAAACCTTTCTCCCACTAAATCCCATTAAAATAAAATTTACATAGTTAACTTAGTGGTGATATAACTGAATGTGTTTTGGGAACGTAGTTGGTGAAAAATCAAACCATTAGCTGCAGGCTAAAAATATTACTCAGCTAGCTTACCCTCACACCCTTTACTTAAAGAAAGTAAAAACCCTAATTAAAACAGCGTTTACCACATTTTAAAATAATAAAAGCACTTAGCAGGTTGTACTAATGGAAGAGTATTTAATCGTTAAACAAAAAAGTAGATATCCTATCGCTATTGCGGCTTTATTGTTGTTATTGGCTTTGGGTTATTTAATTAAGATATTACTTTTCTCAAATGATATTCCTGAACGTTATTTAAAGCCAATATTAGTCTCTCAAGTATCATTACCCAATGTATTAAAAGGGATTGGTACAATAGAGCCTACACAAAGAGAGCTTTTGTCTGCGCCGCTAAAAGGCAATATCAACACACTTACAATTCGTGAAGGGCAAGCTATAAAAAAAGGCCAAGTATTAGCAAAGCTAACTAACTACGAATTGGAACAAGATATACATAATGCGAGTTATGAGCAGCTTAATTTATAATCCCAAGTAGCTATTGATAAAAGTAATTTAGCAATTAAGCTCTCGCAAATTAAAGTCGACTTATCAAAAGCTAAAATGGCATTGCAGCAGCAAGCGCTTGAATTAAATGCTAATAAAGTTTTAATGGAACAAGGTATTATTTCTGCAATTCGCTTTAAGCAAAGCGAAATGCTTTACAAGCAAAGTGAACTTGAAGTTAATGCTAAAAATGATGAACTTAGCCTATTTAAAGAGGCATTTGATCAGCAATTAATTGCGCTTGATAACAAAGTAAACATCGCAAAAAACAAACTTAGCTATTTACAAAGGCGTCAAGAGCAACTAACACTCACAGCAAACTTTGACGGTACCGTAAGCCAAAACTTAGCTAAATTAGGCCAAGCGGTTACTCAAGGGCAATCGCTGTTTGAGTTAATAGAGACCGACAACTTACTGGCTAAAATACAAGTTCCTCAGTATTCATCTACTCAATTAAAAATAGGCCAGAAAGCAGACATAGTTACACCCAGTGGCACAATTGCAGCTAAGGTTGATTATATTGATACGGTAATAAGAAATAGCGCTATTAATGTATTTTTAGTATTAGGCGCTTCCCCTCCATCATGGCTTAGAAGCAGCCAAGCAATAGAAGCTCATATTTATTTGGAGCAATCTTTAGTAGTTCAAAACATTAAAAAACCGAATGATTTTGATAACTACAGTCTGTGGAAAATATATGAAATAACGCCCTCAAGCAAAGCTATTCTTACTCATATTAATTACAAAACGACTGAGCAAGACACTTTAAGCTTTGATGAGTCGCTACAAGGTAACTACGTTTTATTACTACCAGCAGCTTACGCCACTCGAAGTAACCTTGATTTGAAAAAAGCATTTTAATGAGGTGTTAGTTATGAGTTATCCGTTAATAGAGTTTAATAATGTTTTTTATCAATACCCTAATACCAAAATTGATACCCTCAAAGCTGTAAGTTTTAAAATAAACAGTGGTGACTACATTGCAATAACCGGTACTTCTGGCAGTGGTAAAAGTACTCTACTTTCTATTTTAGGTTTACTAAACTTACCTAGCCAAGGGCAATACACTATTTTAGGCACTAACACAGCAGACTTAACACCCGACTCTATTGCAGCCATTAAAAACAGAGAACTTGGTTTTATATTTCAAAACTTTAATTTGTTAAATCATTTAAGCGTATTTGATAACGTGGCTTTGCCACTCAGTTACAACAAATCGGTGCCTAGAAAGGATTACCAAAAAAAAGTAGAAGCTGCGCTTAATAAAGTAAATATGCTTGAATTTATTGATAGAAAGCCAAGCCAATTGTCAGGCGGGCAACAACAAAGAGTTGCTATTGCTAGAGCATTAATAAATGAGCCCTCTGTTATTTTAGCCGATGAGCCAACGGGTAATTTAGATTCGAGTAATAGCGAACAAATATATCAGTTACTCAATAAGCTAAACGACGAAGGCAAAACAATTTGCTTAATAACACATGATGAAAACCATGCTAAAACAGCAAAAACGCGTTTGTATATTCAAGACGGACAGCTTAGTGCGCAAGGTTTTTGATGCTGAACTCAATTACTGATCTGACCTTAAACTGGCTAAAATATGCTAAGCAAAATACTAAATTATGGCTTAGCTGTTTGTTGCTGAGTATTCCTTTATGTTTAATTTTAAATATAAGTAATATTCATAGTCAGTTTTTATCAGCCGATTACACGGCAATAAATAACATCCACAACATTAAACAAGTTTACTTAAGTGATACTCAAAATGACTTACCCGTTGATGAGTACATTTTTGATGAAATAACCTTATTGCACCAAGATTTAGTCGGCGTTTTTGAACGCTCTATTGATTTATCATTAAAGCTTTCGGTTAATCATGATAGCGAGCCTGTTAAGGTAAGCTTTATATCGGGGGGTTATAAACAATTAGGTATCATTCCTGCCTTAGGTAGCTTTGAGAAATTAGATTTCCCAAAACAAGGCAGCGCACTAAGTGCCGCCATTAGCTATTCGTTTTGGCATACTCATTTTAAAGGTGTCACTGATATTATTGGCAAACAGCTTGTTGTTAATAATAAAAGCATAAACATTGTTGCTGTAATGCCAAAAGAGTTTAAAAGCTTTAAACGTGCCTATGAACCTAAACTTGTTATTCCTTACTCGCAACTCAAGCGTTTTTTGCCTCAAGAAAGTAGCCTGACCCCAGATACATTTACGTATATTTTAGGAAACGTTAAAAATAAAACACTCTTTTTAAGCTTGCTAAATAAGCACTTACAAAACGAAATGTTTATATTTGATAACACCGAACTTAAGTTTAGTGATGGTATTGGCGTCAACCCAACTCACTTTAATAAAATAATAAAGCGCCTAAACTTATTGCAGTTACTTTATTATATTTTACTCTCATTTAGCTTTATTGCCTTTTGTGCATTTTACTGTGCAGAGTCAATTAAAAAGCAACAAGAAGAAACTATACGCAAACTATGTGGAGCCAATAACAAACACATTTTTGTGCAGCAAATTATTGATATTGCACTCACAAGCCTACTACTTATTATTGTAATGTGCGTTTTGTATCCACTGAGCGACCGCATTAGCGCAATTTTATTACCAAGCCTGAATAAGCTAAGCAGCTCTTTTTCATTATTTACGCTGGCGGTATTTTACATTGTTATTATTACTTTCTTATCGGCGCTTAGTTATTTTCAGCGAAGGTGGGTACACAGCAGTATTGGACGCGGCCAAAGTGCAACAACAAGCGAAAAAGTACAAGTGTTCTCATTGCTTTCGTTACTTACTAGCCTTGCTATTACAAGTGTTTACATTAGTAGTTTGGTTATTTACAGCCAGATTAATTTAAATAATAAAAGTATGGGTTTTAATGCAGATAATATTCTAATTGCCAGCTTTATTTTTCCACAATCACCTAACGAGGCCTTTAATGCAAATAACTCTGCTCAACAATTAATTCAGCAATTAAATTCACTGCCCATTATTGAAGAAGTATCACTTAGCTCTGCCCCGCCACTATCAGATCGCAGTGGGTTTAGTGCATGGTACACCGTTACCGGACAAGCCATCAGTTCGGGTAAAAGCGCCAGTACCGCAAGCCATAGAGTGAGCCCACATTACTTTAAAACTATTGGCGCTAAGCTTATCTCTGGGCAAAGCGTGCAATGGCAACAGTACCAAAACATTGTCGTTAACAGCGCGTTATGGGATCAATACTTTGCAGGCACAGAACTAAACCAAGCTTATTTATTAGCCCAATTTGATACTGGAAAAGTAAAACATAAAGTAGTTGGCGTTGTTAATGATATTTATAACGAAGGAGCCGACACACCGGTTCAGCCAACTGTATATAGTGTAATAAGTGCCCTGACAGGTTTTGAAACAATTATAATTAAAACTTATGCGCCCATCACACAAGTTGAAAGTGAACTCCAAACGGCAGTAAAAGCATTAAGTGTAAACTTTAACGATTTATCACTTACTTCCCTTTCGTCTTTAGTAAAAAATGAGCAAGCCCCTAGAAATGCATTACTTATAATTACCGTGGTGTGTTCCTCAATTCTTCTACTCTCTGCGTTTTTATACAACTACAGCAGTATTAAACAGCTTACGGCTAAATCATCCACAGAGCTTGCATTAAGACGTGCTATGGGCGCTCGCAGCTACCAAATATGCTATTTATTTTTAAAACTATTTTTCACTGCATTTGTGATAACCCACATAGTTATTATTGCGCTATTTTTCACCCAACATGAAAAACTACAAACTTTTTTATTTCAACAATCCGTTTTTGACCTAAACACGATACTTACAGTGCATTTAGTCATTTTTTTAGCGGTTATATGTATTATTGCTATAGAGATTAAAAAAACACTTAACAATTCGTGGAATAACTTAACTTAAGGATAAGCATGTATAAATTACTACTAGCTACACTACTTATATACGGCGGAAATACATACGCTGAGCAGTACAATTTCTCTCATTACCAAATGGTTAAATCGCCCATTAATAATACCGCACCGCAAATGTTTTTATTTAACAGCAAAGGCGAGTTGATGCATTACTCTGATAAATATTTACCAAATATTTTATCCATTTTTAAAAATAAACAAAGCCATCCTGATTCTGATTTAATTAAAAGTAATTTAGAGCAGCTATTAACAACATTGCCCGATTTTACACAGCAAAAGTATACGTTGTTTTACACCTCAATAGATGAAGATATAGGCCCCTGTCCGCCTTGTAGGCAACAAGAAAAAACCATCGACATGCTTAAAAGTAAGTTTTCAGATAAGCAGCTAAAGGTTCATTCAATTTCTATAATTGCCAGTGACAACGGTATATAAAAAAAGCCCGCTAAACAACTTTAGCGGGCTTTTTGTTGCGAAGTGTCTCGTCCTGAAATGTGTTTACACATTTAGGATTTATTATGACCAAGTCAAATAATACACCGATCAAACGAACACAACGAGATTATTCATTAGGCTTTAAATTACAAGTTGTCGACGCTGTAGAAAAAGGCGATATGACT
>NZ_JADYXH010000018.1:0-85037 GCF_015864395.1 Pseudoalteromonas sp. SWYJZ12
TGAAGGTCTTCGTTTTGCTATCCGTGAAGGTGGTCGTACTGTAGGTGCTGGTGTTGTAGCAACTATCGTAGCGTAATAATTAACTTTAAAGTTAATTGTTAGAAAAAGGTCACTTAGGTGGCCTTTTTTAATGCCTGAAGAAAAGTGTCATATGAAGGTGGCGCTCTTACCTTAGGCGTAGGTGCTTTGTAGCAACGTTCAAAGCGTAATAATTAACTTTAAAGTTAATTGTTAGAAAAAGGTCACTCAGGTGGCCTTTTTTAATGCCTGAAGAAAAGTGATTTGCTCCTAGGTATAGCTTTATTGCCGTAGCTTGGGTTGAGTTTTACGAAACCCGAGGAAAAAGGTTGCTGAAAATAACTGAGCTCTTAGATATAAAAAAAGCACGGCTAGGCCGCGCTTATATTGAGTTAGCTCTTGGTCTTTTAGCCAATTACTAATATATGATAAAAGCTTTAATGCTTTTTCGCATACTCTTGCGCTTGTTTTAAAACTCTTAATAAATTACCGCTAAGAATCTTTTTAATATCTTTGTCGCTGTAATCTCTGTCCATTAAACCTTGAACAAGATTAGGGTAGCTAGATACATCTTTTAAACCGATAGGTAATGAATCACCAACTCCGTCATAATCAGAGCCAATACCTACATAATCAATACCAATTAGCTCAACTACGTGATCAATATGGTCAAGCACCTGCTCAAGACTTGCAAATGGATACGGGTTTTTAGCGCGGTACGCAGCATCAAAATCTTTGCTTAATTTAGTGCCGTCTTTTTTAACGGACTCTTTTGTGCTTTTTAACTGCTTGCCCCAACTGCCTGCTTTAGCGGTAACAAAGCTTGAGCCAAAGTTAATTTGAATAACGCCGCCATTTTCTTTAAGTGCCAATAGCATATCGTCATTCATATTACGCTCAAAGCCAGGCGTGTATTTACGAAGTGATGAATGTGAGGCAATTACGGGTGTTTTAGATAGATCCATAACCTGATAAAACGCATCATCAGAAATATGCGATACATCGATTAGCATACCAATATTATTCATTTCAGTGACAAGCTCTTTACCAAATGGGCTTAAGCCTTTCCATTTACGGCGTATATCGTAAGACGAATCCGAAATATGGTTGCTTTGCGAGTGCGCTAGCGTAATGTAGCGAATGCCACGGTCGTAAAAGTGCTGAAGGTTTTTCATATCCCCTTCAATAGGAGAGCCGTTTTCCATACCCATGGCTATAGAAAGCTTACCTTGTTTAAATTGCTCTTCTATATCAGTGCTTGAGCTAGCAATAGCAAACTTATCGGGTGCGCGCTGGGCTATGGCTTCCATACTATCAATCATTTGATTGGCTAGCTGGTAGCTTTTTCCTTTACCTTCAAATTCCAAATGCGCAGGAATATAAATCGACATAAATGGGGCATTTAAACCGCCTTTTACAGCGCGAGGGTAGTCAAAATCGCCATCAGTTGTCGCTTTAGTTACATCAACCCAGCTTTCGTGAATTCGATAAGGTACGTCGATATGGGTATCAATTAAAATGGTGTCTTTAGCGAGTTTAATTGCCTTGTCAGATGCTGTTATTGTTTGTTCTGCTTGGGCTTGGCTAGTTAAAGCTAGTGATATGGCTACCACTAGAGTGCTGAGCTTTATCATGTTTTGGCTCTTTGGGTAAAAAGCCATTGTGTACGTTCAATTCAAAAGTTACAAGTACTACACCTTAATCAAACGCCTCTGCTTGATGCTCTTCACTTTGCAGCGCTTTAAATTCGCCCTTAGAAATAATAGTAACTGACTCATGTAATTCAGAGAAAAACACCATCGCTTCACCATTTTTAAGCTGTAGCTTAACTTGGTTAACTTTAGATTCGATGCTTGCTTCTACTTCGCCATAATCGGTGCCTTCGCGCAGTACATAGCTTTCTATTAGGTTGTATAGTGTATCTTTATCGAGTTGTTCAAAAGGGATAATCATAATTACTCTTTGTTTGCGTTGCCTAAAACATGTTGCCCAAAATAGCATGGCACGGCTTTCTCTAACCAAAATATAGGCTTAAACGGATTTTTACCGCTAATAAAACCAACATGTCCGCCTTTGTCAGAGATGCGCAGCGTAACATGCTCACTTACGTCTTGCCTACTTGGTACGGCCTTAATTGAGAGCATAGGGTCGTCTTTGGCATGAATAATAAGTGTAGGTATAGCGATATCTTTTAAGTACGGCATTGCACTGGCTTTGCGATAGTAATCGTGTGCGTTTTCAAAACCATGCAGAGGGGCTGTTAACTGATTATCAAACTCTAATAAATCGTCAATTTTCATTAACTGTTTTGGTGTTAGTGAAATTTGCTGCTTAATTTGTGGCAGCTTTCGCTGCATTGATTTTTTCATGCGATCGAGCAGATATTTTTGGTAAATTTTACCTAAGCTTTTACGAATAACATCGCTTGATGACGACAAATCATAAGGAGCAGATACCACCGCTGCAGCACTTAGTGGGCATGCTTGTGATTGTTCACCTAAGTATTTGGCCAGTACGTTACCGCCTAACGAAAAACCTACAGCGACCATAGTGCGCTCAGGGAATTGCAGCTTTAAGTGATTTATAAAAAAGGCTAAATCGGCGGTGTCACCGCTGTGATAAGCGCGAGGTAGTCGATTGACTTCAGTTGAGCAATTTCTAAAGTGCATAAGCACAACTGCATAACCTTGCTTTTTTAACGCCTTCATCATGCCTTTGGCATAAAAGCTATTTATATTGCCTTCAAGGCCATGTAAAACAACGGCAAGTGGAGCGGTTTCGTTATGTGGAAGTGACCATGCGAGCTCAATAAAGTCACCATCAGGTGTATCAAGTTGCTCAAGTTCGTAGCGAGTGTGGTGAAATGGGCGGAAAAAACGCGGCATTATGGTTTGAACGTGACGATTGGTCATCCACCATGCTGGTTTGAACTGAGAGATCATGTTTGTACTACGCACTTTGTATTAAACGAAAAGCTAGTGTACCAAATTTTTCGCTTCAGAAAATAAAAAGCGCCTAACTAGTAAACTAATAAGGCGCTTTAGTGCGTCGTGCTTAATTTTGTTCGGGAATTTCTGCATCATGTATTTTTTTCAAAAAGAAAAAAGCAAAAAATATACACAAAGAAACAACGATGGTTAAAAACCCAAAAGACATAAATAAAACTGGATCTGTAAAAAAGTCTCTAAAGAATACGTTCATGAGTTGTTCCCCTCGTTGTTGATGGGTTAATCATAGGCAGTGTTTGCAGGTCGCAACGTGATCGAGATCAAGTTATTTACATAAGCAGATATAGGGGTGAAGCTAAGTTGATTTAGATCATGCTTTAAGGGCTACTAAGTTATTACCACTGAGAGCTAAGAGAGTTTTTCACTTTACCTAAAAGCGTAGCGCTTTAAACTTTTTTGAGTAAACCACTTAAAGACTTTTTGCACAAAGAGAAAAGAATGAGAAGTAAATGAGGGTAGAGCAACAAACTGCTCAATATTTATATCTAAGTAATTTAGTTTGTTTTCCTCTAAAAGCGAAGCGCCTCTTAACCTCTTTGTGAGTAAATTACTTAAAGGTCTTTGCGCAAAAAGAAGAAAAAGAGAAGAAAATTAGGGCAGGGTAATAAAATGCTGAGCTAAACAACCGCTCAATATTTATATTTTTATCTAAGTAATCTAGTTTGTTTTCCTCTAAAAGCGAAGCGCCTCTTAACCTCTTTGTGAATTATTTACTTAAAGGTTTTTTGCACAAAGAAAAGAGAATGAGCAGTAGAGGAGGGTATAAAAAGTCGCAGCCTAAGTGGCTTTCATATACAGCTCAATATTGTTTGGTTCTGCATGCTCGATTAATTCAAACTCATTTACTGCTTCAATCAACATATGTTGCTGTTGTTTTTCAAGCTTTAGCTCAGCGCTTAGTAACTCTGCGCGTATTGTGGTGTAATCACTTATCGTATTCTGATTAGCTTTTAAATAGCTACGGGCAGCGCGCAGAGGTTGTAATGCGTGAGTATCAAACTCACTAATTGCGTCTATTAACTCATTTAACTGTTGGGTATTAATACTTAAATTTAATGAGTCTAAATAAAGTAGCAATAAGCATAAATTAACGTTTTTTTCTTGCTGGTTTTGTAGTGCCAGCAAGGTTGTTTGTTGATCAGGCTTTGCGTACAAGGTGCACGCAAACTGCCAAAAATGGTCGCTATTGAGCAAGTTCATCGGCGAATGCCTGCTCTTTTTCTTCCATTTCTTCAAGTGCCATAAGTAGCTCTTCTTCAACGTCGTTAAGTTTAGGCGTAAGGGTTGCTTGCTTGGCTAATAACTCTTTAAGCTTGGCTTTGTTGTCGTCGTTGTACAGTTCGTTATCACCTAAGGTCACTTCAACTTCACTTAATTCGGCGGTAAATTTATCGAGTTGCTTTTCAAGCTTTTCAATTTGCTTTTTAAGTGGCTGAGTGGCTTTTCTAAACTCAGCCTCTAAACGCTTTTGTTCCTTACGGTTAACACCTGGGTTTGCTTTAGGCTCGTCGGTTTGCTGCGCTTTAACCGCTTCTTTATTCGCGTTAAGTAACCATTGATAATATGCATCTAAGTCGTAGCCAAACTGGGTTACTTTGCCGTCATCTACTAAGTAAAACTCATCGGCAGTATTTTTAAGCATATGGCGATCATGCGAAACGGTAACCATAGCGCCTTCAAAGCCTTGTAGTGCCATAACAAGTGCATGGCGCATCTCTAAATCAAGGTGGTTGGTTGGCTCATCCAGTAATAATAAGTTTGGCTTTTGATATACCAACATGGCAAGCACTAAACGTGCTTTTTCGCCGCCCGAAAATGGGGCTACAGGCTCAAGTGCCTTATCGCCAATGAAGGCAAAGCCGCCTAAAAAGTCACGTAGTGATTGCTCAGTGGCTTTTGGGTCTAGTCGTTGTATGTGCGTTATTGCACTGGCTTTTAAATCAAGAGATTCCAGCTGATGCTGCGCAAAGTAACCAATATTTAATCCGTGATGCTGAATAACTTCGCCCGCTTGCGGCTCTAAATCACCTGAAAGCAGTTTAATTAACGTTGATTTACCCGCGCCATTTCGACCAAGTAAAGCAATTCGGCTACCTGGTACAAGGTTTAGCTCTATATTATTTAAAATAGTGACGTCACCATAACCCGCTTTAGCTTTATCTATTGTCATTAGTGGGTTTGGTAATGCTTTTGGCTCTGCAAACTCAAAGTTAAATGGCGAGTCGGCATGTGCTGGCGCTAGTTTTTCCATGCGTTCAAGTGCTTTTACACGGCTTTGTGCTTGTTTAGCTTTACTGGCTTTTGCTTTAAAGCGCGTTATAAATTGCTCTAAGTGTGCAATTTGATCTTGCTGCTTATCAAACATCGCTTGTTGTTGTAGTAAACGCTCTGCTTTTTGGCGTTCAAACTGCGAGTAGTTACCTTTGTACACATTGATAAGTTGCTTATCTACATGCCAAATTTGGTCAACCACCGCATCTAAAAACTCACGGTCATGCGATATAAGTACAAGGGTGCCGGTATAAGCACGTAAAAAGCGTTCAAGCCAATAAACGGCATCTAAATCAAGGTGATTTGTTGGCTCATCAAGAAGTAGTAAATCGGCGTCGCGTATCAATGCTTGGGCAAGGTTTAAACGCATGCGCCAACCACCCGAAAACGAGCTTACAGGGTTTTCTATAAGGTTATTGGCAAAGCCTAAGCCGTGTAATAGCTCACCGGCGGTTGATTCAATGCTGTAGCCTTTAATGTTTTCAAGCTGAATATGTACTTTGGCTTGTGTGTCGCCATCGTTGTTTTTCTCGGCCTCACGCAGTGCTATGCGCATTGCGTAGTATTCTGGGTGGCCTTGAAGTACATAATCAATCGCGCTTATTTCAAGTGCAGGTGTCTCTTGCTTAACAGAGGCAATAGACCAATCTTTTGGAATGCTGCAGTTACCGGCATCTAATTGCAGTTCTGATTTTAGTAAACCAAATAACGTTGATTTTCCGCAGCCATTAGCGCCAACAAGGCCTACTTTGTGCTCTGGAAATAATGTAGCTGATGCGTTTTTTAATAAGGCTTTACCGCCACGAAGTAGTTCTATTTCTGAGATTTGGATCATGAATGCGTTACTTTGCTGTGCCCTTGTTAAGTTGGCGCTATCATAACATAGAACTTAATGCTCTTATCAAGCGTATCAACAAGTGAAGTTATACGATAAAATGACAGCAGTTCAAACCACAGGAAAAATGTTGTGAGACAAAAGAAGCGATTTATTGCTGGTGCATCGTGCCCTGACTGCAAAGCCATGGATACTATGATGCTATACAGAGAACATGATGTTGAAAAAGTAGAGTGTGTTGAGTGTGGTCATAAAATGGCGCAACCCGATAACGCTGTTCAGGCGTCTACTCGCCAATTTGAACAAGTAATTGGTGTATTTAAACCGGGCGACTAACCCGGTTTTTTATTGCCTAATTTTTACCGGTTTTAGTAATGCGGTGGAGGCGGCTCAGGTGCTTCAGACATCATAGACGATGATGACTGCGACTCTTTAATTTTTTCTGCTAGCAGCTCAGTTTGGCGTTTCATTTTTGCTAAAAGTTGCTGGTGCACTTTTATTTCATCATTTAAGACTTCAATCGTCTCATCTTGAAAAGCCACTTTGGCTTCAAGTTCCATTAAGCGATGTTCAATTGTGTTCATTATTCTCTCGTATAATAAATCGCTCTGCGATACCGCTGGAGCTTTCGGTTAACAACGACTTACCGTTATCTGTAAATGTCACATCTAGCACCACCGCCGATTTAGGCTTACTGCCTTCGCGCGGGGTAACCTGCCAAGTTTGAATTTTTTCACCGCTTGGTATTTGCCACAAATCTACGCGCTTATTTGGCGAGCCGGTTGCAAGCAAAGTGCCTTGTTCGTTAAAGCGCACAGCAGTAAAAATTTTCTGACGCGCAATATACTTCAGTTTACTCACAAGATCACCTGTAGTCAGCTTCCATACATTTGCTTGTGCCATACTATCGGCCGTAAACGCATAGCGACCTTGTGGATCGAGCGTTACTTGGGTAACACGCGTTGGGTGATTAAAACGATGAATTACTTGCCCTGTACGTGTATCCCAAAAGTAAGCAACATAATCGTTAGAACCACTTAAGGCGTAGCGTCCGTTAGGTGATAGGTCAACGGTGTTAACTTTATCTTGATGACCTAAAAACTCAATACGACGTCCGGTTTCTAGGTTTACAAATACGACAACGCCGTCGCTACGGCCGTATAAAACACTACGGCCTTGATTGCTAATAGCAATATCGCGAATACTGGCTTTTTGTATTTTGTAATAACCTTTATTTTTGCCTGTGGCTATATCCCACACAGCAAACGTGGTTTTTTCGGCGGTAACAGCCACGCTGTTATCAAAAGCAATAGCAACGGCGTATACCAAACTGTCTTGATCTTGCTGCTGAAACCATTGGTATTTTAGTACCTGCTGTTGATTATCCCACAGGGCGACCCCATGGTTGATAGAGGAGATCAAACTGTATTTACCATCGTTTGAAAGTGTTGATGAAAACGCACCTTGTGCAGCATGTTCGTAACTTGCTACAGCGTGTTGTTTTTTATCGGTACAGGCGATGGCTAAAAAACAGCTAAATACGATTAAAAAAGTACGAAATATCGACATATTACAGGTATTTCCCCTTAACTCTTAGTGACTGAGAGGTTAGACTAGGACGCGTTAAATGCCTAGGTTGTTTGTCTAATCACTGGATATGTTTTTAGTTTAGCTAACAATGTGGAATTTAGTCATTAAACAAGCAGCCTATCATGTGGGCCGTTAATCTTTAACTAGTAATAATACATTAAAATGACAACTGCAAAGTGTGTCGGAGATTTAAAATGAAAAAGACGATTAGATTGTCATTGATTGCAGCGTCAGTTTTAGCGCTTACAGCTTGTAATCAAGAAGCAAAAAAAGAACAAGCTGAAGTTAAATTAGACACTGTAGAACAGCAACAAGCATACGGTATTGGTGCATCTGTAGGTAACTTTTTAAATAAAGACCTAGCAGACAAAACAGAAATTGGTATTGAGCTAGACCAAGCACTTCTAATCCGTGGTTTTGAAGATGCACTTGCTGGTAATGCAAAAATTGACGAAGAAAAAATTCGCGAAGTGTTAACTGAACTAGATACATCAGTACGTACTAAGCAAGAAGAAAAAGCAAAAGTAGAGTCTGAAAAAAGCAAAGAAGCGGGTGTTAAATACCTAGCTGACAACGCTAAAAAAGAAGGCGTTACAGTAACTGAGTCTGGCCTACAGTATGAAGTACTTAGCGAAGGCGATGGCGAAAAGCCAGTAGCAACTGATGTAGTTAAAGTACACTACAAAGGTACTTTATTAGACGGTACTGAGTTTGACAGCTCATATGCACGTAACGAACCTACAACTTTCCCTCTTAACCGCGTAATTGCTGGTTGGACTGAAGGTTTACAACTTATGTCAGTGGGTTCTAAGTACAAGTTCACTATTCCTTCAGAACTTGCTTACGGCGACCGTGACTTAGGTAAGATTCCAGCTAATTCAACACTTGTATTTGAAGTTGAATTACTTGAAATTCAAAATGAAGAAGCACCAGCACAATAATAAGTTTATTGTGTAAATGCAAAAAGGGACCTTAGGTCCCTTTTTTAATATGCGTAAATAACATATTAGTTTGCGTGATTAGAAAACAAGTTATCAATAAGCTCATCTTCAAGTGCAAAGCGTGCTTCTAATGCCTCACCAATAACAGACAAGTCATCATCAAAACCCTTTAACAAGTCTTCTTTGTCTACTTCAGCGTACTTATCATTAAAATCTAACGCTATGTCGGTTGTACTGGAAATACGCGGGTAAATAGAGTTTGCAAGCTCTTGGCTCTGTAAGCCCTTTTTTTCACATGCTTTTGCTATATCGTCATACACTTCAAAATGGCCCGCAGATAGGTAATCCATTAAAAGTTGGCAAAATGATTCAATTAGTTTTGGCTCTGGCAATGCTTGATCTTGTTTTTCGTACGGCGTAAAACCTGCAATTTTGCAATAAAGTACAATAAGGTCTTGGCGTTCGTTTAGCCATTTATCAATTACTGTGTGGCTACCACCCCATTTTTGTTGAGCTTTTTCTACACGCGTCAGCATAACTGTTCTCCTAGCTGGGTTGGTCTTTCAATTAGAATATAATAAGTTTATGTACATCAAGATATATTTAATTTGCGCGTATATCAACAAGTAAAGTTGAGCTACTTTGAGGGGTGTACCTTTTTATATAATCTAAGGCGAGGGATTTTATTTTAGGCAAGAAAAAACCACCAGTTACGGTGGTCTAATTTCTTTCATTGACTTGTTATAACAAGCTTTCTTATTTTTATGAGATGATTTTTATTGTTATTATTTTAAAACATTTATTTTTATTGTTTTAAGATTTTTATTATTGTTTTTGTTAACGCGGGACAAACAATAACAAGGTTTTTGTAATGTTGCAAACATATTAATAAAAAGTTTTAAATGTTATTCTTTTTTTTGCTTATTTTATAGTCAAAATGGATTAAAGCACGCCATTATATTGATCTGCCTCTAGGTAAAGCTGTTTTCGTCCCTAAGCAATAGAGGGTCGGAGAATATGGTGGTACAATCTTGCACAATTTATACAAGTCTTAGGATCATTTACGCCATGAGCGAATTAAAAAACGACCGTTATTTACGTGCACTTGCAAAACAACCTGTTGATGTAACTCCGGTATGGATGATGCGCCAAGCAGGACGCTATTTACCAGAGTATCGCGCTACACGTGCACAAGCGGGCGATTTTATGAGCCTGTGCCGTAATGCTGAGCTTGCATGTGAAGTAACACTGCAGCCATTACGTCGCTACCCGTTAGATGCCGCTATATTATTTAGTGATATTTTAACGATTCCAGATGCGATGGGTTTAGGTCTTTACTTTGAAACTGGCGAAGGCCCTAAGTTTGAACGTCCTATTTCATCACTTGCTGATGTTAAAAAAATTCCAAAGTTAGATCCTACAGACGAGCTTGGCTACGTAATGAACGCAGTAAGCACTATTCGTCGTGAACTTAAAGGTGAAGTACCGCTTATTGGTTTTTCTGGTTCACCTTGGACGCTAGCAACTTATATGGTTGAAGGCGGTAGCAGCAAAGTATTTGGTAAAATCAAAAAAATGGCGTTTGCAGAGCCGCAAACACTTCATTTATTACTCGATAAGTTAGCTGACTCAGTTATTGATTATTTAAATGCTCAAATTAAAGCTGGCGCGCAATCGCTAATGGTATTTGACTCATGGGGTGGTGTATTAAGCCCGCGCGATTACAACGAATTTTCACTGCAATATATGCATAAAATTGTAGATGGCTTAATTCGTGAATACGATGGTCGTAAAGTACCGGTTACTTTGTTCACTAAAAATGGTGGTCAATGGATTGAAGCTATTGCAGCAACAGGTTGTGATGCAATTGGTCTTGATTGGACTATTAATATTAGCGACGCTAAACGCCGTGTGGGTGATAAAGTAGCTCTACAAGGTAATATGGACCCATCTATGTTACACGGTACACCAGAGCGTATTCGCCAAGAAGTAGGCACTATTTTAGAAGACTTCGGTACAGGCAATGGCCACGTGTTTAACTTAGGCCACGGTATTACACCAGATGTAGACCCTGAAAATGCTGGTGTATTCATTAATGCAGTACATGAGCTAAGTGCTAAGTACCATAAGTAATAGCTACTTAAATAAACTTTAAAACTGTTTAAAAGTAAAAAACCCGCTAAGTTGCGGGTTTTTTGTTACCTATTTATAAAGGCTTTTAAAACTTCTTAGTTAAGCAGTTATTTAAATAAGCGATTTAAACCATTTAATGCCGCAACACGGTAGGCTTCAGCCATGGTTGGGTAGTTAAATGTGGTATTTACAAAGTAGTCGATATTATTGCCACCATTTTTTTGTTCCATAATAGCTTGGCCAATGTGAACAATTTCAGAGGCACGTTCGCCAAAACAATGTACGCCAAGTACTTCTTTGGTTTCGGTGTGGAATAATATTTTTAAACTACCTACTTCAGTACCAGCAATTTGCGCGCGAGCCAAATGCTTAAACTGTGCACGGCCAACTTCATACGGTACTTTAGCGGCTGTAAGTTCTTGCTCTGTTTTACCTACTGAGCTCATTTCTGGGATGGTATAAATACCAGCCGGAATATCAACAATCAGGCGGTCGTCACAGTTACCACACGCAATTGCATCAGCAGCTATGCGACCTTGGTCAAACGCAGCACTAGCAAGGCTTGGATAGCCAATTACATCACCTACAGCGTAAACGTTATCAATTTCTGTTTGGTATGTTTCGTTAACTTTTAATTGGCCACGGCTATCGGCTTTTAAGCCAATGGCTTCAAGATTTAGTGTATCAGTGTTACCAGTACGACCATTAGCAAATAAAATACAGTCAGCTTTTACGCGTTTACCTGATTTTAAATGCATTATAACGCAGTCGTCACGCGTCTCAATTCGGTCAAACTCTTCGTTGTGACGTATCACAATGCCGCTATTCCAAAAGTGATAGCTAAGCGCATCAGATATTTCAGCATCCATAAAAGCAAGTAGTCGGTCGCGTGTATTAACTAAATCAACCTTTGCGCCTAGGCCTTTAAATATAGAAGCGTACTCACAACCAATTACACCAGCGCCGTATATAAGTACGCGGTGAGGGTCGTGTTTAAGACCTAAAATAGTGTCGCTCTCATAAATACGAGAATGCGTAAAATCGACTTCTGGTGGGCGATAAGGGCGTGAGCCGGTTGCTATAACAATTGTTTTAGCAGTCAGTCGCTCAATTGAACCATCATTTCTTTTTACTTCAATTGTGTGCTTATCTACAAAGCTCGCATCACCTTGAAACATATGAATGCGGTTACGATCGTAAAAGCTACTACGTAAATTAGATTGCTTAGAAATAACAGAACTTGCGTGACGTAAAATATCAGGAAATGTTAAGCGGCTAGGGCGCTCACCAACATTAAATAACGGATTTGCTTTGTATTCAATATAGCGGCTAACAGAGTGGCGAAGCGCTTTTGAAGGAATTGTTCCCCAATGTACACAACCGCCACCAACTGATTCTTGGCGTTCAATAACCGCTACTTTTTTGTCGTTTTTTGAAAGGTTCATGGCGGTACCTTCACCGCCAGGACCCGTGCCAATAATTATTGCATCATATTGGTATGTCACGGGTACTTTTTTTTGTTCTGGTTGTTTGGCCACAGCCACTCCTAAATTAATTAAAAGAGGCTTTTAATAACCTCGCATTAAGTGCTAGCCATGCCTGTTTTTGATTTTCCCAGGCGGCTTCCAACTCATGGTATTGTGCCATTAATGCTGAGCGTTCACACTGCTTTGCCATGTTATTTTTTTTAACTTCTAACACTTGTTTTTGTAGTGAACAATAATTTTGCAGTTTTTTCAGCAGTAAATCGTACTCTTGTTGTAATAATGTAATCTTATCTTGTGCTAAAGGCAATTTTGCAAGACGCGTTTGGGTTTTGCTCATTAGCGTTTCAGCCTTTGCTTTTTCGATACGTTCAACAGGTGTACGCTTTAGTTTATTAGCTAAACCAACAGCTGCTAAAGAGCGGATCATCCATTTTGTTGGATCGTAATGAAACCATTTAATACCATTACGGTAGTCGCTTGCAAAAATATGGTGGAAGTTGTGATACCCCTCACCGTATGTAAATAACGCTAAAAAGCCGTTATCGCGTGCCGTATTTTTTTCGGTGTATGGGCGAGAGCCCCAAATATGTGCAACCGAATTTATAAAAAAGGTAAAGTGTTGGCTTAGTACTAAGCGTAGTAAACCTGCAAGAATTAACATACCCCACACATCACCAACTAATAAACCAAGTGCAAGAGGCAAACCTACGTTCATAGCAATAGCTAGTTTCAAGTAGTGCTTATGTTGCCACATAACGACTTTATTTCGTTGTAAATCACGACAATTACTATAGTCGTTGTAGCTATCGCCTTGGTAGTCACGTAACATCCAGCCGATATGGCTATACCAAAAACCATTGGTAGCCGCGTAAGGGTCTTTTATTGGGTCGTCAACTTGACCGTGATGTATACGGTGATCGCTACTCCAATGCAAAGCACTGTTTTGTAGTGCAAAAGCACCGCCAAGCGCAAAAATAAATTCAACTGCAGGGTGTGCGTTATAGGTTTTATGTGCCCATAATCGATGGTAGCCGGCAGTAATTGATAAGCCCGCATAAAACATGCAGCCTACAAAAGCAATCCAATGCGCGCTGGTAAATCCGTAGCTAATGGCGTACCAAGGTACAAGTGTGGCAGCCGCCAAAAAGGTTAGGCTAAAAAATAGGACGTTTGTCCAAATAATCGGTGGTTTATTCATAATTCTCAATCTCAGCGTACAACTGTAAGCTAAAATAGTATTTCAAACTCTTGTCGTCAAGTATTAGACTGGACAATTGAGCTAATATCACTAAATATTCATATAAAATAATTCAGGGAGCTGTTGATGTCGGGTGTTAGAGCGCAACAGAAACAAAAAACACGACAGGCGTTAATTCAAGCGGCATTTAATCAGCTGAGTGCTGATCATAGTTTTTCGAATTTAAGTTTACGCGAAGTAGCACGAGAAGCCGGTATTGCCCCAACGTCTTTTTATCGTCATTTTAAAGACATGGATGAGCTAGGTTTAACCATGGTAGACGAAGCCGGTTTAACCCTTCGCCAACTAATGCGTCAAGCACGCAGACGAATAGCAAACGATGGCGGCAGTGTTATAAATACCTCAGTGGTTACTTTTATGGAGTTTATTGATAACTCAAGTAACCAATTTAGGTTGTTGCTGCGAGAACGCTCTGGGACTTCTAAAGCATTTAGAGCCGCTGTAGCCCGCGAGGTAAAACATTTTATTTTAGAGCTGGCTCATTATTTAGAAAGTGAAACTAAATGTAATGCTATGCATGCCTATATTCAGGCGGAATCTATGGTAACGCTCGTATTTAATGCGGGTGCAGAGGCGCTCGATATAGAAGGATTGCAACGCGACGAATTGATTGAGCGCGTTATTTGGCAGCTGCGTTATATTACTCGTGGAGCCGGGCATTACGTAAGAGAAACGAATAAAGAAGCATAGCTTAAAAAAATTGCAAAAAGTTAATATAAGCACGGTATATTGCAGTGCTTATTAATTTAAGCGCCACTAGTTACGTATTTGTTATTTTAATTCCCCATGTTGACCTATGTTGAATTAAAAAACCCAATTGAATCGTTTTTAAATCTATTATGTGGAATATTTATGCTTGCACCCGCTGCGCTGTAATGTTAAAAATAGGCTTCACTGAACACACACACAAGAAAACAAGATGCATATTATTCGTTTAATTACACTAAAACTTAACCTCTTACTGCTATGGCAAGTGAGCGGGGATTAGTGTGTTTGCATCGAGTTGAACACTAAAAACCCCGCAATTGCGGGGTTTTTTTTATCTCGCGGCTGGGATTAATTGAAATTTGGGTAACATAGGAATGAGGGGCAGTTATGCAAGAGCAAGATAAAGTATGGATTTTTGATACCACCTTACGTGATGGCGAACAGGCGCTTAAAGCAAGCCTTACTGAAGATGATAAAATTCAATTAGCACATACAATTAGCCGCTTGAATGTGGATGTGATGGAAGTGGGTTTTCCGGTTTCGAGCCCTGCTGATTTTCGCTCGGTGCAACGTATTGCAACCGAAGTAAAAGGCCCGATTATTTGTGGTTTAGCACGCTCAGTTGCTAAAGACATTGAAGCCTGTGGCGAAGCACTTCGCACAGCACAACAAAGCCGTATTCATACTTTTATTGCTACAAGCCCTTTGCACCTTGAACATAAATTACGTATGAGCTTAGACGATGCAACGGCAATGGCTGTTAAATCAATTAAATTGGCGCGTAACTATACTGATGATGTTGAGTTTTCGTGTGAAGATGCTGGTCGTACGCCGCATTGGGATTTATGTAAAATTGTTGAGCAGGCTATTAACGCCGGAGCTTCAACTATTAACTTGCCAGATACTGTTGGTTTTGTAACGCCAGACGAATACGCCGCGATGATCCGCCATTTAATGAATAACGTGCCAAATATTGATAAAGCGCGTTTAAGTGTGCATTGCCACAACGATTTAGGTTTAGCCGTAGCAAACTCGGTGGCTGCAGTGCAAGCCGGAGCACGTCAAATTGAGTGTACTATTAATGGCATTGGTGAGCGTGCTGGTAACTGCTCACTTGAAGAAGTGGCGATGATCATGAAAATGCGCCACGACCACTTAAAAGTATACACAGATATTAAAAGTGAAGAAATTTACCGCGCATCTCGCCAAGTGGCTAAAATTTGTAATATGCCAGTACAGCCAAATAAAGCGATTGTTGGCGAAAACGCCTTTGCACACAGCTCTGGCATTCACCAAGACGGTGTATTAAAAGCGCAAAATACTTATGAGATTATGTCGCCAGAAAGCGTGGGTGTGCCAAGCAACCAATTAAATATGACTTCGCGTTCGGGTCGTCATGTTATTGAGCATCGCTTAGAAGAGTTAGGCTATCAAAAATCTGATTACGATATGGATGGCTTATATAAAAGCTTTATCGAATTGGCTGACCAAAAAGGCACAGTATACGATTACGACCTTGAGGCGATGATTTACTTTAATCAAATTAACGACAAAGACGAAAAATACCAATTAGAATTTGTTAACTCAGCCTCTAACTCACAATCGGTAGCAAGCTCTACTATTGGAATGCGCATTGATGGCGAAGCTAAACAAGAAGCCGCGACAGGTAATGGCCCAGTTGAAGCTTCGTTTGCAGCTATTGAGCGCTTAACCGGTATGAGCGTTGAAATGATTGAATATAACTTAGAAGCGACAGGCCAAGGTGCAAGCTCATTAGGCCAAGTAAATATTATAGCTAAATACGATGGCCGACCTTACCACGGTGCGGGCATTGCAGCGGATGTGGTTGAAGCGTCGGTACGCGCCATGATCCGTGTTTATAACTTAATTTATCGTGCACAAAAAGTGTCTGATTTAAAACAACAAAGGAAAGCAGGATGAGTAAAACAAACTACAGCGTTGCAGTATTAGCTGGCGACGGTATTGGTCCAGAAGTAATGGCAGCAGCAGAGCAAGTACTTGATGCTGTGAGCAATAAGTTTGGTTTTACCCTAAACCGCGAGCATTATGCAATTGGCGGCGCAGCCATTGACGAATTTGGTAAAGCATTACCAGAGAGTACACTTACTGCGTGTGAAAACTCAGACGCTATTTTATTTGGTTCGGTAGGCGGTCCTAAATGGGAAAACTTACCACCAAACGAGCAGCCTGAGCGCGCATCGTTATTGCCGCTTCGTAAGCACTTTGGTTTGTTTTGTAATTTACGCCCTGCACAGTTATTACCTGCATTAAGTGCAGCGTCGCCACTTCGCGCTGATATCAGCGAAAAAGGGTTTGATATTTTATGTGTGCGCGAACTAACTGGCGGCATTTACTTTGGTGAAAAAGGCCGCAGTGGTGAAGGCGCAGAAGAGTTTGCATTTGATACGCAAACATACTCACGAAAAGAAATTGAACGTATTGCACGCTTTGCTTTTGAAGCTGCAAAACTACGTAGTAACCATGTTACCTCTGTTGATAAAGCCAATGTATTAGCATCAAGCGTATTATGGCGCGAAGTAGTAACCGAAGTAAGCAAAGACTACCCAGAAGTAAGCTTAGATTACATTTACGTAGATAACGCCGCTATGCAGTTAGTTAAGCAGCCTAGCCAATTTGATGTATTACTTTGCGATAACTTATTTGGCGATATTTTGTCAGATGAGTGCGCCATGATCACAGGCTCAATGGGCTTATTACCATCGGCAAGCTTGAATCAATCGGGTTTTGGATTGTACGAGCCAGCAGGCGGTTCAGCACCAGATATTGCAGGTAAAGGCGTTGCAAACCCAATAGCACAAATTTTAAGTGCCGCATTAATGCTACGTTACTCGCTAGGGCAAGACGAAGCTGCACGCACCATTGAAAAAGCAGTAGCAGAAGCCGTAGAAGCAGGCGTTGGCACACCAGATATATATCCAAATGCAGGTTACAGCACAAGCGATGTGGCAGCAGCCATCGTTTCACGCATTTAATAACATATTAAAGTTGCAGCACCGTTATGCTGCAACTCAAACAGATTAGGGAATTAGCAAGTGGCCCAAACGTTATACGAAAAAATTTGGCAATCACATACCGTTGCCAGCATAAACGAGCAAACCGACTTACTTTATATTGACCGCCATTTAGTGCATGAAGTTACTTCTCCGCAGGCTTTTGCAGGTCTACGTGAAAAAAACCGTACGGTACGTTGCCCAGAAAAAACCTTTGCAACGATGGATCACAACGTATCGACTAAGAGCCGATCACTTGATGCGGCAAGCGAAGTATCTAAAAACCAATTAATGGCGCTTGATAAAAACTGTAAAGAGTTTGGTATTGTGCTTTACGATTTAAACTCAATTAATCAAGGTATTGTGCACGTAATGGGCCCAGAGCAAGGTATTACTTTGCCTGGCACAACCATTGTATGTGGCGATAGCCATACCTCTACGCATGGTGCGTTTGGCGCATTAGCGCATGGTATTGGTACGTCTGAGGTTGAGCACGTATTAGCAACGCAAACGCTACAGCAAAAAAAGGCGAAATCGTTAAAAATTCAAATTAACGGTGTATTGCGTCCAACGGTTACGGCTAAAGATTTAATTATGGCGGTAATTGGCAAGTTAGGTACCGCTGGTGGCACAGGTTATGTAGCAGAGTTTTGTGGTGAAGGCATTGAAGCGCTTTCAATGGAAGCCCGTATGACGCTATGTAATATGAGCATAGAAATGGGTGCAAAAGCGGGTTTAATTGCATCTGACCAAATTACTTATGATTACTTAAAAGGTCGTCCGTTTGCACCAAAAGGCGCAGATTTTGATGCAGCCGTTGAATATTGGGAAACATTAAAAACAGATGAAGGCGCACACTTTGATTTAGTTGTTGAGCTAAATGCTGACGACATTCAACCGCAAATTACCTGGGGCACAAGCCCAGAGCAAGTAATTGGTGTTGATGAGTGCATACCCGATCCAGATCAAGAACCAGATTTAATTAAAGCGGACGCTATTCGCAGCGCACTTAAATACATGGATTTAAAAGCGGGCGATAAATTATCAAGCGCGAAAGTAGACACGGTATTTATTGGCTCATGTACAAATAGCCGCATTGAAGATTTACGCGCAGCTGCAAAAATTGTTGAAGGCAAACATGTGGTAGCCGGCATTGAAGCGTTAATTGTACCGGGCTCTGGCTTAGTTAAAAAACAAGCCGAAGACGAAGGCTTAGCCGATATTTTTAAAGCCGCTGGCTTTGAATGGCGCGAACCGGGTTGTTCTATGTGTTTAGCGATGAACGATGACCGCCTAGGAGCAGGCAAGCGTTGTGCATCTACTTCTAACCGTAACTTTGAGGGCCGCCAAGGTCGTGGCGGGCGTACCCATTTAGTTAGCCCTGCAATGGCTGCAGCCGCTGCAATACATGGTCACTTTGTTGATATTAGAGGAGAAGCCTAATGAGCGTATTTTTTAGTGGCTTAATGGCCCCACTTGATAAAAACAATGTAGATACTGACCAAATTATCCCTAAGCAGTTTTTAACATCAACTAGCCGCGAAGGCTTTGATGCGGCATTGTTTTATGATTGGCGTTACCTAGATAACGGTGAGCCAAACCCTGACTTTATTTTAAACCGCCCATGCTACCAAGGCGCGCAAATATTATTAACGCGCGACAACTTTGGTTGTGGCTCATCTCGTGAGCATGCTCCTTGGGCGCTGAAGCAATATGGTTTTGAAGTTATTTTGGCTGAAAGCTTTGCAGATATTTTCTTTAATAACTGTGGTAACAACCAAATGTTAGCCATAGCGTTACCTGCCGATACGCTTGAGCAATTGTTTGTACTTAGCGAGCAGCACGACGATATTAACATTGAAATCGACCTTGAAAATCAAACACTAACAAGCAGTAAGTTTGCACCAATTAGTTTTGATATTAGTAAAGAGGTAAAAGAGCGCTTATTAAGTGGCTTAGATTTTATTGGTGTAACCGAAACGCTAAACCCACAAATTGATGCGTTTGAAAAACAACTAGCGACTGAGCGTTCTTGGCAGTAATTGCTTAACCGTGTGTATTAAAAATCACGTATTAAAAAGCACGGCAATTGCCGTGCTTTTTTGTGGGTAAATATGAGATGTGGTAGCTAAAGGTTAATGCCTAAAGTCAGCCATTAACGCCGGTATACCAGGTAACATACCTACAATTGCCATTACAGTGGTAAGTAACACAAACATAATAAGTGGAATCACCCAGCGGCTCATTTTAGTTAACTCAGCGCTGCGCTCTTTACAGCCAATCAGCCCTAAGTTATCAAGTAACATAGTAAGCGACCAACCAAAAGCAGGATTAACCAAGGTCGAAGCAAACACCACAATAGCGGCTGATTGCGTCGTTTTACCTTCGCGCGTCATTTCCATGCCAGCTTCAAGTAGCGGGATAAATACCCCAACAATAAGCGCTACACACAATACAGGCTGCCAAATTGCTAAATCCATAGGGTAACCCCATAAACCAGCAATAATACAAAATAATGCCGTTAAAATAGCGCCAGCAGGGATAGGGCGTTTAGCAATAGCGGCAGGCACAATATAAGTACCCCAAGAGGAGGCAAAGTTAGCACCACCAGCAAGTGAGCCAAATGTTTGTCTAACCGATGCACTTAGCATGGTATCGTCGATATCCATTTGTACTTTTTCGGTGCGTTGCGGATAGCTTATTTTTTGAAATACTTGATGGCCTAAAAAATCAGGAGACCACATAGCAACGGCGAGCACTGCAAATGGGAGTACAACAACAAAGCTTTCAAGCGTTGGTAAACCTAGCATCCAACCCGTGTTTTCGCCCCACCAGTAAGCTGGGTTCATATTTGGTAAACCCGGTGCAGTATGAAACTCAAACGGTGCGCCTAAGGCAAAGGCAACCACGCCACCAATAAGGCAACTTAACGGCACGGCTAACCAACGCTTTTTAAAGTGCTCTAATAGCGCATACAATAAAATGGTGGCTAAAATAACAATAAACGCAATGTGTGCCATATCAATGGCTTCAGCCCAAGCAAACAGCTTTTTAACTTGCGAAATAGTACCAATAAAGCCTAAATAAATAAGTAGCCCGCCACATACACCTTTACTGGTTAGGCGCGCGAGCATACTTCCTCCCTTGGTTATGGCCAAAATAAAGCCAAAGGCACCAATGAGTAAGCCAAATGCCATAGGGTGACCGCCAGCAGCAACAACAATAGGAATTAACGGAATAAGTGGACCGTGAGTACCAGCCAAGTTGGCTGTTGGTAAAATAAAGCCTGAGAATAAGATGATAAAAATAGAAACAATGAGTAATTCGTAACGTACATTTTCTAAAACAAACGCATCACTTAAACCAAGAGGCGCTGCAAATGTAGCTGCAATAGCACCCACCATAACGACTTTACCAATAGTGCCCGCCATTGCAGGAATGGTGTCTTCAAATTCAAATCGGTAATCTCTAAACGGTAAATTAGGACGCCAGCGCTTAGGCTGCATAATTTGTAATTCATGTTCGAGATACTCGTCGCGAGTATTAAACTCTGAACTCGGCTTGTGAAGTTGCTCGTAGCTTTGAGCATCCTTGTGCGTGTTTGATGGTGCATCACCGGGTGGTGTAGTTTGCATGCGTTCTCCTGCAACATTGTTGCTTAATCAAATAAATACGGCTTTTGTTAAAGCAAATGAATATTGAACATGCAGGGTAAATCAGCTCTTAGGCTGGGATGTATAGGCAAAAGGTCGTGCATGGTTGTTTTTAATACAGTTAATCTGACAATCAGCTTTACGTTAAAAATTATAAAACTACACAAAATGATTTAAAATCATTATAAATCAATGGCTTGTTTTTATTTTTAAAGAATTTTATCACTGTTTATAGCGGGAAATAGTGTTAATGGCAGGTTATTATCCTTTAGTCTTAGTGGTTGTAAAAATCGCTTTGTTTGAAAAGCTTATTGGTAGCAGCCGTTAATTTCGTTTTATTTGTGGTGAAATAATACTTCTGTTACTTTCGGATTGTTAATAACAACAATAAAGAATAGAGATGCAACTCAACTCCCCTAAATCAATTGGTATTTTACTTGGTACGCTTTACGGCATATTTATGCGGCTGTTTGTAGAGCTAGTCAATGCTTATAATTTAGGTAGCTTAGTCTCTATATCATTTATGTTTTTAGTGCCTGTTGCTATTGGCTATATTCGTATTCACTTTGAGTACAACGAATCAAAAACATTAACTAAAAGGCAAATGATCACGATTGCTTGGCAGCCTATTTTTGTTTTTTTATTTGTAAGTGTAATTACTTTACTTGAAGGGAGCATTTGTGTGGCAATGGCTTTGCCTGCTTTTATGTTTTTTGCCAGCATTGGTGGGTTACTTGCGGGCTTTGTTAGAAAACGTAAAATAAAAAAAGCGAATAGTTCTTTATTATCAATCGCGTTGTTACCTATATTGCTCTCACCTATTGAAGTTAACTTTTTACATTTATCAAAAACATACGAAGTAACAAATTCAATAGCTATTAACGCGCCCATCAATGTTGTGTGGCAGCAGTTAGCTAATGTGAGTGACATAAAACCACAGGAAGTGCCTTTTTCACTCACTCAATTAATTGGTGTACCAAAGCCATTAAAGGCAAGTATGAATGCTAGCGGTATAGGCGCTGTTCGTACAAGTACTTGGCAAAAAGGCGTTGTGTTTAAAGAAGTAATAACCGACTGGCAACCAAATAAACAGATGCTTTATAGATTTGATATAGACCCAGATGCTATCCCCGATGACGCACTCGATAAACACGTAAAACTAGGCGGTGAATACTTTTCACCTCTTTACGGTGGATATGAGTTAAGTGAAGATAAAAGCGGCAATACGATTTTAACGTTAAAAACGACCGTGCAAGATAATACAAATTTTGGTGTTTATTCGCGAATATGGGGTGAGGTGATATTTCAAGATTTTCATTACACACTTTTAACGTTGATGAAAAACAGAGCTGAAAAATCACTTATCGCAGTTGCTTCTTATAATTAGCTTAAAGCATTGTGTTTATAAAAATATTACACGCTAAAAGGTAAAGCCTTTGCATTTGCAAAGGCTTTTGTTTTAACTGCTAACTTTTACCAGATCATTTCTACAAATTCAGGGTGGTCGATATACGGGTTACGATTACCTTGAAATTCAAACGCTGCTTGGTTACGGTCAAGTTCCATTTGGCTTACAGGATCGCTGTTATGCCAGTTAAGCAGCATGGCTACAACCCAGTTCTCGAATACTTGGTTGCTTGAACCATTAAGTACAGCATTACTTGAGGTCGTTTTTGTTTGCCAAGTGCCTATTACATTTTCGTAGCGCGTTGCCATGTAAAAATAAGCACGTGCAAAGTCACCTTTAAATTCGTCAATTGGCTCAAATACAGTACCTGAGTAATTTAATGAACCTGCGGCAGAACCTAATTTACTTCCGTTAGTTGATGTAAATGAAGCGCTTGCTACTTCACCAAATGGGAAGTTACTACGTTTTGAGTTTACATAACCGTCGGTTGCGTAAATATGATGCACATCTGAGTTCATTGGCTCAATAGTGCCGCCAAACCAGCTTTTAGGAAATGAATGCTCACGGTTGTAACAGCCGCCTTCTCCACTATAGTTACCACATTGATCGCTCACCGCAGCATAATTGTAGCTATCTGAGCCGTTTGGTTTTTCGCTATACATATCTAAAATGCTGTTATCGTTTTCAAAGTATGTATCACGTGCAGATGAGTCGTAAAAATTCCAAATAGCCGAGTAACCCTGTGCATTATGATCTTTAATAATATTATAAAGCTCAGTTTTTAGTGAATAGCCCGATAGCCCTTGAGCTGTAACATAGTAGCCAGTGGGTGTTGGGTTGATCCCGCCGCCATCACCAGAGCCACTGCCTAAAGTAAATGCCGTGCTGTCTGTATTATTAAAACTTGCACCGCTAGCAAGTGTGGTAGAGCCTTGCTTAAGCGCATAACTGCCATTACCTGTTGAACAACACATGCCATCGCCGTAGCTGTCGTTAATAACAAGTGTGTAAGTTCCATCAGTTAGGCATATTTGCTCATCATACTGAGTGTTTGATGCGTAACCACTGCCGTTAGCAACAGCACTACCTTGATTGTTATTAACGGCCCAGCTAGTTTCGCTACCGTAATTATCGGTATTAAGCGTTAGTGTAAGGCTATTGTCGGTACAACTTGTTGATGCGTTGCCATCAGCATTTGGTAAAAAGTTATCTACGTATACGGTTTCGCTGCCATCAAATCCACTTACATCATAAAACCTAAGCCCTACGCTAATTGTTTTATCACTATTTGCTGTATAGCTATGGCTAACTGTTTGCCATTGGTTAGTTTGTGCCTGATTTGAATAGCCTTGATAACCATCTACATACAAGCGAGCTTTAATTTTACCTTCGGTGTGGTAAACATCAGCCGAAAAGTTATAGATTTTACCCGCTTCTACAGCAACTTGTTGTAGTAAATCAGTGTTACTTTGCGATCCTGTAGTTACATTTACAGCAGCAGAGCTACTACCGCTTTTAACTGTACTGGTTGAGCGCGTTAAGCTGATTCCGCTATCAATAGTGCTCCAAGAACTAGGTGTATTACCTGACCATTGTTCAAAGCCGCCATTAGCTACATTGGCCATTACAGGTAATGAGCCAAGTAACAATGCGGTACTAAGTAGTTTATTTTTAGATTTCCCGTGTAACATAGTTGTTCCTATTTTTATTTTGAATGAGGAATATACCCTACATTAGTTAGGTTATAAAATTGTTAATTTAAAGTGCTGTAAAAAGCAATAATCGCCCTTTAATCTGTTTTTGAAGGTATTTTTATAAATTAATAACTAAATGGAATATCAAAGCAGATTCTATTCTTTTTTTATCTATGCAGAGCCCGTTATCCTACATACTTAGAAAACCTCAACAGATACGCTCTGGATGAGGTAAAACTCATTTTTAACAATACACAAAGTGTGTTGTGTTTAATTTTCAGGGTTATGGGGAATCGATTCATGTTGTTAGGTCAACTAAATGCTGCGGCAAGCCCGCTATCGCAAGATCAAGTACAAAAGCTGCAAGGTTTAGTGGCTGAACTTAATCCAATTCAACAAGCGTGGGTAAGCGGTTACTTAGCTGCAAATGCTAATTCGGCTGCGTTAGGTGCACCTACGGCAGGCGTACCGGCTGCGGGTGATGCAGCAGCGCTAACTATTTTATATGGTTCGCAAACAGGTAACGCAAAAGGTGTAGCTACCAAAATGAAAGAGCAGGCTGAGTCGCGAGGCTTAGCAGTTAAGCTTGTTAGCATGTCAGATTACAAACCAACAGCCCTGAAAAAAGAAAAGTTTTTAACTATCGTTGTATCTACTTACGGCGAAGGTGAGCCACCTGAAGACGCAGAAACACTTCACGAATTTTTAGCCACTAAAAAAGCGCCAAAACTAGACGATGTAAAAATAGCGGTTATTGGCTTAGGTGATTCTAGCTATGAGTTTTTCTGTCAAACAGCAAAAGATTTTGAAGAACGTTTAAATAAACTCGGTGCACAAACCATATATCAACGTGCTGATTTAGATGTAGATTACGAAGATGAAGCTGCAACATGGATTGCCGGTGCAGTTGATGCATTCGAACCTGATTTAAAAGCGCAGCAAGAAGCCGCTGGTGGTCAAGTTGTATCAATGCCATTTGGCGCACCAACGACCGCTTCAAGCCAATACACAAAGCAAAATCCATTTGAAGCAGAGCTATTAACAGTTCAAAAAATTACCGGTCGCGACTCAACTAAAGATGTACGCCACGTTGAAATTTCGCTTGAAGGTTCAGACATTACTTACACACCAGGTGATTCGTTAGGTGTGTACTTTTTAAATGATGATGTATTAGTTGATGAAGTACTTACACTTACTCAAATAGATGCAACAAGCATTGTAAAAGTAGGTGATGAAGAGCTAAGCGTACGCGGCGCACTTATTGAAAAACTAGAGCTGACTCAGTCATACCCAGGTTTTGTAGAAAAATACGCAATAGCAACTGGTACGCCTGAATTATTAAAGCTTGTAGAAGATAAAGCTGCAATGCGTGCGTATATTGAACCTCGTCAAATATTTGATGTGATTCGCCAAAACCCTGCAAACATTGATGCGCAAACATTAGTAGATTGCCTACGTAAACTACAAGCTCGTTTGTACTCAATTGCATCTAGCCAAGCTGAGGTTGAAGACGAAGTGCATTTAACACTAGGCCTAGTGCAATTTGATGCATTTGATAGCGAGCATTTAGGTGGCTGTACTGGTTACTTAACTCGTCGTGCAGAAGAAGGTTGTAAAGTTAAAGTATTTAGCGAACACAACGACAATTTCCGCCTACCCACTAACGATGATACACCTGTGATTATGGTTGGTCCTGGTACGGGTATTGCGCCGTTCCGTGCATTTTTACAAGAACGTGATTCGCGTGAAGCACAAGGCAAAAACTGGTTGTTTTTTGGTAACCCACATTTCACTCAAGACTTTTTATACCAAGTAGAAATACAGGGTTATTTAAAATCGGGTTTACTTAACAAAGTAGATGTTGCATTTAGCCGCGATCAAGCCGAAAAAGTATACGTACAAGATAAGTTACGCAGTAGCAGTAAAGACGTGTTTGAATGGTTAGAAGCTGGCGCTCACTTTTATATTTGTGGCGATGCAAATCGCATGGCAAAAGATGTACACAACGCCTTGCTTGATATTGTTAAAGAAAACACAGGCAAGAGCAATGAAGACGCAGAGCAATATTTAAAAGATTTGCGTAGCGCAAACCGCTATCAGAAAGACGTGTATTAACCACGTTTCTTATTTTATTTAGCAGCTAGCAGCCGTCACTGTAACAAATTTAGGATTTAAAATGAGCGAACAAGATAAAAACGTAAAACTTTCTGATAACGAACGTTTGAAAAGAGAAAGTAACTTTTTACGTGGCACCATAGAAAAAGATTTAACAGACGAAATTACCGGTGGCTTTACAGCCGATAACTTTCAGCTAATTCGTTTTCACGGTATGTATCAACAAGATGACCGCGATATACGTGGTGAGCGCGCTAAGCAAAAGCTAGAGCCGCTACATAATGTAATGTTACGTGCACGTATGCCTGGCGGTATTATTAAGCCAGAGCAGTGGTTAGCAATCGACAAGTTTGCAGATGACAAAACAAGCTACGGCAGTATTCGTTTAACAACGCGTCAAACGTTTCAGTTTCATGGTGTATTAAAGCCTAATATTAAAGGCATGCACCAAATGCTTGATAGCGTAGGTATAGACTCTATTGCTACAGCGGGTGACGTTAACCGTAACGTGCTTTGTACTACTAATCCCGTTGAGTCTGAGTTACACCAAGAAGCTTATGACTGGGCTGCAAAAATTTCTGAACATTTATTACCAAAAACGAAAGCGTATGCCGAAATTTGGTTAAATGGCGAAAAAGCAGAAACCACAGAAGAGCCAATTTTAGGATCTAACTACTTACCGCGTAAGTTTAAAACCACGGTGACTATTCCACCTAACAACGAAGTTGATGTGCACGCTAACGATTTAAACTTTGTGGCAATTGCTGATAACGGCAAACTTGTTGGTTTTAACGTATTAGTGGGCGGTGGCCTTGCCATGACGCATGGCGATACAGCAACTTATCCGCGCAAAGCCGATGACTTTGGCTTTATTACGCTAGAAGATACCTTAAAAATTGCAGAGCATGTTGTATCTGTGCAGCGCGATTGGGGTAATCGTTCAAACCGTAAAAATGCAAAAACTAAATACACATTAGACCGTGTAGGTGTTGATGTATTTAAAGCAGAAGTTGAAAAGCGCTCAGGCGTTACGTTTGCACCAAGCCGTCCGTTTGAGTTTACTCATCGTGGCGACCGCATTGGTTGGGTTGAAGGCATTGATGGTAAGCACCACTTAACGCTATTTATTCAAAGTGGTCGTATTTTAGACTACCCAGGCAAGCCGCTTAAAACAGGTTGTCGTAAAATCGCAGAAGTTCACCAAGGTGACATGCGTATGACGGCAAACCAAAACTTAATTATTGCTGGCGTACCTGCAGATCAAAAAGCCGTGATTGAAGAGATTGCACGTAGCCATGGCCTGATTGACGACACAGATTCGCAGCAGCGTAAAAATTCTATGGCGTGTGTTTCACTGCCAACGTGCCCACTTGCAATGGCCGAAGCAGAGCGTTACTTACCAAGCCTAGTAGAAAAAACTGAAGCATTACTTGCTAAGCACGGTATACCCGATGACAGCATTATTATGCGCGTTGTAGGTTGCCCGAACGGCTGTGGCCGCGCAATGCTTGCAGAAGCTGGTTTAGTGGGTAAAGGCCCAGGTAAGTACAACGTTTACTTAGGTGGTAATTTAGAAGGTACACGTATTCCTAAATTGTACCTTGAGAACGTAGGCGAAGACGTTTACCTAGAAGCATTCGATAAGCTCATTGGCCAATGGGCAAGCGAGCGCAATGACGGTGAGTGTTTTGGTGACTTTGTTATACGCAAAGGCATTGTTGCTGAAGTAAAAGTATCAGTAACCGATTTTCACGCTTAATTAAATACCAGCGCTTTGGCGCTGGTGAGGTTTGGAATTTACCATGAGTGAATTTAAAAACATTTTACAGCTAGATAAACAAAGCCAAACGGCTATGTTAGCTGATGCTAATGGTTTACTAGCGAATATGAGCGCAGAACAGCGTGTTGCATGGGCGCTTGATAACTTGCCTAATACGGCTTTTTTATCATCTAGCTTTGGTATTCAAGCGGCAGTAATGCTGCATTTAATGACCTCACAACGTCCAGATATTCCCGTTGTATTAACCGATACAGGCTATTTGTTTCCTGAAACGTATCAGTTTATTGAGCAAATGAGTGAGCGTTTATCACTTAACTTAAAGGTGTATAGAGCGCCGCTTAGCCCAGCATGGCAAGAGGCTAAATTTGGCAAACTATGGGAGAAAGGCGAAGACGGCATTAAGCAATATAATCAGCTTAATAAAGTAGAGCCGATGACCCGTGCGTTAAAAGAAATAGAAGCGGGCACGTGGTTTAGTGGTTTGCGTCGCGATCAATCATCTACACGTGCTGATAAACAGTTTGTAGAAATTAGCCGTGGTACCGTTAAAGTCTACCCAATTATTGAATGGTCTAACCGCGACGTGTATCAGTATCTTACTAAGCACGATTTACCTTACCACCCATTATGGGAGCAAGGTTATGTGTCTATGGGAGACGTACATACAACACGTAAGTTAGAACCAGGAATGACTGAGGAAGAAACTCGCTTTTTTGGTTTAAACCGAGAATGCGGACTACACATGGATGGTGACGGTATTTAACGCGACTACGGTGTAGTTAAATTGCAAATAAAAACGCAGCTTCGGCTGCGTTTTTATTTTCTTTTATTAGGGTACAAAAAATTGCCTAATTAAGTATTTTTTATTAGACTCAAGGCAATAAAGGATTAATTAAAGCAGGAACGCTATGAAATACTTTACCTACTTAGCTATATCAATCATGGCTATTGCAGTTATCTCTTTGTTTTATTTAAAAAAGCCCGATGGTCAAACATGGCTTTCTGCATCATCAATTAGCAGTGAATCTCAGCAAATTAAAGAAAAAATGGTTGCGCTATCTAGCAATACTTTGGACCAAGCAGTGCAGGGCGTTAAGCAAGCTGGCGATAAAATTGCGAGCAGTATTTCTGATGAACCAATGCCTGAAAGTACTACCTCAAGCAGCAAAATTTTTAAGTGGCAAGATGAAACAGGCCAATGGCACTTTTCTGATACACCTAACCCGCATGCAAAAAGTATTGAAGTAAAACTCGATCCTAAAGATATTACTGTTATTGCTGCAGAAGACACGTCTATTTTAAATACCTCTCCAAGTACAAATACAATGTCGGCTGCACCAAAGGGGATCAGTATTTTGAACCCAGACTCGGTTAAAAAGTTATTTAATGATGCCGAAAATGTAAAAGACAAACTAGAAAAACGTAATAAAGAAATTAATAATTTAAGTGCACTCTAATTATTTAGAGTGAGTGCTTTTATGGTTTTTTAAATAACGTTTTTCGGCTTCCATCAATAATACGGTTAAATATATTTTAGTGGGAAGCGACAGCAGTACACCTACAGCAATGCATGCCGCGGCTATAATTATTCCTTTAATACCATGATTAACAGTGAAGTAACTCGACACAATTAAAGTGTGGCCAGTCACGATAAGGCACAACCCAAGCACTATTGATGTTTTAAGCAGCCTAATTATCATTGTTTGCGACATAGTTACCTCACTAAGAGTAGCCCTAGGGCCTGTTTATCTTTCGAGGTTAAATTTGCAGCAGTGTGTTTGGTATTTAGGCAAGGCAGAGCCTATGTAGTGTGGTTATTCCCCATGAATAGGCGATAACGTGGAATAAATGCCAAACATGCGCTGCCCGAAGGGTTCTGCCTAGGGGCTATTTACTCTTTGTTGCTCGGTTTTTACTTAGCCCACTAGGTTACAAACCTCACGCCGCGATTAAATAGCCCCTAGGTTGAACAAATTTTAATCCTGAAAGGTCAACAGGCCCTAGTGTAGGCACGCTTTAAATGCTTAGCATTGATTTAAGACAACAAACAGCACACATAAAAAAGCCCAGCTTATTACTAAACTGGGCTTTTAAATGTATTAACTACTGTCTTTGTTAGTCGAGCATATTACGCAGTACATATTGTAAAATACCGCCGTGTTTGTAGTAATCCCACTCTTTAGGGGTATCAATACGTACATCAGCACTCAAGGTTACTTTTTTACCTTCGGCATTTGTAGCAATAACGGTTACTTCATCGGTTTTATCGTACAGGCCATCAATATCAAATTGTTCTTGCCCTGTTAACCCATGTGACTCGTAGCTTTCACCTTCTTTAAATTGCAGAGGTAATACACCCATACCAATTAAGTTAGAGCGATGAATACGTTCATAGCTTTGTGCTACAACGGCTTTAACGCCTAATAAAAGTGAGCCTTTAGCAGCCCAGTCACGAGATGAGCCCGTACCGTATTCCTTACCCGCTAAAATAATGAGTGGAGTATTATTTTTTTGATACTCCATTGCTGCATCATAAATGCTCTCTAGCGTATCGCCAGGCTGAGTACGTGTTACGCCACCTTCAGTACCTGGTGCTAGTAAGTTTTTAAGACGCACATTAGCAAACGTACCACGCATCATTACTTCGTGATTACCACGGCGTGAACCGTACGAGTTAAACTGCGCTTTATCTACGCCATTTTCTTGCAAGTATAAACCTGCTGGTGCATCTGCTTTAATAGCCCCTGCTGGAGAAATATGGTCAGTGGTTACTGAATCCCCAAGTTTAGCTAAACAACGTGCGCCTTCGATAGTAGGGATACCTGGTGGTTCTACTTTCATACCA
Source organism: Pseudoalteromonas sp. SWYJZ12 (assembly GCF_015864395.1). Lineage (NCBI taxonomy): Bacteria > Pseudomonadati > Pseudomonadota > Gammaproteobacteria > Alteromonadales > Pseudoalteromonadaceae > Pseudoalteromonas > Pseudoalteromonas sp. SWYJZ12. Next base: position 30,777 of record NZ_JADYXH010000018.1, read on the forward strand.
TCAAAAAAGGGTGCTTTTTTAATATAGGTAGATGCGTCATCCCAATCGTAAAGTTTGCCATCTGGTATTTTAATTTGCTGCCAACGGCTATCGCCTTCGTAAACGTTAGCGTAGCTTTTTTCGAACATTTCTTTAGTTACTGTTTCTTTAACTAGGTCACTTACTTCTTTAACGCTTGGCCAAATGTTTTTAAGGTAAATATCGTTACCGTTAGCATCTTGAGCAAGGGGTTCGTTGTATACGTCAATATCGGTTCTGCCCGCAATGGCGTAAGCAACAACAAGCGGGGGGGACGCTAAAAAGTTCATTTTAACATCTTGGTGAATACGACCTTCAAAGTTACGGTTACCCGATAAAATAGAGCTAACCACTAATTTATGCTTTTGAATCGCATCTGATATTTCAGTCGCTAGTGGGCCTGAGTTACCAATACAGGTAGTACAACCATAGCCAACTAAGTTAAAGCCTAAGCTTTCTAAGTCGTCCATTAAGCCGGCTTTTTCTAGGTAGTCTGTAACTACTTTAGAACCTGGAGCAAGTGATGTTTTAACCCAAGGTTTTACATTAATGCCTAACTGTTTTGCTTTTTTGGCAACCAAGCCAGCAGCTAAAATTACACTCGGATTAGAAGTATTAGTACAACTAGTAATTGCAGCAATAACACAAGCGCCATCGTTTAGTTCAAACTCTTGCCCTTTAAATTTAACCTTGGCGGCGCCCATAAACTGCGCTTCGTTGACTGGTTCATCTGGATTTGTTGTTGGCCCTTCACTTTCAATACGAGCTTGTTCTTCGTCGCTATTATCACGACGAGCCATACGTTCATCTTGAAAGTTTTTTAAATGCTGGCTAATCACTTCACCAGCCTTGTCTAGGGAAATTCTATCCTGTGGTCGTTTAGGGCCTGCAAGGCTTGGTACAACATCACCTAGTTTAAGCTCGAGTGTATCGGTATAGCTAGCTTCGTCACCATCGTTACGCCATAAACCTTGGTGTTTTGCGTAATCCTCAATTACCTTTAGGTGACTTTCGTCGCGGTTTGTTAAGCGAAGGTAGTTAATGGTCTCATCATCAATTGGGAAAATACCACACGTAGCGCCGTATTCAGGTGCCATATTCGCTATGGTTGCTCTATCGGCAAGTGGTAAGTCGGCAAGGCCATCACCATAAAACTCTACAAATTTACCCACTACACCATGGTTACGCAGTATTTCGGTTACCGTTAACACTAAATCTGTAGCGGTAGTACCTTCAGGTAAGCGGCCGCTTAGCTTCATACCGACTACTTGTGGAATGAGTAAGCTAATTGGCTGACCAAGCATGGCTGCTTCAGCTTCAATACCGCCTACACCCCAACCAAGCACACCTAAGCCATTAATCATGGTGGTGTGAGAGTCAGTCCCTACAAGCGTATCTGGGTAAGCGAATTTTTTGCCGTCGCGCTCTTCATTAAAAACAACGCGCGCTAAGTATTCTAAATTTACTTGGTGGACAATACCGGTTGCAGGTGGCACTACTTTTAAATTATCAAAAGCGGTTTGTCCCCAACGTAAAAATTCATAACGTTCTTTATTTCGGTCGTATTCAAGTTTTGCATTTAAATCAAATGCACCATCGTCTCCGTAGCCATCTACTTGTACCGAATGGTCAATAACAAGTTCAGCAGGTGATAACGGGTTTATTTTTGCAGGATCTCCACCTAGTTTTTCCATTGCGTCACGCATCGCGGCTAAATCTACAATAGCGGGTACACCGGTAAAATCTTGCATAACAACACGGGCGGGAGTAAAGGCAACTTCAGATGCAGGCTTTGCTTGAGGATCCCAATTAAGAAGGGCTTGAATGTCTTGTTCTTTTATATTTGCGCCATCTTCGTTACGAAGCAGGTTTTCAAGTAATACTTTTAAGGAAAAGGGCAGTCGTTTCGCTTTGTCGCCAAGTCCTTTTAGAGAATGAATATGATATTGCTCACCATTTATTGTGAGCTGATGTTGGGTATCGAAACTATTATTCATTATTTGCCCCTTTATGAATTAGAAAAATATTTTGAAGAGTGACCTCTGTAGTGTTCGAGCTGCAAAGTACATACCAGTGTAAAAAACCGTGTTTAGAGAACGAATTTTATACAGTTAATATAGTAGAGATGATGCTGAAAAGTTTAATTTCAAGAGATGATTTGAAAGAGGTAGGATCAAAAGTTATTTCGACCCTTATTAATTACTGTAACCAACCTTGTTGCTTACCTTTAATACTCAAACAAAGTAAAGCGATGGCAATAACGATTACAAAAATAGGCATAAATACAGCACTTGCGCCAAGTAGCTCAATACTGTTTATGACCACAAAATTATAATATTGCTGAATTAAAATAGCGCCGAGCGATAGCGCAAAAGTAGGTGTTGCCAGCGCGTTTTTAGCAAGTAAAAACAGACAACCAAAAGTGCTTCCAAATACAGCTATAGCAAATGCAATGGTTGACCAAATAGGAACGTTAGAGTAGGCAGCTTGTTGATCTAGCGGAAGTTTACCTATCATTTCGGGTGTCATCATCATGTGCATAGCAAATGCAATAACGCCAAGTAAGTTCCATACGAGTGCCGCCCATACAACGGGCTTAAACCAATTTTTAGGTGTTTTAACAGACATTTTATAACCTTGTTTTTATTATTATTAACTAGGTTATTAAAGAGTAAAAAGGCCAACTATACAAGTTGACCTTTTTATATAAAAAGAGGGCTTTTAAATGCTTAACCAAATGAAATAGGACGACGACCTGTTTTATCATCTACTTTTGGTTTTTTAGTTCGCTTGCGCTTACTTTTAGCTGGCTGATTTGTTGGTTGTGGTGCAGCTTGCTTTGACTCTGCTTGAGTTTGTACCGCAGGTTTTTCTGCAGGGGTTGCATCTTCACTTAGCGCAAGTTTAAAAAATTCGCCATCAAATTCTAATACATCGCCACTGTATAATTTTTTCCGCTTTATTGTACAAATTTCATGGTTAACACCCACATAGCCTTCGGTAATTAGGTTTTTAGCTTGGCCGCCACCTTCAACTAAGTTTAGTACTTTTAATAATTTACAAAGCTCAATCGGCTCTTCTTCTAATTCTATTTCTATGTATTCTTCGTTCATATTTGCTCTCGGTGGGGTAACGCACAAGCTGTAGTATAAAGGCTTGCAGCTACTTTTGCACCAAAGCAAGTGACTTTCGTTAATTGTAATACGTAAATAGTTATGAAATTTTTTATGTATTTTATCTGTCTTTAAAAAAACTGAAGCAATTGAAGAGTAACCTTTGCAGCAGTTAATTTTACGTATGGCCTGCTAATTGCTAAAACTTTGGCGGATTAAATAGTTTTCATTAAATGGAGTAGGAAATGGGCGTAAGATTAGCAATGAAAAAAGAGCTAATGGGATTAGACAATTCAGGTATGTTAACTGCTGACGATGTTAGAGAGCACCTTGCTAATTCTGTAAAAAAGCAAGCTGATCAAGATGAACGCGGTTTTTCTGTAATTTCAAAGTTCAATGATACCCATAGCCGTTTAGTTAGTGGTGATGCCACGAGAAAAACAAAACTCGAGTTTGAACGTCATCGTTTATTTAAAGAAGTTTTATATACTCGCAAAAGTGTTGATGCTTGGTTAGATAGCCAAACAAATTAAATTGCTATAAATAGTTACCTTTAATAGACTACAAGCGTAATCAAAAGGGGTAACTATGAAAAATGGAATTTTAATGTGTGTGTTGGCATTACCATTAGCTGCGTGCCAACAACCTACCGTGTATGTATTTAGTGAAAACTTGCAAGATGAACAGAGCAATCAGCTCGATGCTGCGCTAAAAGCACAATCGCTCCCTTATGAATATGTATCGCTGGCAATCCCATCAGAGTTTGGTGAGGCTACATTACTCTTATCAAGTGACAAAATTTACCCAAAAGAGACTGAGCAGTTAGCTACTATTATGCAGGGGCTAGGTTACGAGCCACAAGTTAACTATACAACGCGTTCAAATCATTTTTATGGTGATGGCAATATAGGCTTTTATCTAAAAAATGTAGTGGCGGGTACAACCTTTGTTATGCCTAAAAAGTTACGAACAACTCAATGCAGCGAAGACAAGTACAATGATTTACTCGTCACATTTACAGATAAATATGCTGACTTTACCTTACCCAGTGACGCTGTTGTAAGGTTAGGTTGGGAGTTTTTATACGGTTACGTTGTCATTTATTACAAAAATTATTCGCAAACATACAGTCACTCACAACCACTTATAAATACGCCCTTTGGCGCCAAACCATCCGATACTTACAGGTTTACAGCTCACGTTAATAACTCCAGCTGGCTTGACTGCTCACTACAAATTATTTATATGGACTGAACTAACCGTGAGTTTCTATATGCTCGCTTAGTTTGGCAATGCGCAGACTCATACCTTCTATAATTCGGTCTTTAATTTTTTCGCGGATAACATTAGGCAAATGGGTGAGGGCTTCAGGGGTAATAGCGAGGACTATACTGTCGGTTTTAGCGCGAGCACTGGTGCTGCGTTCTCGGTTATTTATAAAAGCGCCTTCACCTATAAATTCACCGGGCTCAATAGTACCTAGTTCTAGCAAATGATTATGTTTAAATACTAATAACGCGCCGCTAAGTACAATGTACAAACGTTTGTCGTTATCGTATTGCTTAAATAAAAATTGATGCTGGCTTACTAAATACAACAGGCCGAACGACTCCAATAAGACTTGGCGCTCGCTGAGCGTAAATTCTTTAAAAAAGTGCAGCCTGTTTATAATTTCCATTTGTTTGAATAATGGAATATGCTCGATTAGCTTCATCAATAACCAAATGTGTTAAAAGCGTTTAATCAGCTAATATTGCGCTCTTTTAATTTGCGGGTCAACGTGTTGCGCCCCCAACCAATTTTTATAGCAGCATCTTGCTTATGACCAGAGCAATTAGCCAGTGCGGTTTTAATTAAACGAGTTTCTAGCTGGGCTTGAATATCAGGCCAAATATTTTCTTTGCCTTGTTTAAGCTCTTGATTAAGCCATTGCTGAAACGCATCTAGCCAATCACCTTCTTCTTGGGTTGGCGAAGCATCCAGAATCTCCGGCGGTAAGTCTTGCTCGCTTACAAGCTCACCCGGTGCCATAACTGTAAGCCAGCGACAGGTGTTTTCTAATTGACGTACATTGCCTGGCCAATTAAATAAACGTAATTGCTCAGTTGCCTTAGGGCTCAACACTTTGCTTTCTACTTGTAGCTCTTTAGCGCTTTTATGTAAAAAGTGTTGCGATAAGCTTTCTATGTCCTCAGTACGCTCTCGAAGAGCAGGTAAACGTAGGCGCACAACATTAAGACGATGAAATAAATCATCCCTAAACTTGCCCTGTTTAACTAAATCTTCAAGGTTTTGGTGCGTAGCTGCAATAATACGCACATCTACTTTTATACTTTGATGGCCACCAACGCGATAAAACTCACCATCGGCAAGAACGCGTAATAAACGTGTTTGTACATCAAGTGGCATATCACCAATTTCATCTAAAAATAGTGTGCCGCCATTGGCTTGCTCAAAACGGCCTTTACGCACGCTATCGGCGCCCGTAAACGCGCCTTTTTCGTGGCCAAATAACTCTGACTCAACAAGCTCTTTAGGAATGGCTGCCATGTTAAGTGCAATAAATTGATTTTCTTTACGTGGGCTATGGTTGTGCAGGGCGCTGGCGACGAGTTCTTTACCCGTACCAGATTCACCATTTATTAATACGCTCATGCTTGAAGCCGATAGCTTACCTATCGCTCTAAACACCTCTTGCATAGCGGGTGCTTCACCAATTATGTGGGCACTTTTTGGTGGAGCTTGTTTACGCTTAGTTTTTTTAGTGGAATTTGCTCTGCATGCGCTTTCAACTAGGGCAACCGCTTCGTTTAAATCAAACGGCTTAGCTAGGTATTCAAAAGCCCCTTTTTGGAATGCGTTTACAGCTGAGTCTAAATCGGAGTGCGCAGTCATTATAATAACGGGCAGCCCAGGGTTTTGCTCTGCTATAAGCTCAAGCAACGCCATACCATCCATGCCAGGCATTCGTACGTCAGAAACTAAAACAGTAGGTTGGCTAAACTTTAGGGCGCTTAGTACATCTTGCGCATTAGCAAAGCTCTCTGTGTTAAACCCTGCACGGGTTAGTGCTTTTTCAAGTACAAATCGAATAGAAGCATCATCATCTACAAGCCAAACTGTTTTCATGCAAACTCCAAACATTAATCTGCAAAGGGCAGATAGATATTAAATTCAGTATGTCCAGGCCAGCTATCACATTCTATATAGCCATCATGTTGATCTATCAGTGTTTGCGCTATTGAGAGTCCTAACCCAGAGCCACCTTCTTTATTGGTGATCATAGGGTAGAACAGTGTTTCGCGTACACTGGGATCAATACCTGGTCCGTTATCAGATATTTGGATCAACAAGGCTTTTTTAGGTGCTTTACCTGGGCGACGATGCTGATGATTAATGCGGGTTTTTATTGTTATTTCACCGCCATCTACAAGCGCCTGTTGGGCATTTCGAACAATGTTTAATACCACTTGCTGAATTTTGCCTTGATCAATGTATACATCAGGAATACTTGGATCGTAATCTTTAACTAAGCTAATGTTAGAACAATTATCTAACGTACTTAGCCTTGCAACTGATTCAAGTGATTGATGTATATTGCCATACGATTTTTGCGGAAGTTGATTGGGCCCCAAAAGCCTATCTACTAGTTCGCGTAATCGGTCGGCTTGCTCAATGATGAGCTCAGCACATTGATCTCTTTCTTGTTGATCAACCTCATACTGCAATAACTGCGCCGCTCCGCGAATTCCACCTAAAGGATTTTTAATTTCGTGAGCTAACCCTCTAATTAGGTTTCGGGCAGCTTGATATTGATGCATTTGATTAGACGCTTGGTCGTGCTTAATTTCGTCATCGGTTTGGCGCCACTCAAATAAAATATAAAGCGAGCCATTAAACTTAATTTGTCGTGTACTTACGGTTACTTTTGCATGGCGAGAATCGCTAAAAACCACGTCAGCTCTATGCTGCTGGCAATCTACGCCTTCAACTAGTGAGTATTGTTCTATACGCTGTAAATCGATTGAATGGTAGTTAAAAAGGCTATCAAACGGTTGATCTAATAGGCGCTTATTACCAAGGCCAAGCAGCTCGCTGGTACTGGTATTGGCATATACAACGGTGAAGTTTTTATCAAGTAACATGATAGCGGTTGTTTGATTTTGCCAAATGGCATCGAGTAGCTCAGGGCTAAAGTTTTTATTATTAATCATAGCTGCACCATTTTAGTGCGTGGATGTTTGCAAGCAAGTTATATGGTTAAATACACTGCTGCACGTTTAGTAATGCCCCAATTTAGTTACCTGGGTTTAGCCCTTTTCGGTGCATAAAAAATATGCAGGGTTCGCTTGTAGCAATAACTTGGTTTTTACTATTAAAAAGCTTTAATTGTAGTGTGTGCTGACCACGTTCTACATCTCTAATTGCAAAGGTTGAGCTGTCACTGGCTGGGCCGTGTGCTTTACCATCAATAAAAAGTTGTATAGTAAAACCAGTTTCAAAGCGTGGTTTTATTCGGCTAGTTACATAAACAGTGCCGGTATTTTCACGAATAGTCTGGTTATGATCAGGTGAGGAAATAGCAATACTAAAGGCCGCTTGTTGAGGCTGAGGTTGCTCGTCAAAAATGTCAGTATTTGTTGCAGGCATATTAAGATCTTGGCTGGTGAGCTTTACCTCTTGGGCCCCTTTATGAGGGGTGTCTGAGAACACTAATACGCCATTTTTATCTTTCCAAGCGTATATTTTTGTTTCACCGGCATAACCATAATTACTTAATCCTAAAGTAATTAATAGTAATAAAATCTTGTTATTCACTCTGCAGCCCTGCATTTTTATCGGTAACTTAACTTTAGTGGAGATTGACTAATTTTACCATTAAAAAAGCCCGCAAAGCGGGCTTGAGAACACACATATTTTTTACAGCTTAATTAACAGCTGTAGTACATTTCAAACTCAACTGGGTGAGTTGTCATGTTAAGCTTTTCAACTTCTTGAGACTTAAGTGAGATGTAAGCATCGATTAAGTCATCAGTGAATACGCCACCTTGAGTTAAGAATTCACGGTCTGCGCTAAGTGCAGATAGTGCTTCGTCAAGTGATGCTGCAACAGTTGGAATTTCTGCTGCTTCTTCAGCTGGTAAGTCGTATAAATCTTTATCCATAGCATCGCCAGGATGGATCTTGTTTTTGATACCATCAAGGCCAGCCATAAGCATTGCTGAGAAAGCAAGGTATGGGTTAGCAGTTGGATCCGGGAAGCGTACTTCAATACGACGACCTTTTTCAGATGGAACCACTGGGATACGGATTGATGCAGAACGGTTACGTGCAGAGTATGCAAGCATAACGGGTGCTTCAAAACCTGGTACTAAACGTTTGTACGAGTTAGTAGACGCATTTGCGAAAGCGTTAATTGCTTTAGCATGCTTGATGATGCCGCCAATGTAGTAAAGTGCATCTTCAGAAAGACCGCCGTACTTATCGCCAGCAAAAAGGTTAACACCGTCTTTAGCTAAAGACTGGTGACAATGCATACCAGAACCGTTATCACCAACAACTGGCTTAGGCATAAACGTTGCTGTTTTACCGTATAAGTGAGCCATGTTATGGATAACATATTTCATTTCTTGAATTTCATCCGCTTTTAATACCATTGTATTAAAGCGAGTAGCGATTTCGTTTTGACCTGCTGTTGCTACTTCGTGGTGATGTGCTTCTACTACTTGGCCCATTTCTTCTAGAACTAGACACGTAGCTGAACGCCAATCTTGGAAGTCATCAACTGGAGCAACAGGGAAGTAACCGCCTTTAACACCTGGACGGTGACCAGTGTTGCCATCTGCATATTCTTTATCTGAGTTCCAAGCAGCTTGCTTAGAATCAATTTTGTACATAGAACCAGACATATCTGATTTGTATTTAACATCGTCAAATACGAAAAATTCTGGCTCAGGGCCAAATAAAACAGTGTCTGCAATGCCTGTAGAACGCATGTAATCTTCAGCACGCTTAGCAACAGAACGCGGGTCGCGCTCATAGCCTTGTAGTGTAGAAGGCTCTACTACGTCACAACGTAAAATTAATGTCGCTTCTTCAGTGAAAGGGTCTAGTTTGATTGACTCAGGAACTGGCATTAATACCATGTCTGATTCGTTTATGCCTTTCCAGCCTGCAATTGAAGAACCGTCGAACATTTTACCGTCTTCGAAAAAATCTTCATCAACTTGGTGATGAGGAATCGATACATGTTGCTCTTTACCCTTAGTGTCAGTAAAGCGTAAATCAATGAACTTGACGTCATTTTCTTTAATAAAATCTAAAACCGATTGTGACATGTGTCCTCCAACTATTGGGTTTTGTTATTGCTGCATAATTGCTTTGGTATTTACTAAGCTGATTTTGTGCCATTATTGTAACTGGCTGTTTATAAATTAAAAAAATATCATTGCATCAAAATGGAATATATAAATGCACCATGTTGGTGCGTAAATATTCCATTTTAGTGCAAAATTTACAGAGCGTAATTTGTTGTTAATTTAATCAGCTGAAATTAGCATAACCTAAATGTAAAAGAGTAACAAAAAGATCGGAAAAATAGCCAAAAAGACTGTTTTTCAAAAAAATATTGAAATTTAATTCATATAATTGTCATATATAAAACAGATACTTAGTAAAAGTATTGAGAAAGTTTTAAAATATGTATTGGATAAACTTTCATCCATGTCATTAATGAGGGATAATATGCGCCCTTTTAAATCCTATGCTGGGACATCTCGCGAAAGCGTGGATGAGTGCGTAGATCTTGCAGGATCATTGAGAATTTAATTTCTCTGAGTAAATATATGAGCATCGAAAAGTTAAGAAATATAGCGATTATCGCGCACGTTGACCACGGTAAAACAACTCTGGTTGACAAACTACTTGAGCAATCAGGTACATTAGAAACACGCGGCGGTAACGAAGAGCGCGTGATGGACTCAAACGACATTGAGAAAGAACGTGGTATTACCATTTTGGCTAAAAACACAGCCATCTCTTGGAACGACTACCATATCAATATCGTAGATACTCCGGGACACGCCGATTTCGGTGGTGAAGTTGAACGCGTACTTTCGATGGCTGACTCAGTATTATTACTTGTTGATGCTCAAGAAGGTCCAATGCCACAAACGCGTTTCGTTACGCAAAAGGCATTCGCGCAAGGCTTAAAGCCAATCGTAGTTATCAATAAAATTGATAAGCCAGGTTCACGTCCTGATTGGGTTATGGATCAAATCTTTGATTTATTCGACAACCTTGGCGCAACTGACGAACAGTTAGACTTTAAAGTAATCTACGCTTCAGCTATCAACGGCTGGGCAACACTAGATTTAGACGAGCCATCAGACAACATGGAACCTATGTTCAAGATGATCGTTGACGAAGTATCACCACCGGATGCAGATCCTGAAGGTGACTTCCAAATGCAAATTTCTCAACTAGATTACAACTCTTATGTTGGTGTAGTTGGTATTGGTCGTATTAAACGTGGTTCTGTTGCTCCTAACCAACAAGTTACTATTATCAGTGCTGATGGCACTACACGTAATGGTAAAATTGGTGCAGTACAAAGCTACCTAGGTCTTGAACGTATCGAAACTGATAGAGCTTACGCTGGTAACATCGTAACTGTAACAGGTATTGGTGAGCTTAAGATTTCTGATACAGTTTGTTTTCCAGGAAACGTTGAAGCATTACCACCATTAAGTGTTGATGAGCCAACTGTAACAATGACATTCTCTGTAAATAACTCACCTTTCTGTGGTAAAGAAGGTAAGTTTGTAACGTCACGTAATATCCGTGAACGTTTAGACAAAGAATTAGTACACAACGTAGCACTTCGCGTTGAAGATACTGGTAGCCCAGATAGCTTCCGTGTTTCTGGTCGTGGTGAATTACACCTAGGTATCTTAATCGAGAACATGCGTCGTGAAGGTTACGAGCTTTCAGTTTCTCGTCCAGAAGTTATCTTACGTACTGTAGATGGCGTTCTAGAAGAACCGTTTGAAACAGTTACTATTGACTGTCAAGACGAGCATCAGGGTTCTGTTATGGAACAAGTTGGCCTACGTAAAGGTGAACTTACTAACATGACTCCAGATGGCAAAGGCCGTATGCGTTTAGATTTCATGATCCCTAGCCGTGGTTTAATTGGTTTCCAAACTGATTTCATGACGCTTACTTCGGGTTCTGGTCTTATGTACCATACGTTCGATCATTACGGTCCTCACAAAGGTGGCGACATCGGTGTTCGTAAGAACGGCGTAATGATTGCAAACGCAACAGGTAAAGCACTTACTAACGCATTATTCAACTTACAAGAACGCGGCCGTTTATTCATCGGTCACGGTGTTGAAGTATACGAAGGTATGGTTATCGGTATTCATAACCGTGATAACGACCTTACAGTTAACGCCCTTAAAGGCAAGCAGTTAACTAACGTACGTGCATCTGGTACTGATGAAGCGCAAACGCTTTCTCCACACCTTAACTACTCACTTGAGCAAGCGCTTGAGTTCATCGATGATGACGAGCTAGTTGAAGTAACTCCACTAAACATTCGTATTCGTAAGCGTTACCTTACAGAAAACGAACGTAAACGTGCAGGTCGTGGACCTAAGTCATAATCTATTAATTTAGAATAATGATTTTAAAAGCCGCTGTATTGAAAAATACAGCGGCTTTTTTGTGGTAATAAGCTTAAGACTAAACTATAGAAAAGAGGTATTAGTCTCGACTTCAAATTTAAAAGTATTTAACCTATGCATCAAAGTATATTATGGAAGAAGAATATACTAAACATAAAAGAACTCTTGTAAAAATGACTGTGTATACAACTCGCAAATTATATTGCTCTTATCTGAAGGCTTAAAAATTGAATAAAAATCTTACACGATCACCAATTAGCTCCGTTAATGAAGATAACTGTAACTTACATTTAGGTGATGCAGTAAGCTGGTTAAAAACATTAGATGACGAAACGGTTGATTTATTTGTTACAGACCCTCCTTATGAATCGCTTGAGAAACATCGTAAAATAGGTACAACAACTAGACTAAAGAATAGTAAAGCTTCAAGCAATAAATGGTTTGAAATTTTTCCAAATTCTAGGTTTGAGGAATTATTAGTTGAGATATATCGAGTACTCAAAAAAAATAGTCATTTTTATTTATTATGTGATCAAGAAACAGCTTTTATAATTAAACCCATAGCCGAAAAAGTTGGTTTCAAGTTTTGGAAGCCTATTATTTGGGATAAAGTAAAGATAGGTATGGGGTATCATTATAGAGCAAGATATGAGTTCATATTATTTTTTGAAAAAGGTAAACGTAAGATTAAGGATTTATCTGTTCCTGATATATTAAGTGTACCACGAGTCTATCGGGGCTATCCTACTGAAAAACCAGTAGAGTTAATTGAGATATTAATAAAGCAAAGTAGTAATGAGGGTGAATTAGTATGTGACCCATTTATGGGGTCTTGTTCTTCTGGTAAGGCTGCATTAAACTTGGGTCGCAATTTCATTGGAAATGATTTATCTGAAGAAGCATATGAGATTTCAATAGAAAGGTTATTATTAAAATAAGGATGTTTATGACTTTCGATCACTGTACATGGCCAAAAGATTTCCCTAATGATGTTCCTCCTAGTGATGCTAGCGATGCCAATGGTGTTGCATTTAGACTAGTAAAAGGTAACCCACCTTCTGAATTGGACTTTGTTGGGCACAATAAAGAACCCCATAAAAAAAATAGTAAAAACCTTAAGGCGGCTGATTACGGTACGTCTATGTTTCGTAATTTAAGTAATATTGAGTTTGCAAGAAGCTCATTTAAACCGCAAAGAAATAAAAAAATTGCTGAGGGCGAACTTATTCCTATGCATGGAAAAATGTCAAAGGCAAATCAAAAAAGCCATTTTGAAGCTTGGTTAAGAGAAAAAACAGGTATAGAAGGTTGTTTTAGGGTGGTTAAATAAATATGTCTATATACTTTTTACCTGAGACTGAAGAGTTCGGGAAGTTATCAATAATAAAAGAGTATTATAGATATGATGTTCCTAGAGCTTTTGTTGTCCACTCTAGACAATTAAATAAAGATCTATTGGTCTACTGGGTTGACGAATTTGAGGATTCTGATACATGGTACTATGTTGATTTCTCTAAAATTGAGCAAGAAAGAGTTGAAAATGGATTTATTCAGCTAAGAGATGCTTTTCGATTTAAGAAAATATTTGAAATAAAAACTTATTTTGATATTGATTTAGCTCCTGAACTAAAATTATTAACATTAAATGAAGTTGATTACGAAGCTTTACCCCCTCATGGATTTGCAGTCAAAAGAGTATCTGATACTGAATATGAGTCATATAGCCGCCCATTGGATTCATTTGCATCGAATAAAGAATATCACGAAATTAGGTTAAGTCGAAACGAAAAAAATAAAAGAAAAAAAGATATCTCATGGAGCTCAGTTCAGGAAATATTTGGTGCTTGGGAGGCTGTTTACAGAACAATTGTCGACTCTTTAGATTTGAAACAACCTGCATTTCAGCCCGCTTTGTCAGGAGTCGGCTCATATAAAATGCAGTTTAAAGCCGCTCATAATAAAGAGTTAATATCAAAAGCATCAAAAATACTTAATGCTTTAATTGAATCAAACGGTTCCTTAGAGCAGCTGAGAAGTTTTGATATTGACTTGTCAACTATTGAGTCATTAGTGAATAATTTATCAACTTATAATTTAAAGTTTGAGTTCAGAACTAACTCTGGAAGTATATTAAGCTCTATAGATGCGGATAATCTTGAAAGCACGGCTCAGTCACTAAATGAGTATAATCAAAGTCGTGTAGGTAGTGAAGCAATTCCTCAAGCAGATGAAATATCTAGAATAATAACTTTTATAAAGAAAAAGTATGATGGTAAACCTTTCAATTCGCATACGGAAAATTTGGTTGAGCGACAGATTTCATACTATATTTCCGCTGCTAGAATGCTAGGTTTAACTAAATTGGGAGGGCAATTAACTCCTATTGGTCAAAAGCTTGCGGAAGCTGAAACATTGGAAGAGCAAGCAACTATTTTAATAGATCTTTTTGAAAGATCAGTATGTGGTTGGGCGTGGCTAAAATACTCAAATGTAAAATCTGTTTTTGAATTAAACCGTGAGAGTGCAGTTCCATTCTTATTGGAAAGATCGTCTGGTTTGAGTGAAAGTACAGCTAAGCGAAGAGCTGTAACTTTAAGAAAGTGGTTAGATTCATTTAAAAAATATCAAAACACATTCAATATACGAAAAAAGTTAAATTCATTCTAAGATATTTTAAATATCAGCAGTAGGCGAATTTAATGAGAATATCTAATAGTTGAAGCAGCTCTAGAACTGTCAGAGTTATCCCTGGCAGTTCTGGTTTATTTTTCGCTTTTTGAGATAAATCCCAATTTACTTTTTAGGAAGTAGGGTTATTTTGCCAAATACATCTGCATCTATAAACCCACGATTTCTGTCGCCATTTACTGGTTGTACTTCGTGTGAGCCCATAAAATGCTCGCGCACGTCACTGCCATCGTTATCACAGTACGCTAACATAAAGCCGATTACTTGCTTTTCGCTAAGTGTAATTGGGGTATTTTTAGCACCTTCTTTATAATCATTCGGGTAGAGTTTTATTGCTACTTCCCAGGTAATATTAAAGGGCGCGGTGGTGTTGCGCTTCCAGTTACTAACTAGGTGGTCGGTATACAAATGGGCTTTTTTATCAGGGCCGTAATCGGCAGCTTGGTTATCAAGGCCAATGTGGTACGCCAAAGCGGTGTGATTAAATTGGTGATTACCGCCTGATGCATCGCTATCAATAAATACTTCAAGCGCGTCGTCATCCCAATATTTATAGGTTGGATCGGCGTGCGTATCAATTAAAACATCATCCACAATATCGGCTTGTAGGTATAAATAGTTTTGATCCCACAGTAAGCGATAACGCCCTTTAAAGTCGGCATCGCTTGATGGCAGTGTGCCATCCATTAAATAAGGCATATCGTGCCAAGCGGCTTTATCCCATGCGCTTTCTGATACGCCATCAATAGTAATTGGAGTTGATGTATGTTCAACATCAATAGCCATTGCTGGCGTGCTTAATAAAAAGCTTAAGGCGAGTGCTAATTTTTTCATTAATTTCTCAATTTTATTGTGGATTTGTCTTAATGTAATAACAATCTTAAAACAGCTAAGTAAATAGTTATAGTGAAATACTTTCGCCTTCGTTTAAAATATACAACGGTGTTTTAGCATCCATTTTTTTAACCATATGTAATAAGCGCAGTAAGGCAGAGTGGCTAGTATGGTCGCCCATTTTCCAGCTAGAGTTACCGTATCCCCACGGTATCATTACTTTGCAGTTAAGCTCTTGTGCTGCGTTGAGCGCATCCTCTGGTGTGGTGTGGACGTAACGATAAAATTTACCACTTTCTTTACTGTAGTAAGATGCGATTGGTATTAAGCACACATCTATATCGCCATATTTTTGCTGTATGTCTTTAAAGTGTTTTGAGTAGCCTGTATCGCCTGCAAAAAATAAGGTACTGCCGTTTTGTTCAAGCAGCCAGCCATTCCATAAGTCTTTATTGTTATCTTCGTAAATAAAGGGCACCAATACACGAGCGCTAAAATGATGAGCTGGCACGGCATTAATAACTAAGTCGTCAATGTTGGTTGTTGAATACCACGGCATTTCGCTAATATTAAAACCGCCGGTAGGGAAGTTGTCGGCCATACCGAGTGGTGTTAAATAGCGAGGTTTATTGCCAATGCTTTGTATGTCGGCTTTATTAAAGTGATCGTAATGAATATGCGAATACATTACCGCATCAATATTTTCCAGTTCTTGCTCACTAGGCCAAGCGCCTGCTTTACGATAAATACCACCGCCGAGTTTAAAGCCAAGTGCGACTGGAGAATCAAACTGATTTTTTACCGGATCAAACAGCACACTTTGACCATTTGGGGTGTTAATTACAAAACTAGCGTGGCCAAGCCAGCGTACGGTATAGCCGGTGCTAAGTTGTGGCTTAGTTTGCTGGCCTTGGTACTGGCAGTTTTCGCTGCCGGTTTTGCATAGTAAGTCTGGGTGGGCTGGGTAGCAGTTTTCAGTACAGGTAGTGGGATATGTTTTTTCACCTGCGTATAAATTTTTATAACGACCGTTCTTATCATTAATAACAATAACTGAGTCGGGGCTGGTAATACGATTAATATTATTAGGTGCGGCGCAGGCAGTTAGTAAGCATAAAAGCGTTGTTGCGGTTAAAAAGCGTTTCATTGTAAATCCCTTTTAGCATTCCCTTTAACATAAAAAAGCCTGCAATTAAGCAGGCTTGTTAAAGTAACAAATGATTAGCCAGCGCTATTCATTTGTTCAATAAATTTGTTTGAGTCGGCAATCGATTTGTTCATGTCGTTCATCAACAATTGAATATCGCGCTTAAGGTTAGTGAACTCACCTTTAATAGCCGATACCGCTTGTGCATTTAAGTTATGCTTTAAGTATAAAACGTTATCATGAAGCGAGGTTAATACTGGCTCCATTTTACTCTCTGCGCTGCGCATTGAGCGTAATAGCTGATCAAATTGACGCTTAGTCGCGGCTAGCTTTTTGCTGCTTTCACGCTTAAGTGATGCGCTTTTGTATTGCTCTAACTCATCGCCCCACTCATCAAATAGCGCTTCTGCCACGTCTTCTACTTTATTGATGTTAGTTGAGACTTCGTTAGCGGCATTTAAGCTCGACTCGTAATCATCGTTTAGTTGATTGTAAGTGTCTTGTAGTTCGCCACCATTAAAATCGATTAGAGTAGTTAAGCGCTCTAGTGCCGATTTAAATTCTTCTTGTGACTCTTGCTGCGAGTCTTTGGTTTCTTCTACGCGATCAATAAGAATATCGCGTTTGTGAACACCCACTTTTTCCATCGCAGAATAATAAGCTGATTGGCAGCCAGTTAAAGTAAGTGTTACTACAAGCATTGAAACACTGAGTAATGTTTGTTTTTTCATTTGAATTCCTGTTTACGAGCGTTAGTGCTGTAAATTATGGCGCTGATTGTTATTATAATCAAAACTATATAAGCACAAGTCAATTGTATGAATGATAAGCTCTCACATTACAAACAGCAAGTTAAGTCCTTTATACGCCAGCAACCTGGTTGGTGGATGCAGTATTTTAATCGGTGTATAGACGATCAAATAACGGTTAATGCAGGTTACCTTGCTTACGTGACACTTCTTTCTTTAGTGCCATTAATTGCGGTGGGTGTTGCTATATTTTCAGCCTTTCCGGGCTTTGAATCTACTCGCATGGAAATTGAGAGCTTTTTGTTTACTAATTTTGTCCCTACCTCTACCGATGTTATTAGAGAGCATATTAGCTCCTTTGCCGGTAACGCTAATCAAATGACGGCAGTAGGTATTGGCTTTTTAGCTGCAATTGCATTGCTGTTAATACGTAATGTAGATGCCACATTGAACCGAATTTGGCGCATAAAGAAAAAGCGCCCAATGATGATCTCATTTGCTGTGTACTGGATGGTTTTGAGCTTAGGGCCTATGTTGCTCGGTGCCAGTATTGGTGTTACCTCTTATATTGTATCTTTGGTGTCGTTTGCTGATCAGGGGATTCCTGGGTTTAGCGGGTTTTTGTTAAAGCTATTGCCGTATGGAATTTCGATGGTGGGCTTTATTATGCTCTACACCTTAGTGCCTAATACACGGGTGTCGTTTAGAGCGGCAATACCGGGCGCTTTTTTTGCGGCACTTTTATTTGAGCTGACTAAAAAGGGGTTTGCTCTTTATATTAGCCATTTCCCGTCGTACGAAGTTATTTATGGCGCAGTAGCAACCATTCCTATTTTATTTGTATGGGTGTATTTGTCGTGGGTCGTTGTTTTGCTTGGCGCTGAATTTACTGCGTGCATTAGCCCAAATGATATTCCAGAAACACCAGAGCTTGAACTAGAAGATGATGAACCAGCAGTAAAGGACACAGTTTAAATGCAAGGTTTAATACAACGTGTAAAGCATGCCAAAGTAGAAATTAACAACCACGTGGTAGGCGAAATTAGCCAAGGTATATTGTTGTTGCTGGGCGTTGAAAAACACGACGACAAACAAACGGCCGATAAGCTTTTACACAAGGTAAGTAATTATCGTATTTTTACTGACGAAAACGACAAAATGAACTTAAGCCTTAAAGATATTAAAGGTGAGTTACTTGTTGTTTCGCAATTTACGCTAGCGGCTGATACTAAAAAGGGTATGCGCCCTAGTTTTTCATCTGCGGCAACGCCAAGCCAAGCTAACGAGCTTTACGAATACTTTGTAGCTCAAGCTAAAGAGTTGGGGCTTACAATAGCCACAGGTGAGTTTGGTGCCGATATGCAAGTAAGCTTGTGTAACGATGGGCCCGTTACGTTTAACTTATCTGTTTAAGTTTTTGGTTACCACGACAATATGATTTACATAGCCCGTAATTTTTTGCGGGCTAACATTACAACCAAATACATCGAGTAATAGCTGCTGAAGTTGCTTTAATTGCGACTCATGCTGCGATAAAAAGTTAATAAATAGCACGCCGTTGTTATTTAAAGCCGAGTAGATTTTTTTATAAAATGCCTCTTCAAATAAAAATCGAGGCGCGTCTATTTGGCTAAATAAATCTAGAATAATCCAATCAATATTTTGCACACTTTCTAAAATCTGTTGCGCATCGGCGCACAGCAGTTGCTCATTCTTATTTGACGAAAAAAACTGGGTATAGCAATCAATAATATCGGCGTTTTTTTCAACCGATGTTATTTGTGCTTTAGGGTATTTGTGTTGTAAATAATTACGAATTGCACCGCCGCCAAGGCCGAGTTCTAACACTTTTTGTGGCGGCTTAAGAGCTTGCCAATGCTTATCTAGGTACAATAAGTGTGGAAAAAGTAATAAATCCGGGTTATTTAAATCAATAACAGATTGAAGAGTGTCGTTAATAAGTAACCAGCGTAACTGCTCGTGCTCACGTACTTGAATGTGATCGCCACTGCATTTATGCCAATAGATTAACTGACCAATGCTGTGGCTATTTTCAATAAATTGATCGCTCAGCAAACCCGTCAGTGAATTTATATAATTGATTTTTTCAGTCATATTCTCAGCATAAACTAGCAACGTTAAAGCGCAATGGCCTTTGTCATTATTTTTTTACGTTATTTTACAGCCATCACCAAAGTCGTATTTGCAGTTTTTTTAAGATGGAGTATGGTATTTGCCATAATAATGCCAATCAATTTAATTATTTTATTTTTTTAGCTTGGTAGATAACCAATACTATTAGTATAGCGCCGTAGCCTTTTTTTGACTTTTATTTACGGCTTATATAACAACAGGAGTATGTATGTTTCAGGTAAGCACCCCACAAAGTAGCGAAGATTGGCAAGCGTATTACCAATTGCGTTGGCAGGTATTACGCGCGCCTTGGGGCGAGCCTCGAGGCTCTGAACAAGACGATATGGAACAAGACTCTGAGCACCGCTTTATAAAAAATAAAGAAGGCGAAGTGCTAGGTGTAGCACGTTTGCACTTTAACAGTCATGAGCAAGCACAAGTGCGCTACATGGCAGTTGCAGAGGGGAACCGTAATCAGCATATTGGTAGTCGTTTGCTTCATGAGCTTGAAAAAATAGCATGGACACAAAATGCCGATGAGCTGGTTTTGTTTGCACGCGAACGAGCGCTTGAGTTTTATAAACGCCACGGTTACGAACTAAAAGAAAAAGCACATTTAGCGTATGGCGATGTACAGCATTTTAAAATGATAAAGCAAAAACCGTCTGAGCCAGGCTGGTTTCGTCATCCTAATTGGACGCAAGTACTACAAAATACGTGGCGTGAGTCTATTCCAATTAGTGACGCGATGGGTATTAAGGTAGAAAGCTATACCGATTGGCAATTTACAACCAGTGCCGACCTAGACGCTAACTTAAACCTACATAACACCATGTTTGCAGGCTCTATTTATAGCTTGGCCACGCTAACAGGTTGGGGCGCTACGTACTTAGCGCTTAAAGAAGCTGGGCTTGAAGGTAATATTGTATTAGCCGATGCTAACATTAAGTACTTAAAGCCGCTTACTACCGACCCACGTGGTTGTGTTGATATACAAACCTGTAAGGGCAAGTTAAGCGATTTAGAAACCGACGGTAAAGCAAGTTACGTAGTGCCTGTAACTATTTACGATGGTGATAACGTGGTTGCAGAATTTGAAGGGCAGTTTGTAGTAAAAAAATAACTGTTTAGCTGTTCAAAACACAAAAAAGCCAAGCGATGCTTGGCTTTTTTGTGTGTAAAACTTAGAGAAGTATCACAGCAGATCGGTTAATAATATACCTACACCAATACGTTCTACATCCGCATTGTAATCAATTAAGCTTTCGCCATAACCGTTAAAGTATTGTGCATAACCACGAACTCGGCCCCATAAAGGAAACGACCAGTCGAGTTGAATTGCACCACGATTATCTGAATTTAAATTGTTACGTGTCATAAAGCTAAATTCATGGTCATGAAAACGATACGCGCCGCTAAACTCAAAGTAACCCATGTATTTATATATGTCTGGGTTGTCGTCGCCATTGGCTTCTAAAATATCTTCTTTTTCGTCCTCAGCTATTCGGTACCAAGGTTTAAAGCTAAAAACAAAGCCTCTATTTTCCCAGATAAAGTCTGCATAAATACGGTTCCACGAACGTGAGTTTGGTTGGCTTCGACCATTTGATTGATGCGAAATACCTAATGCGATTGCCATTTCGTCGCCCCATAATACGTTTTCTGGGTCGAGGTAATTTATCCAAAATATCTCTGGTTCGTAGTTGGTCTCACGAAATGGAGAAGAAATTTCTGAGTTATAAATCTGCCAATATGATTGCAGTGTAAAGCCAAAAAATATGGCTTGGTCTTTATCCGAAAAATCATCGTAAAGAGGCACTTTTATCGATAGCTGGTATTTTGCTTCTAAGTTGTCGAGCGGTTCACCGTCGTTATCGTCTGTTAGTGCATCAAAGCCATCAAATGGGCGATCGTTTGGGTGTGATACGTACGAAAGCGGTAAAATATAGTTACGCTTATGTGGCGTAATTACATTTCTATTTTTTTTACCTACTTCTTCACGAGCTTGGCGTTTATCAAGCGCGGTAAGTTGTTTGTTTTCTTCAAGAGCTGAACACTTTTTACGAAGATCGTCTAATGTTTGTTTACCATCCCCGCCAATTACTTCATTTAAAATACACTGCTTTACAAGTTCGATGTCGTTGTCTTGCTCATTTGTAGCAACTTCTTCTTGTGCGAAGGTAGCTGTACTTATTAAGGCAGAAAGTGTGATCCAGTGGCGCCAGCTCATTGTAATTCCTTGTGGGTTCGGGTTGTGTTGTATGCGTTAATTTAATTATAACGTCTTTTTACATATGTAACGGTGAACTTTTACTGAATTTGTATTTATAACAAGGTCTATACGTATAAAAAGTAAATATAGATCAGAAAAAAAGCGGCCTAGGCCGCTTTTTTAATGCACATTAACTATGTGCTCTCACGCAATGAGAAGGGTGAGCTAAAGCTCAAATATGTTAGTAAAAAACTTATAAAGTTCGGTGCCTTGGTTAACACTCGCTGAGGCAAAGTGCAAAATGGCAATTGCATCGCAATCGAGAGTAAGTGTTTGCAGTGGTTGCTCGCTTAAGTAGCGCTCCATGCGTAAAATATTAGCAATAGGCTCACCGGCTTTAATGTGCCCACCAAGTGGGGCTAAGTATTCAACCATGCCGCCAATGGGGGCGTAATAAGCAAAGTAGTCATCTAAATTACATGCATAGCGAGTCATATTGGCTGGCGTATGCGGTGCGTTTTGTAATACGCCTTTGTGATTTAAGTAACTTAAAATGCTGTTAGCATCGTTTAGTGCTTCTTTTAAGTCTATTTTTTCTTGGCTGCCTAGCTCTACAGTAAATGCTTCTACAGGTATTGATAATTCACGACCTTGCTCGCTAAGTGCATCACTCAAATGCCACCATGGGCAAAAGTTAGCTTCATCCATAGCGCCGTCAAAATCACTAGGAATAAGCAATACATGCTCAATATTAAAGTAACGTGCGCTGTCGGTTGCATAGGTTGGGCAGTACAAATGCTTGCTTGAAATAGGACCTGTGTGTAAATCGAGTACTATATCAGCCTGATGAGCGAGCTTTTGTAGGTTAAGTGCAATGCGTTTACCCGTATTAAGTAAATAAGCAGGGCCGTTAAGTTTGCTGTCTACTTCGTCAATAAGCGCCTGTTTGAAGTTACTTTTTAATGTAGCGTCGTCATATTGGGTATGATTTTGTGCAAACTGTGCCACTAAATTTTTATTGTAGTGATACATGCGATTCCAATTAGTGCCCGTAATCGGATCGAACCTGCCAAGGGTAAACTCGCCAGATTTTTGATTACAACCAATTGGGTTAGCATAAGGTACTAATGTAATATCGCCATTAAGGTTTAGGTGTTTTAATTGCTCAAGTAGCTGAAAAATAACTGCGTTACCTTGCACTTCAGCGCCATGCATATTGGCCTGAACATAAACACTAGGCCCTGTGCCATCGCCTTTTAAGCTATAAACAGGAATTGTAAGCGGTAAGCCGTTTGCAACTTCCCCTACTACAATGTTCTCTTGGCTGATGTGTGTTGTATTACTCATGCTTATTACCTTAAGTAGTGGCTGGCATTTTCGGCTTGGCGAACACAGGTAAGTTTACCGTTTTGCAATGTGTACTCGCCGGCGAGCTCATGGCATAAAAAATACGGCATACTTTCGGTAAAGCCGTAAGCACCGCATTGGCTAAACACTAGCCAGTCGTGCTCATTTAAATCGCTTGGCAGGTTATGTTCACCCAAGCAATCAAGCGCTGTACAAAGTGGGCCGTATAAAGTGACCGCTTGAGTTTTAGCACTGGATTCACGCAGTAACGCAGCAGGAAAATCTTGGCTGGTAACAGCAGGGCGTAATAAGTGATTTATACCGCCGTTTAAAATGACTTGCTGTTGATTATAGTTTTGTTTGCGCTCTATTACTGGGTTTGCGTAATGACCACATTCGCCAACGGCATAACGACCAAGTTCCATCCATAATTCCTCTACACCCGCATCATTTTTAATTTTAGCGAGCGCAGCTATTAAGTCATCCCAATCAAGCGTTGCTTCATTTTGTGTATAAGGAATACCTAAACCGCCACCTAAATCGAGAATTTTAAGGCTAATATTTAAATCGCTGGCAAGTTGGCTAAGTGGTGCAATCATTTGTGACCACAAGTCGCTTAGTTTTTGCGTGCTAAGCATGTTGCCCCACTGAAAAATATGTAAGCCGTCAAACTTAAGTGCAGGGTAGTCGGTTACATTGAGTGCTTGCCACTCATCACAACCTAAACCAAACGGCGTAAGGCTGTCGCCGCCCAGTGGGTTTTTTTCACCCTCAGGCCAGCGTAATTGTACTCGCAGTAATACTTGTAACTGCGTATTTTGTAGTTGCGCTTGTTGGTTTAACCAACGTACTTGATTGAGGCTTTCGGCTACGAATATACGTACTCCGCGCTCAATAAAGTGTTTAATTTGTTTAGGGCTTTTTGCAGGCCCTGTGTTGAGCACGCGCTGTGAGCTAATACCTTGTGCTAGCACTTGCTCAAGCTCACCTTTACTTGCTACGTCAAAATTAAAGCCAGCACTGTCTAAGCTTTGAATAATTTTAGACAGTGGATTTGCTTTTACCGCGTACCACAGTTTTACATCGGTTTGCGCAACTAAACGTGCAAGATGCGTGTTTAGTTGATCTAGGTCGTAAACAAAAAAAGGTGTATCAAGTTGTTGTGTAATTGTATTTACAGCGGTTTTGATAGGCGTGCTCAAAAAGCTCATTATCGTAAAACCTCTTCAAGCAATAACGATGCATCGCTTTTCTCGTCGCGGTATTTAACAATTAACGCACACGACATGCTTAAGCCTTGCTCGCGCGCCCACTCGTTTGACGCAGGGCGAGAGCCTGGTATTACAATCGCGTATTCTGGGATTGGCTCGCCTTTATCTAGTTGGCGCTCGTTTACGCAGTCGTATACCGGAATAGTTGCTGATAAACGCACGCCTGGGGCAAGTACTGCGCCTTTTTTAATGACTACGCCTTCAACAATAATACAGCCAGCGCCAATAAAGGCGTCGTCTTCTACAACTACTGGGCTTGCACCAATTGGCTCAAGTACACCACCAAGCTGAACTGCAGCACTTAAATGTACGTTTTTACCTACTTGTGCGCACGAGCCAACTAATGCGTGGCTATCTACCATTGTGCCTTCGTCGATGTATGCACCAATGTTTACATACGCTGGTGGCATAATAATCGTGCCTTTAGCAACATAAGCACCACGGCGAACACTAGAGCCACCCGGCACCATACGTACGCCATCGTCAGTACTAAATTCTTGTGGAGCTAAGTTATGTTTATCAACAAAGCCGCCTGCAAACTCAGTATTAGTGCCATTTTTGAAGGCATCCAAAATGCCTTGTTTTACTTCTACGTTAGCTTGCCATTGGCCGCTTTCGTTTTGTGATGCTGCGCGTACTGCGCCCGATTCTAAATTATTTAATAGTTCTAACCAGCTCATTATAAAAACCTGTATTTAATGCCAAGATAAAATGGTGTTGTTTGCAGTTGTGATGCAATCGGTTTGAGTTAACTCAAGGTGTGTTAAAGGTGGACGAAGTTGCGGGCTGCTTAAGCGACCTTGCAAATGCATCAATACTTTTACGGGAATAGGGTTTGCAACAGCAAATAGGCTATTAATAGCGCTTGACCACTGGGCAAATAAATTAGGGTGTTGACCACTTAAGCTGCGTTTAACAAACTCGTGAGTTTGTGCGGGCCATGCATTTGCAGCTACTGACACCAAACCTTTTGCGCCAGCTTGAGCAAAATAAGGCATTAGCGCATCGTCGCCACTAAAAATAGCTAAATTAGGCGCAGCTTGGCGATAAGCTTCAAACTGAGCAATGCTGCCGCTCGCTTCTTTTAACGCCCATAAATTTTTATTATTTTGTAAGTTTTGAATTGTTGCCGTTGGAATGCTAACAGCACTTCGACCCGGTACGTTATAAAGCATACACGGGTGAACACTTGCATTAAGTAGGCTTTCAAACCAATGAGTTTGACCTATAGCGCCAGGCTTTGCATAAAGCGGTGAGCCAAGTAAAAAGCTATGAATTGGGAGTGTATTACAGTAGTTAACCCACTCAATTTGTTGCTTTAAGTTACTACCGCCCACAGCAACCATGAGTGGTACTGCTGGTTTTAGCTGGCATACGTGTTCAACAATGGCTTGTTGCTCTTTTAGCGTTAGTGCTAAACCTTCGCCCGTGCTGCCAAGTAGTAAAATACCGTTATGCGCTGCTTCTTGATCGCTAACCAGTTTAGTTAACGTGTTGTAGTCAACATCGCCGTGTTGATCAAATGGCGTTACGAGCGCGGTCCACAATGAGTAGTCGTTTAAATTGAAGTTGTTGATCATCTCTCACGAACTTATAATTTGTACCAACTTTATTAAAAACGTGATCATTTTAGCGATAACTAATTTAATGCAATTGGTATTATT
The DNA here is from genome assembly GCF_015864395.1 of Pseudoalteromonas sp. SWYJZ12. Taxonomy (NCBI): domain Bacteria; kingdom Pseudomonadati; phylum Pseudomonadota; class Gammaproteobacteria; order Alteromonadales; family Pseudoalteromonadaceae; genus Pseudoalteromonas; species Pseudoalteromonas sp. SWYJZ12. The sequence continues at coordinate 56,643 of NZ_JADYXH010000018.1, forward strand.
CGAAGAGTTAAAAAGCTTTATGGAAGGAGCCGCATTAACGTCGTTCGAACTAATAATTCGAAGAGCGAATGGGCTTAAAATAATAGGGCGCACGGCCTTAATATTTAAGACCAGAAGCTCTCCACCAAACTAATAAGCTGCTTTTATAAGCAGCTATTGGTGACAGTCGCTAGGGTTCAACCTAGTCGCCCGAAATAAACACCTCGCAAAAGTGGTTACTTCTCGGCGTTAATTCCCCTCACGTATGCTCACTGGAGTTTGCGCTCCTAACATACGCTACCTGAATAACGCACCTCTTCTAGCCCTTTACACCTGTTTGTAGAGTAAAAACTTACAAACCTGTGCAATTTAAATAGGGTAATTACGGCGATTAAAGCATTTTAGCCGTCTAGGTGTCAAGCGACTAAATGCATATTCATTCATCCATAATGGGAGTGGTTACGTATTGGGTGCTTTTCTCGTACACTAGCAATATAAGTAGTGAGGTATTTAATTAGTATGGAAAAATTTAGCGATATTTATAAGCGAGCGGTAGAGCGAAAAGGCTCCGAAAAAATGCTTAAGTTATTACTTGCAAAACCGCTATCTAAAAAACAACTAAGCACGTTAAGTGACGACGATTGGCTTGAGGAATTTACTCGAAAAGTATTTCAAAGCGGCTTTTACTGGTCAGTCATTAATAATAAGTGGCCAGGCTTTAGAGAGGTTTTTTGGGATTTTAGCGTTGATAAGTTATTAATGATGCCACCTGATATGCTGGAACAAAAAGCAACGGATGAGCGAATTGTTCGTAACTATAAAAAAGTAAAAACAATTACCGAAAATGCTTACATGATCCACGAAATAGCAGGGGAACATGGCAGTTTTAGTCAGTTCATCGCTAATTGGCCAACAGACGATATTATTGGTTTATGGGCGTATTTAAAAAAACATGGTTCGCGTTTAGGCGGAAATACAGGACCTTATGCGCTACGAGCACTTGGTAAAGATACTTTTTTACTATCACGCGATGTAGTCACACCTTCATAATTAAAGTGTTAACCACACCTTTGTAAAACCTTCAACTTGTTACTATAGTTTCATTTAATATGTGAATCGCATTCTCCAAGTATTAAGGGTTCTTATGGTTTCTATAGTAAAAGCAGATATAAATATGGGAGCACTGCCATTCTTTGATGGTGAACTAATAAATATCTCTGAAAGCCAACAGATACGCTCAATTAAATATCAACGCGAGTATATTACTGAAAATTTTTCGTTATTAGGTAGTGAAACTAGGCTAAAAGATTGTTTAGAGATAAATCTTTTTTTTGAATATCGATATAAAGGAAAATTCCTGCGTCCCAAAAAAGGAGGGCAACAAAACCTTTTGGGAGGAGTAACAGTAAAAACAATTAAGAGCATTGCCAATTCATTAAAACTATTTCTTAATTGGCTTGAAAGTCAAGGTATTGGGTGGAAAGATCTATATGCTGTATCAGAGTCTGAGAAAGCTAAAGAGTGGCTACCACCTTACCAGTTCCGAGCTCACTTGATTGATCGAGTGAGGCGTAGTGAGCTTTCTCTCAATACTGCTAACCTCTATATTTCACACGTTCGTCAATTCTATGAATGGGCTTGGCAAACAAATCGTATTAAAAAACTACCATTCACATATAGCGACAAAGTAATCAAGAAGAAATATTCTCGATCTGAATTTGATTTGATATTTACATCCTTTAATCATGATCGAGGTATTGTTGTTCAAACTAATAATTTAACTATTCCAAAAAAACACCAACAGAAGAAAATGATTTTAAACGATGGATTATCCCCTCTTGGTCCAAAAGAACTACTCAGCTTCTATTCATCTAATTATATGCAATCACAAACACGGAAGTTGTGGGCAGACTTAGCTTTATTATGCGGTTTAAGGGCTTTTGAAGTTACTTTACTTAACGAGTCTGAAATTATTGATACTACTCTTGATGAAACTAAGGTGTATGCTGTCGATATTATTGGTAAGTTTAATAAAAGCAGAAAGATACTGATTCCAAAGACCTTAATGACACGTCTGTGGGTTCATAAAAACTCTGGTGAACGGTTAAATCGTTCTGCAAAATGGGATAACGACAATAATTCGATTCGTAAACCACTATTTATTAATCGTTCAGGCAAGCGTTTAAATGAAGGCTCTATTAGCAATATAACTTCGAGAGTAGCAAAAGAGCTTTTAAACAATAAAGTTAAATTTACTTATTCGTTTCATGATTTACGCTCTACGTTTGCAACATCATTAGCCCGCTTTTTATTAGAGAATGATTTACCTCTTGGTTTTATTCAATACAAACTTATGTCGCTATTGGGTCATACCAACTTTTCAACTACACAAAAGTATATAGATTTGGCACGCATCGTTACTTACGATAAACGTATGAAATCCTGGGTTCTAGAAGTTTTTGGTGACCTGGAACAAGCATTGAGCATTGAAGCAATGGCATTAGAGTTAGGTGATTAATGAGATGCGATTAATTTTTACTGATACGGATGGTAATATAAAGCTTGATAAAATATTAAAGCACAGTGAGTGTTTGGCCAAAGATATTTACACTTGCTATCAACGTTATATGAATAACAAAGGTAAGTGGAAAAAGACAGAAAAAACCATTTCCTGTCAAATTAGGTATATCACAACTCGGTTTGATGAGCTGCTTGAAATACTTAATCCAGATTCTAAGCATAAACTTTTAAGCACAGGTCTTGTAGCGTTAAATGAGTCACAGGTATGGAATCATCTTGAATATGCATCACTAAATACATGTCTACGCACAGGAAAAGGGATTAAAAATGCTTTTATTACGTTAGTTAGATTATTTAACGATGATCTTTATTTACATCCCCCAAGCAGAGTAAATCTCAAAGGTTATATCACCGATATTTCCAAATTATATGAAGCCTCTGAATTACTTTTTGAACAATATAAAAATTTTTTAGTATACATTGTAGACAGTGACAGAGATCAACATAGGTTACGTCGTATTAAGGCATCCACTCATGCCACGTTAGTTCAGTTAATTCAAAATAAAGAATTTCAAAGTTCCCTTGGCGAATACGGTTTAAGAGCTTTCGCTGTAAATTCTGAATTAATCAAAGTAGCTAGTAAAGCAGATAGATACAACCCAATCCACTTTCAGCTAATGCTAGCACATTTCGATAGTAAAACTTTCTCACAAAAAATGATAAATATAAGGGGGCAATTCCAAATAGATTTTACGGACATACACAATATCTCTTCAAGACTTTATAACGATATCGAGTGTTATTCAAAGATTATAGGCAACACTGTTGATTCTCATCTAAAGGATAACAGTGTGAGAGATAAATTTTCAGGCTTTAAGCGCGCATTACCTGTGCTTCAATCCGCATTATCAACCCTACATAATAAAGAGCTAATTGATAAAGGAATAGCTACCCTTACTGATACTGAAGGTTTACTTAAACAATTGCATGATGATATAACGCTGCCCCGCTGGATATTCTTCTTATTTTATGAAATCAGTCAGTGTATTTATCCACAAAAAACTCCAAAGTTATCTCTATTTAGAGAAAACCTGCTTTTATTCCCTGGTATTGATAAAAATAGATACATCCAATGCGACTTTACTTCGATAAAATCTATTTCTGAGCGTGTTTATGATGACTTTGTTCTGTTGTTAAATGACTTCAAAGCGAATATAGATCAAAAGAATATTGCAATGATTTCGGTATATCATAACTATCAGCAGTTAAAGGCTTTGTTAAACAAGTATAGTGATTCCTTCACACAGGCACATCTTGATGTATTGATTTTGCATGGTATTAAAGGTTTTGCTACTAACAATGGATTCATTCAAAAACATTTACTTGCAGAGTTACAATCAAGTGCTAATGACAATTCATTAGCTCGCAAAACTGCATTAACTTACCGCTCTAGCTTAGTCTGGTTAATGCGGGAGTTCGACATTCCGTTCAATGATATTTATCCCATCAAAGTAACCAAAATGGCTAAGCATAATCAGCGGCTTAATAGTGATAGTTTCTATTCTGAGACGGAATGTAGAGAGTTAGCTTTTTACATTGAGAAGCTATTACGTGATGAAAATACTAGTGTTTATCGGAAGATTTTATTGTGTTTTGGTAAGGTGATATTAAAAACAGGTTGGAATATTAACCCTTTGCTCAATTTGGAATGCGAGGATATTATTGAAACAGTATCTCCCATATCTAATAAAACTGAGTATGCCGTGGTACTTCAAAAAGCACGAGGAGGCTATCGGAATGATACATATTCATTTGATAAAAGAGATTTAAAAAACGATACCATAAAAAGTGCTATTTCAGATCTGTTGATTGTCCGAGATGAATTAACCGCAGATATAAGGTTACAAACACGGCACGGTAAATATTTATTTATCTATCCTCAGCGTGGTCAAGTCTTCAAACTAGAATATTCATCTGTTAATCAATTATCGAGCATATTAAGAAAATCAGGCTGTCGTATCAATTTTGTCGCACAAAAAATACGTAAAGGTGGAGTTAATCATATATACCGAGAGGTAAATAAAAACATCAAGAAATATACAGATACGGTAAAGCATTCATTTGACGTATTTGAATCATATTACCTTCGTATTGATCCCGACCAGTCACGCTATTCACTTAATCAAGCAACAAAAATAATGGGGGATTATTTTACGGGCAAAGAAATATCATCTGAAATTCATATAATTACCGACGAGTCTGCAAATCAGCACCAAGTAGTACCATCAGGTACTTGTGCAGCTAAAGCTGATAACAAAGAAGCAAATCGTTACGAGAAAGAGCATCGCAAACTTCGCCAAATCACAGGTGATAAAGGTAGCAACGTATGCGCAGATTTTTTAAGTTGTGTGTGGTGTAAATACTTTCGGGTGGTTGTTGATGCTGAACATATTTGGAAACTTTTGAGTTATAGAAATTATATCTTGTTGGGCATGGAGATGTCAGTCGAAAATCCTAATGATAGTAACGATCAGATTATAAACATTAATATTTTAAAACAACGTGTAGATGACATTATCGAAAACCTAAGACAAAGAAATAGTAAAGCTGTTAAAGATGGATTTATGCTATTAAAAGAACAAGGATTACATCCTGATTGGGAGTTTGCTTGCCCATCTATGGCAATGTTCAGAGAGGAAAACAATCTTGGCTGATATTCACGATATAATTACACGGGCGATTACAGTTGATTGCAGCATTTCAATCAAACCACTATCAAAGGTAGAAATTGAAAGATTATCAAAGTTAGTCGTATGGGATATGAAGGCACCTCATAACAAACCAATGTACTTCGGGGGTAATTACTTTAAGCGAGTTGATACAGATAAAAGTGCTATCTTAATTGATACTGGCTTAATGGAGTTTGATTTTGAGCTCAAAGCAATAATGATCGCTGCATTACATTTAGGTACTGTTGAGGGGAGCATACCGTATAAATGGTTTTCAGTAGCTACACGGGTGCGCGCATTAAGAACATTTTGTGTTTTTCTTCAATCTAAAAAATACAAAAGCTTTCGAGAGCTAAATAATGTAGAAGAGCTAAAACTAAGGAATATTCTTCAAGATTTCCTATACCTTCCTAAACTACAAGGAGGTATGCATGTAGGTAAATACACGTCTGCAGCTAAGTCACTTCGTGAAGCACTCACTTTTCTATATGTCTATGGTCTAGTCAATAAAGAGCCTTTATCAGCATTAATCGATGAACTTACTTTATCCAAAATTACGAAGCATGAGACAGAAAACCGATTAAAGCACTCGATAATTCCAACGAGTATTATGAAGTCAATCATTTCTACTTCAACAGAATACATTCAAAAGGCAAAAGACGATTCTAAAAAGTTTATTGATATTCATTCAAAAGCCAATAGCAGAATAAAGTTCAGTAAAGCAAAAAGGTTATGCCATATCTCAATTAAACAAAATAAAGATTTGATGAATGATTTAAGAGAGATAAAAAAGCGTATAAAAGACCTAAACCTCCATGTCTATACTCTAGTGGTAGCGTTTACTGGGATGCGTGACAATGAAGCATACGCACTGAAAAACCACAGTCATGCAAAAAGAGTTGAGACTGGAGAGCTTGTATATACGATAAGCAGTCATTTATCTAAGACAACAGAGGGCTTAGTAAAGCTCGACTGGGTAGCCAATCAAATCATTTATGATGCTGTTAATTTATTGAGTAGAGTTAACGAAGTTTATTTGGAAAGAGCAAGACTAATACTCAAATATCATAAGAACATCTTATCTGAACAAGATACTCGCAAACTGCTACGAGGTATTGAAAATAATCGTCTATTTGGGATTCAACATACGAGTCACACAGTTAGATTTATCCATGCAGCTAGAGGATCAGATACAGGAGGTTCAGTTTCATTAGAACGCCACAAAATTAAAGTGACCGCTCAGGATATAGAACAGCTTGAAAAGATGGGCTGTAATTATCAATCTGTTAGTCAAAATAGTGGTAAACGCGGCTTAAAATATAAAGTTGGTGATTTTTTTAATTTAACTGCTCACCAGTTTAGACACACCTTTGCATGGTTTATTATTGCGAATCGTTTAGGCGATCTGGATGATATTAAATATCAATTCAAGCATATCAAACGAGTGATGTCATTGATTTATTCTGAGCGTGGTTACGAATCGTTAAATGAATTACGTACAGTGATTGAATACTTTGAAAAACTAGTCAATAAACAGGCTATTGAAGATATTGTTGGTTCAGCAAAGAAAGCTCAAATTACAGGAGGCGGAGGTGATAGACTTTCTAAACTTCTTACAAAGCTTAATTCAAATGAAGATCACGTAATTTACACTTCAGCACAGCAGCCTCACTTTAATAATACTCAAGAGTTAATAGACTTTGCGACTAAAAATAGTGACAGCGTTAGGGGATTGCCACATGGCTATTGCACAAAGGGATTAGGGTGCAAGATAAAAAATGTATCAGATCCTTCCCATTGTTTATATTGTGATACTTACTATGTAACCCCAAAACATTTACATTATTGGAAAGCAATCAAACACAGCTGTGAAGGAAAAATAGAGCGTATTCAATTATTACCCGATATAGCGCGTTATCAGTCACTTCTTACTGGATTAAAAGATAACCTAAATGCAGCAAATGAAGTTATTGATAAGTTAGTACTAGCTCATAATTTAAAATCAAATATCGAGAACTAATATGCCTACTCGAGAACTATTATTATCTTGTGTAAGAGAATTTAAACAAAGTAATGAGCGGATCACTATTAAAAAAGTAGCTGATAAATGCGGAGTTTCTCACTCTTTAATATATAACCGCCATCCAGATATTAAAGAAATGATCAACAACCTAAAAAAAGAACAAAAAAAACAAGAGTTAGTGGAACAACAAAAATCTCAGACGGAGGTGTTACTTAGGCGCAATGAAAACCTTAAAAATAAACTATTCCAAGCAAAAAAAAATGATGATAAAGAGACCATTGCTATGTTGATGATCCATATTCAAGAGTTATATTCAATGTACGATTCCCTATTGGAGGAACGCAATGCCTTTGCTAATAGGCTTTTTGATTTAGAAAATAGCTAATTTCTAAATGAGTATTCTAAAGTTAAGGCAATATGGGGAAGCTAATATTTGAGTTTACATTTTGAAGATTAAGTTTGAGCTAGTGCACTTAATTAGTATCTTAGTTAATAAGAAGCCTGTTTACTTACTATATTAGTAAAGACTAATTTACTTTAGGTTTCAAAAGGCTGTTTGGGCTTCCCAGTTTCTACCAGATAGTTTTACCTTGTTATATATCTTTGGAGTATTAGTGTTTAACTTTCAATTTCTTATTGGTTCTATTGTTGGTTTTTTTATTGCCTTTGTGTTATTTGTTTCTCTTCTTTTAACTGACGTTAATCTTAATCTTAATCTTGATGTTGGGGTTGCAACAAATATATTTATTGCTTTAGCTACAGCAGTTGCAACTGCTATTCATTACAGCTCAATTCAAAAACAAAGAAAAGATCGTATTTGGGAAATGAACAAAACTGTTTTGTTAGATTTAAGTCATTCATTATCGTTAGTAATACAGGCATCATACTATTATCAACAATTAGAGTATGCAAAGCACAAAGTTGAAGATGAATCTACCGAGATGGATAGACCTAATCCAAATGTATTTAAGGACTTCAAAGAAAAACAAGAGTATGCGATTAATGTTTATAAAACACTTATGGACAAGAAATTAATTAGTAGTATTCAAAAAGCTAAAGAAGTTAATGAAAATATCGATAAAGCAGTTAATGAAAATGTTATTGATTACATTCCTGCTTATGACCGCTCAATTAGAGCCAACAAAGAGCTTCAAAAAAAACTTGAGGAATTTATGGCTGAAATGTCTGGTGTAAATGATATATAACGCCAAAAAATAAACTCAAAATAAAACAGTAGGTTATATCTCTATTTGCTACACATTATGACCCAGCATTTTAGTCCGCTTATTGCGGCGTTATGATTAAAGGAAAGTTATGCGTAATATTATATTTATATTATTTTTTCTACCAGCATTTGCTTTTTCTATGCAAGGTAATGAAATAATCCAACAACTAGACAATATATTCGAATCTGAAAGCTTTAAGTCTAAGAATAGAGAAGTTCAAAAAATAGCTAATTGCATTGCTGTTAATCATTTTGTTAAGAGTGATGGAGCAAAATTATCTACCCAAGATTCATTAGTATATTCAATCAGAATGTCAGATTACGTCAAATCAGAGGGGCTTGAGTTAATGGTTCTTCAAAATGCTTACACTCATACTTTAAGCCATAATTACGCAATGTTATGGAGTATGAAGCGAGTCGGTCAAACCAAAATGTTAAAAGCTATGATGTCAGTGGTTAGCGATGAATGTCCAAAGTATCCAGCAATTTAATCATAACAAGTGGCTATGTTGCCACCGACCGCTCATGGCACTTAGCTGAACTTCGCCAAAGAGCTACAAGCAAACATTGAGTTATTGGTTTTAATAATTAGCTTTTAACTAAATTTAAATAAACTTTAAAGCTGGTAGTTTGATTATTTGAACTGACCTCTATATCTCCACCGTTTGCTTGCGCTAGAGCTTTAACTATTGCAAGCCCTAAACCTGCTCCGTCGCTGTGTCGTTGCCGCGACTTATCAGGTCGATAAAAACGGTCAAATAAATAAGGTAAATGCTCAGAAGGTATTCTCTCCCCTGTATTAATCACTGAAATGCATATTTTTTCAGCGGTGGTCATTTCACTGTTTACAGTGATTGATGAGCCTTTTGGGGCGTACCTAATTGCATTGGATAGTAAGTTTGATAATAATTGGCGAAAGTGTAATTTGTCACAATAAAAACAAAGGTTTTCACCTTTTTTATCAAATGCAATCAATAAGTCTTCAGCCAAAGCGTCAAAATACTCAAATAACACTTCAATTTCATCATGGCTTTTTAGAGTGTTTTGAACGGGTTTAATTAGCCCATTTTGAGTTTTTGCGAGCCAAAGCATATCACTAACCATTTTAGTTAATCGCTCAAGTTCTTCTAAGTTAGAAAACAATAATTCTTGATACTCTTCCAACTGCCTTTTTTTAGATAATCCAACCTGTGTTTGAGTAATTATATTTGTTAGTGGAGTTCGTAGTTCATGAGCAATATCACTAGAAAAATTTGATAAGCGAATAAATTCACCCTGGAGCCTGTCGAGCATTGAGTTAAACGACTGCACCATATTAACAAGCTCAATAGGCACTTTATTTTCATCGAGCCTTACATCCATTTTATTAGTTTGGATATCGTGTATTTTCTGACTTAAACCTCGTAAAGGGTTTAATCCTTGATGTATAGCAAACCAAGCCACCAATAAAATGAGTACCGCTGAGCCAAACATAATGGCCCAAAGGCTTTGCTGAAATTGATTGAGAAAGTGTAAATGAAAGCTCATGTCTATCGCTGTAGTAATTTTGTATTGCTGTTGCCCAGTACTTAAATTACTCACCAGAGCTCGGTAGGTGTGGGTATCATTTTGCCATGAGGTAATGTTGTTACGGTTAAAGCCAGTTGAAGCCTTAGCACTCATTACAAAATCACTAAAATCTCGTTCAGAGCTTTGAAAAATGAGATCTCCTTTTGCGGTATTTACCTGATAGTAAACACCGTGATGACCCGCTACAGCGTTAGATAATTCATTTTTAAGTTTCAGGTTTGATTTATAGTGTTGTGTTAAAACTAATTCAATAGATTGATTAATAACATGCAGTTCACTACTATCTTGCTGGAAAAAATGATGTTTTATCGAACTATTTATTAAGGTGGCAACTAAAGTTAAGCACGCAATAACGGTTACAGCCACAAACAACACAACACGCATCGTAAGTGATAAAGGCCGTGACTTAATAGCCATCAGTTTCAACCTCTAATTTATAGCCCATACCGCGAACTGTATGAATTAATTTAATAGTAAAGTCATCATCAACTTTTGCTCTTAGCCTACGAATGGCAACATCAATCACATTGGTGTCGCTATCAAAATTCATATCCCATACTTGAGAAGCAATTAACGAACGTGGCAGTACTTCACCTTCGCGCCGTAACAATAGTTCAAGTAAGCTAAACTCTTTATTACTCAATAAAATACGCTTGCCTGCACGTTGTATTTTTCGCTTTGGAATATCCATTTCTAAATCAGCAACGATCAGTATATCGTCAACTGTTTGTACTGCACCACGGCGAATAAGAGTGCGTACTCTTGCTAAAACTTCAGCAAAAGCAAAAGGCTTTATTAAATAGTCATCAGCACCAAGTTCGAGCCCCTTTACTCTATCGTCTATGCTATCGCGAGCAGATAAAAATAGTACTGGGGTTTTGTTATCTGCTTCACGTAGCGACTGTAAAATTTTCCAACCGGATACGTCAGGTAACATGACATCAAGTATTATTACATCAAATAATTCGGTCATTGCTAGGTGATGACCGTCAAGACCATTGCGCGCCAAAGAAACCTGAAAACCAGCTTCACTTAGTCCCTGTTTTAAATAATCTCCCGTTTTTGCTTCATCTTCAACAACTAATAAGCGCATACAATTCCTTCATTAAAGTCCTAACAACTACCTCTGCAAATATTATGCAGTATCTGTCACTACAGCAACATGACACCAAGATTACAACTTTGTAATGTTCGCGTCATGTTGAAGACAGGTCTATTTTCTATACTCAATACATATTCTGCTATGAAGGAGTAAGGAAATGGGGTTTAAAAAGTCATCACAACAGGTTAGCACACCACGAAGACGATTTGTTCAAGGCTTAATTGCAGGAGGTGTACTTGCTGCTTTTCCGAGTGTATTACATGCTGCATCATCTTTAGTAGCAGGAACAATAACAGGCACTGTGCCCGAACTTAGCGGCGAAGTAATTGATCTGGTTATAGATGAATCGCCGGTTAACTTTACTGGCGTAGTACGTATGGCGACAACTATCAATGGATCTATACCCGCTCCTACCTTGCGCCTCAAAGAAGGCGATGACGTTACTATTAGAGTAACAAATAAGTTATCAGTACCGAGTTCAATTCATTGGCATGGCATTATTTTACCGTATCAAATGGATGGCGTACCAGGTATCAGCTTTAAAGGCATTATGCCGGGCGAAACCTTTGTTTATAAATTTAAACTGCAACAAAGCGGTACATATTGGTATCACTCACATAGTGGCTTTCAAGAAATGACAGGCATGTACGGTGCATTAATTATTGAACCGCGAGAAAACGATATTATTAGTGCAGATAACGAGCATGTTATTCAATTATCTGATTGGACTGATGATGACCCAATGGCGCTGTTCCGTAAATTAAAAGTACAGAGTGATGTATTTAACTTCAATCAACCCACTGTCCCAGAGTTTTTCGATGACGTTTCAAGCAGCAGTATTTCAAATGCTCTACAGCGCCGAAAAATGTGGAATCAGATGCGAATGAATCCTACAGATTTAGCTGACTTATCAGCATCAGCAATGACTTTTTTAATGAACGGCAGTACTCCAATGGCAAACTGGCGTGGATTATTTAAAGCCGGTGAAAAGCTTAGGTTAAGGTTTATTAATGGTTCTAGTAATAGCTTTTTTGACGTGCGTATCCCCGAGCTAAAGCTCACGGTTGTACAAGCAGATGGGCAAAACGTTGAACCAGTGACAGTTGATGAATTTAGATTCGGCCCTGGTGAAACCTACGACGTAATTGTTGAGCCTAAAAATGATGCCTATACGATTTTTGCTCAAAGTATGGATCGCTCTGGTTACGCAAAAGGAACTTTATCAAGCTCGCCTAATATTGATGCGCCAGTACCTGCACTTGACCCTGTTGAATGGTTAACGATGACCGATATGATGGGCAATATGACCCACGGCGGTGAGCATTCTGCAATGGCTGGTATGGCTGGCATGTCAGGTATGAACTCTAAAGAAATGGATCATAGCGCTATGGGGCACGGTGCAATGGCGATGGATCATAGCAAACATGGTATGTCTGAAAACCCGTTGGCGGTTGCCAGCTCTAAAGTGCGTCATGCAAAAACGGAGTATGGAGCTTCAGTTGATATGCGCGTTGATATGCCTAGAACAAATCTTGATGATCCTGGTATTGGTTTACGTAAAAATGGTCGTCGTGTTTTAACACTTGCAGATTTACACTCACTTGAAGGGATCACTAACCAGCAAGAGCCAGAAGCTGAAATTGAGCTGCATTTAACCGGAAACATGGAGCGTTATAGCTGGTCATTTGATGGCTTAGAATTTGGTAAAAGCACGCCAGTGCATATGAAGCATAACCAACGTTTAAGAGTTATTTTACAAAACGATACCATGATGACACACCCTATGCATTTGCATGGTATGTGGAGTGATTTAGAAAACGAGCAAGGTGATGTGCAAGTACGACGTCATACGATTCCTGTTCAACCCGCACAAAGAATCAGCTTTTTAACCACCCCTCATGATGTAGGTCGCTGGGCTTGGCATTGCCATTTATTATTCCATATGGATGCCGGTATGTTTAGAGAGGTAGTCGTATCATGAAACAATTAAAACTATCTAAATCATTAGGTTTATTAATATTAACTGGGGCTTCATTAATTAGTTTCCCTTTATTAGCGCAAAGTGAAATGGCACAAATGAATAGCGCTAAGATGCAACCACAAGGAGGAAGTGCACCTAAAGATGCAAGAGACCCTCATGCTTACTCTGCGGGAACAACTTTAACAGAAGGCCCATATGCGCTTGAGGGCAATGAGCGATTAACACTCGCTGATGAGCATCCATTTTACGCATTACTAGGCGATCGTCTTGAATATAACGAGCAAGCAAACGCAGGTGTGTTTGACTTACAAGCATGGTACGGCACTACCTTTGATCGATTGGTAATTAAAACCGAGGGTGATTTCAGCGAAGGAAGTATTGAAGAAAACCAAACCGATATTTTATGGGGGCACGCCGTATCAGCATATTGGGATACTCAAGCAGGTGTTCGTCTTGATTACAATAAAGAAGGTGAAAATCGGCAATGGTTGGCTTTTGGCTTACAAGGTTTAGCCCCTTACTGGTTTGAAATTGATATGACAGCGTACGTGGGTGAGCGAGGCAATACCGCATTTACGTTAGAGGCAGAGTACGAACTATTACTCACGCAAAAGCTAATTATACAACCGCGAGCCGAAATTACACTTTATGGCAAAAACGATAAACAAAACGAACTTGGAAGTGGCCTATCAAGCAGCGCGATTGGCTTTAGGGTTCGTTATGAGTTTACACGCCAGTTTGCGCCCTATATTGGCGTTGAATGGAGCAATAAATTTGGCAATACCGCCGACTATGCCACATCAAGTGGACAAAGTAGCAACAACACCGCATTTGTTGCGGGTATTAAATTTTGGTTTTAATCATTTTAAATAAGAGGTAATTATGAAGTTTTTTAATTCTGCAGTAGCTATTTTAGGTTTAGTACTTACATTTTCCGCATCAGCGCATATATCACTCAAGCAATCAACACCTGCGCAAGAAGCCATGTTAATGAAAAGTCCAGAGCAACTTTCGTTAACTTTTGGTGGTGAAGTAAGGCTAGCAAAAGTCATCATCAAAGATGAAAAAAATAAATCAATAAACTTTGATTTCAAACCCAGCTCCACCCCAAGCACAGACTTTAGTTGGTCATTGCCGAGCTTAGCCCAAGGCACTTACACGGTTAAATGGACAGCACTCGGTGGTGATGGACATAAAATGACCGATACGTTTAGATTTATGGTACACAAAAGTGAATCGCATAAAATGATGCAGGAACAATCTAATACCCACAGTAAACATAATCATTAAGTAGCAACATAATGCAATTAAGTGAATGGTCAGTACTCTTACTATTATTAAAACTAGCAAGCTATATCGCAATTGCAGGGCTTGCGGGCACTTTATTAATGCGCTTTATGTGTGGCAACAGCAATGTTGCAGGGCATCACTTAATTAGCTTTTATCAGTTCTTAAAACGTTGGCAAATTACGTGTGTAGTTACAGGTAGTATTGCTGCACTTTTACAAGTACCAATAGAAGCTGGAGCAATGGCTGAATCAGGCTTTATGGGAATGTTTGACCCCTTTATGCTTGAAATTGTTTGGCAATCAGTCATAGGTGACCAAGCAACGTTTAGAATACCAGCGCTTATTATTGCTCTAATTAGCGCATGTATGTGGAGTGTGGAATCAGATGATAACGTAGCAGGTTATAAAAACGGTGCCGTTATACTAATCATGCTTGGGTTTATCGCTTATAGCTTCACTTTTACTGGGCACAGTGCAAATGAAAATGGGTTAGTGAAAAGTATTTTAACCTTTCACCTTATTGCCATTGCGAGCTGGTTAGGGTCATTGTGGCCGCTTTACAAAAGCTGCACTTTACTACCTACCAGTGAAGTAAAGCGGTTAATGCATTACTTTGGTCAACTCGCTATTGTTATTGTATTTGTACTACTTATTTCGGGCTTAACTCTGCTCCTGCAGTACCTAGAGTCATTTTCTGCATTGTTTACATCAAATTATGGGCAACTAATTTTATTAAAGCTGTTACTCGTCTGCGCGATGCTGTTACTAGGTGCATGGCATAAGCTTTTTTTAGTCCCGCAAATCACTCAACAACACCATATAAGTATATTAAAACGCTCGATCACTGTTGAAATATTAATTGCCCTATTTGTACTTATTACAACAAGTGTATTTACAACACTTGTTGGTCCGCCTATTTAACGATTAATAAAAAAGGAAAATGTATGTTAATTAAATCCTCTAATTTAAAAATTTTATTGCTACTAATCTTTAGCGCTGTTAGTTCTTTTGCTGTGAACGCACACACCCATGAAGAGCACACAAAAAAAGGCTGGGTCTTTGTTAATGTTGATAGCGAAGCTGCAAAGGCAGTTAGCTTATTTCATGCATCCCTAAAACAAGGCGATGCCAAAGGTGCCCGTAAATTACTGGCCGACGATGTCGTCATTTTTGAAGGCGGAATTGTTGAGCGTTCTGCAGATGAATACGCGAACCATCATATGATAGCGGATATGAAATTCTTAAGTGCAGTTGATAGTGAACTGCTAGAGCATCAAGTTCACACAAATGGAAACATAGCTTACTCAATTTCAAGAAGTAAAACTCAAGGAAAGTATAAAGGGAAAGATATTAAGTCTACGGGAATGGAATCAATCACATTAAAAAACACCGATAAAGGTTGGAAAATCACTCATATTCACTGGTCTAATTAAGGAGTTAACAATGCGAGTAATCTACATTACCTCAGCGTTTTTTTTATCATTAACTATGTCATTTTCTACAATGAGTATCGAAAAACAGCATAAAACATCAATAATCTATGAAAATTCAGAAAAACCTGAAATTGAGCTTACCGTTTATAAAAGTAAAAATTGTGGATGTTGTAATAAGTGGATTGCTCATTTGAGTGAAAACAATATTCAAACAAAAGCAATTAACGTTAATGACATGGGGTCGATTAAATCTCAGTATCAAATAAAACCTAATATGCGCTCATGCCATACAGCCGTGTCAGCCGATGGATTTGTATTTGAAGGTCATGTTCCCGCTAAACATATAAAACAGTTTTTATCTGGGCAACACGCTCCGCACATTACAGGCTTAAGTGTACCAGCCATGCCTATTGGCACTCCCGGAATGGAAATGGAGGGTATATTTCACAAATATAATATTGAACTACTCACTGACAACTCAAATGAAGAAACCTACAGATACATAAGTAAATCCAGCGAGCAATTTTAGCCTAACGGCATAATTCTTGAGTTAATTGTTAAATACCCATTTTACACAACAGGAAACACTGATTTGTGAGCTTAATAGTGTAAATATTACTCACGTGTAAAAACAAAATACAAAACTTTTAAGGAGCAATACAATGTCACACTATTCAAAATTTTTTTTAATGATAGCAACATCCACAATAACCATGTTTGTATTGATGTATTTGAACACCTATCAACTTAGTCATGTTTATTTTAGTGAAACTCGTACTTATATGGCGCTTTATATGGGAGCCACGATGGCAGTGATAATGCTACTTTTCATGCTTAATATGTATAAAGATAAAAAGAAAAATATAACAGTACTCATTGCTAGTGTTGCCGTATTTGCAGGTAGTTTATTTTTAGTTCGCTCACAAGCGACTGTTGATGATAGCTCATGGATGTCGGCGATGATCCCACATCATTCAATTGCCATACTCACCAGTGACAGGGCAAAAATCAAAGATAAACGCGTTCAAAAGCTAGCTACAAATATAATTGAAGCCCAAGAGCGAGAAATAAAAGAAATGCAATGGCTCCTAAAAGATATAGAGCAAAACGGCATTACACAAACCAATGCTCAAGCACAATTAAGAGCTGTTCCAGATTTCAATTCAAATAAATAAACCGCATAACATAAGGAGTAAAGCATGAGTAAATCAGCCCAGCTTTTTAGAATGGCAACAGATGAGCATATTTGTCCGTTTGGTTTAAAATCAAAAGACCTACTAGAGCGAGAGGGATATACAGTTGATGATCAGCTTTTAACTTCTCGAGAGCAAACAGATGAATTTAAAAAACAACACAGCGTAGAAACTACACCTCAAACATTTATTGATAATAAACGTATAGGTGGCTACGACGATTTACGTAATTACTTTAATAAGCCACAAGCAGCCCAAGAAGGTACAACTTACACGCCCGTGATTGCGATTTTTTCGGTTAGTTTTTTGCTTAGTGTGGCATTTAGTTTTGCATCGGCTAATAGCTTATTATCAATGCAAACCGCTGAACTGTTTGTAGCCCTAACAATGGCAGTGTTAGCAATACAAAAGCTTCAAGACTTATTTAGCTTTACTAATTCATTTATAACCTATGACTTAGTCGCTATGAAAATAGTCAGGTACGCTTATGTTTACCCATTTTTAGAAGCATTTGTTGGCATTGGAATGATAGCCGGATTACCAGCCTATATTATTGCCCCTATTTCATTATTCATAGGTGGGGTTGGTGCTGTTTCAGTGATAAAAGCAGTCTATATAGATAAACGAGAGTTAAAATGTGCGTGTGTAGGCGGTGACAGTAACGTACCACTAGGGTTTATCTCCCTAACAGAAAACTTATTTATGATAGCTGCCGGTATTTGGATGTTTGTTAGGTAAATAACAGCTTTAATTTAAAAATATGATGACGAGCTTATTTATAGCACGAACCAGACTCAGTAGTTGAGTCTGGCTCTGCCTGAACTTAAAACCCCATCAATTTGCTCTGGCTTCACTAAGGTATCTTGAAGTTACAACGAGACTAAAGTTTTTTATCAATTGCATGATTTAAAAAAGCACTAGCCCTCTAACTTTATCTTAAATAGATCTAATCTAAATTTGATTCCAGGATTCTTTTGGCAATAAATTTTTAATCATCCTAGTGTTTAAGAGTTTATAAATTTAATTAATAAATTTTGTGAAATTTTTTCTAGTCCGCTTAGAGCGAAAAGCAGACATTGACCGTTAATCGTTTCAACGACGGCAATTAGCCATACGTTGCATGTTTGCTCCCTTACTGGTTTTACGATATCCAAAACCGACATAACGACCATTAAGCAAATACCAAAGTAAAATAGGTATGTGCTCCAATCATATAGCCAAAGAGGATAAAGCGTTAATAGCACTGCTACAGGCCCTAGAATGCTGAAGACAGCTCTGGTATGGTTTTTATTTTTGTGCCAGTTGTATAAGTTTACCAATAGTTCCAAAGATGCAAAAATAGGTAAAAGCGTATTTACAGCTATTCCTTCGAAGTGAGAGAAGAAGCCTAGTCCTAATGCCGATGCAAGTGACCTTAATGCAGGGAGGCAGGCCGTGCCGCTAGCCAAACGCCACTAGAGCCTACTCTGTCTAATATTTTATTTATCATTTGAAAGTCTATTGGTTGATATTACCATCATTCTAAACTCCGTATACAAGTACGGAGTCAATCATTTTAATGAGTCAATTATGGGGCAATGTGTTGGATCTTCGTTTTGCATACAGGTATTTGTCATACCCACAATTACTTTCTCTAAACGTTGAAGGTCATTAATTTTGTCTCGAATGATTGCTAACTTTTGTCGGTTTAATAGCTCAACTTGAGCGCAGTTGCTGTCCATAGACATTAGCGATTTTATTTCTCTTAACGTAAAGCCGAGCGCTTTGGCTTTTGTGATAAACCTAAGTTGTCCTGCTATTGATTCGTCATATTGTCTATAACCAGATATTGGTTTTTCAGGTTGTGTAATCAGTCCTTCTCGTTCATAAAAACGAATGGTTTCTACATTTAAATTTAATGATTGTGCTAATTTGCCAATGGTTTTCATTATTGCCTTTGTGAATACTACTAATCTAAAGTTATATTTAGTTCAACTATCTAATGACTTGATAATGCCACAGACTTCAATTGTACCGTCAGACCCGCAAGAGCTTGCCATTAGTTTTAACTCTTTTTTGAGTGCATTCAATTCCTTCATTCGTTGATTAACTAAAGTTAGTTGCCGATCAATTAATGCATTTACACTAGAGCAACTCTCCTCTGGCTTGTTTTTTAATTCAATGAGTCGCTTAATATCATTAAGCGGAATATCTAAACTTCGACAATGCTTTACGAACTCTAGCTCTTTAAATGCCTTATTAGAATACAACCTGAAATTCCCTTCAGTGCGATCAGGATCTGACAGCAAGCCCTCCTTTTCATAATATCGGATGGTTTGTACTGAATACCCCGATGTTTTCGATAACTCACCAATTTTCATAAAATTTCCAAATAAACTTGACCCTATAGTCACTATAGGATTTATAGTTAGAGCATACAAGTTAATCGGAGATGAAAATGAGCGATTGTGGGTGTGAAGTTGAGCTAAAAGATAACCAGCAAAAAACGGTGCTTTATTGGCTTCTGGCTATCAATGCCTCGATGTTTGTTTTTGAAATTGGCTTTGGTTGGTTATCAGAATCAACGGCTTTAATTGCAGATTCGTTAGACATGCTAGCGGATGCAATCGTCTATGCAATTGCACTATACGCGGTGGGAAAGTCAATCCAACATAAGGCTAATGCTGCTTTAGTGAGTGGCTATTTCCAACTGGGGTTAGGCGTGCTAATTCTAATGGATATTGCTAGAAGGCTGTATGGTGAAAGTGAGCCTCACTCTTGGTTTATGATTGGCGTAGGCATGGTTGCTTTAGTTGCAAATGTGATTTGTCTCATCCTTATTCGAAAGCACAACAACGATGAAGTACATATGAGAGCTAGCTGGATATTTTCAGCGAATGATGTAATTGCAAATCTTGGTGTCGTTATCGCAGGCATACTCGTTATGGTGCTGAAACAGCGTTGGCCTGATATCGTCATTGGTAGCATCATTTCAATGTTAATTCTTCGAGGCGCTTACCGAATACTAAGCGATGCTAAACAAGAATTAGCTGTTGCTGAGAAAACACGTTAAACACCAAATGAAGATAAACAATCAACCTTTGGTTGTTCAAAGTAAGGAAACATCAATGAATAGCAAATATCTAGAAAAAACCCAAGATAGTAAATTTTGAACACTCTACAATTCAATCATTAATTTCTGAGCGTAATTGGCAAGAACTCGATGACTTCAACAAAATTGGTGCAGCCTACCAATTTGTTAAAGATGAAATATTATTTGGTTACAATGAGAGTGATGATATTTCAGCAAGCAGTGTTTTAGCCGATGGTTACGGACAATGCAATACCAAGGGTAACTTGCTGATGGCTTTGTTACGAGGATTAGGTATTCAATGTCGTTTTCACGGCTTTACTATTGAGCAGCGATTACAAAAAGGAGCTATTCCAACTTATGTATTTTGGTTAGCACCTAAATATATCATTCATAGTTGGATTGAAGTTTATTTCAAGGATCGTTGGATAAACTTAGAAGGCTTTATATTAGATGAACAATATTTAAGTTCACTACAGCACAAATTTAGTCAAATAAAAAACGAATTTTGTGGTTATGGTGTTGCAACAAAGTGTTTCTCTTCGCCAGATACAGATTGGCGTGGTCAAGATACCTATATACAAAAAGAAGGTATTCATGATGATTTTGGTGTTTATAATTCCCCTGATGAGTTTTATCTCGAAAAAGGAACTAACTTATCAGGAATCAAACGTTGGATGTATCAACGAGTGATCCGTCACTTTATCAATTTTAACGTAGTCAATGTAAGAAATTTAAAAGTTCTTGAGGTGGAAAATGCACAATCATAGCCATAGCCATTCGCATGGAAAAGACGACCGTATAGGTTGGACATTTTTCCTTAATGTTTCATTTACTATTATCGAATTTATTGGTGGTTGGCTAACCAACAGTACCGCTATTATGGCTGATGCTGTACATGACCTGGGTGACAGTTTATCTATAGGATTCGCTTGGATACTGAGTCGTTTCTCGGATAAAGAAGCATCCGATAGATTTAGCTATGGCTATCGTCGTCTTACCCTGTTTGGCGCATTAATTAACAGTATTGTATTAGTTATTGGTTCTGTCTGGGTGCTATTTGAAGCAATACCAAGATTATCTAATCCTGAAATGCCAATGGCTGAAGGAATGTTGGGTCTTGCATTACTTGGGGTTGCTGTTAATGGGTATGCAGTATTTAAACTAAAAGCGGGTAAAACGCTGAACGAAAAAGTACTTACGTGGCATTTGCTTGAAGACGTACTTGGCTGGGTTGCAGTCCTAATTGTTTCTATCGTGCTGCTTTTTGTAGATCTACCAATATTAGATCCTTTGCTTTCTATAGGCTTTACACTGTTTATATTGTTTAACGTTTTGAAAAACCTGAAAACAACATTGGCACTATTTCTTCAAGCTACACCTGATGAAGAAGTGCAGAATAATATTGAAAAAGCGATAAAGGCTATACCTGAAATTAATGGGATTCATCATATGCACTTTTGGTCATTAGACGGGGAAAGTCACGTATTAACTGCTCACCTAGAGTTAGCCCATAACTTTGAGGTTGATAAATTAATTAGGCTAAAACAACAAGTGGCTAAGGAACTTTCTTCTTATAATTTATCTCATACAACCATTGAGTTTGAGTTTCCTCAAGAAACTTGCCGTGACGAGCATGAAAAACATGCGCATGGCTAGTTTAGAAAACCTTTTTTTGATATTATAATTTTTCATATTTAAGTAGGTGTTTATTTTGAAATTCAATGTTGCGTTAAAAATACTATTAGTCGTTTCGATTGTTTTGCAATCGTTAACTGCTGTTGTATCCGCAACACCTGAGAATCACCAAATAGATATAGAGCACCTTCAAATTCAACATGATCATGCAGATGATCGAAATGTCTCAAATGATAATGTAGGTGATGAGCAGCATAATGAAAAAGATTGTCATCACTGCGGACATTGCAGTGGCAGCCACTTATCTTGGATTTTAGTCAGTAATTCAAATACCACGGGCAAACTAAACATTATCAATAAAACGCCTTATCAAATTGATCAAACAAGTACCTTTCTTGAAGCGATACTTCGTCCGCCCATTTCTTAATTAGATTAATTTTTAATGACCTATTTATCCTTTAATAATGGATAAAGGTTTCGTGTTTATTAATTTTAAAATTAAGAATTTTTATGTATATATATTTAAAAAATGCAGGTTTAGTCCTGTCTTTATGTATGGCTGTGAGTTTTTCAGTTGCCACTTATGCCAAACAGAAAAGTATTTCATGGCTAGATAGTCAAATAAATAAAGATCCCGAAGTTGTTGCGGCTAAAGAGTTACTTAATGCAAGTAATCATAGAGCCAAGAGCTTAACTAAAGCCGTATATAACCCAGAGCTTGAAGCAAGCTATGAAAAAGAGGGTGATTTTGATAATTATTCTATTGGTATCAGTCAAACGATTGATTTTTGGGATAAGCAATCAGCAAATAAAAGCATTGGTGAAATTGGTGTTTATGCAAACCAGCAACAATTGTTATCTCTACTCGATTCTAAAAAGGCTAACGCTTTAACTGCAATAGTTAATTGGCAAGCAGCAAAAAAGGTGGCTCAGTTACTTTCAGTAAGAGAAAATCAATTACAAACGCTCGTTGGAATTATTGAAGATAAGCGAAAAGCAGGACTTTTAGAGCCACTTGACGCTGAACTGGTTTATTTAAACTTGTCCCAAGTTTTCAGTGAAATATCTGAGTCGCAAATTGCTTTGAAAAATGCAGAGGTAAATGTTCAGGAGTTATTGCCTGATTGGACGCCTAATACTACCAATTTGTTTTCATTTACTTTTGGAGCAACAAACTATTCATTTAACTCTCAGTGGGTTGAGGAACATCCAAAAGTTAAACTCGCTAGAGCGCAATGGAAGATAAAACAATCTAAAGCTCAACTAACCACTATGGAATCTAAAGCCAATCCAACCATTGGAGTTAACGCAGGGAAAAGTGGAGATGAAGACTTGATTGGCGTGACTTTCTCAATGCCTTTAAATATCAGAAATAACTATTCAGATACTGTTAAAGCCGCTTATTCAGAAGCAATTGCAGCAGAGGCTAACTTTCGGTCGGTTTATCGAAAGCAGTCATTTGAAGCAAAAGCTAATTATGAATCGCTTATTGTCAGTAAAAAATATTATGAGCAATGGCAAAAACTGACAAAAGGCAGATTAGATAGCAGCGAAAACTTATTAAATAAGCGCTGGGAAGCTGGTGACATTAATACTTCTGACTACTTACTTGCATTAAATCAACGTGCGGAAGGGCTTCATGCAGGAATACGTTTGGAAAATCAATTCAAGCTTGCAGAAATATCCTTCATTTTAAGTATGGGTCAGTTATCCAAATTTGAGATTTGAGCGCTTTGTTTTTTCAGTAGCGAAAAACGAAATCTTAAATTTATTAAAAATATAGGTTACAAAAATGAATACAGTAATTAGTAAAAAATTTTTAGCCGTAGTAATTAGCTGCCTGTTAGTTGGGTTTACTACAAATCATGATGCTTTTGCACAGTCGTCAGATGGAACTGGTTCTGTCACAAACGTTTCGAAACAAGAAGAAAAAGAACATCAAGATGAGCATGAACACGAAAAGGGACATGAAGAAGATAAAGGTGACCATGACGAGCACGGCCATGAAGGTGGTAATAAAGAGGGAGAAGAAGGACATGAAGAAGGTATCACTATTGATCCAAAGAAGATGTCGCTTGCTAACATTAAAGTGGAAAGTGTTAAGCCTGAATATCAATTTAGCTCCGTATATGCACCTGGCGAAATAAAAGCTAATGGCTATAAAAGTTATGTGGTATCACCACGTACAGAGTCAGTCATTATCAGTCGCCATGCAGCGCTTGGCGAGTATGTAGAAATAGGTCAGAAGTTAGTTACATTATTTAGTGAAGCAATGGCACAAGCACAAGCTGACTATTTAATCGCTTCAACCGAATGGCAACGTGTAAAAAAGCTGGGTAATAAGACGGTGAGTGAAAGTCGATTATTACAAGCTGAAACAACATACAATGCGAGCTATGGCAAGCTCATTGCTTTAGGGTTAACTGAAAAAGCAATAAATGGTATTTCTAACAAAGACATTAAAGCATTTGGACAATATGCATTAACGGCGCACCGTGAAGGTGTCGTGCTTCAAGACGACTTTATCCAAGGGCAACGTGTTGATGCTGGGGATTCAGTCATGTTGTTAGCTGATGAAAAACAACTATGGGTTGAAGCAAAAGTTTCTCCAAATAAAAAGCTAAATTTATCAATTGATTCTCCTGCGGTACTTAAATTAGAAGGCCAGAGTTACAATGCCAAAGTTATCCAAGAAGCCCATACAATTGATCCCGTAACTCGTACAAGAATTATTAGATTGGGGGTACAGAATGCTGATGATAACCTTCATTCAGGTATGTTTGTAAAAGTTTACTTTCAGTTTGCCACAAAGCAGAAAGTGATGGCTGTGCCAGAAGAAGCATTGATCCGCAGCGCAGATGGTGATTGGACCGTATTTGTCGAAGACCACCCTGGAGAATTTAAAGCTGTAGAAGTAGAACTAGGCCGAGCCTTAGGTGATTTTAGGGAAATCATTGGCCTTGATAGTGGGACGCGAATTGTAACCAAAGGCGCATTTTTTGTTGCTTCTGAAATCGCTAAAGGCGGATTTGATCCGCATAACCACTAAGGAGCAAGACTATGTTTAATAAAATAATAGATTGGTCTGTTAATAATAGACTCCTGATTTTGATTGCGCTGTTTGCCACAATTGTCGGCGCAATTATGGTTATACCAAAACTAAATTTAGATGCCTTTCCTGATGTTACTAATGTTCAAGTTGCTGTAAATACTGAAGCGCCAGGACTAGCTGCTGAAGAAGTTGAACAACTCATTACGTACCCCATTGAAGCGGTCATGTATGCCTTACCTGATGTAGAACAAGTGCGCTCAATTTCTAAAACAGGCTTGTCTGGCGTCACGGTTGTTTTCAAAGAAGGCACCGACATTTACTTTGCAAGACAACTTGTATTTGAGCGTCTTCAAGCCGCAAAAGAACTGATACCAGAAGGTGTCGGCACACCCGAAATGGGGCCAAACACCTCAGGGCTAGGCCAAGTATTTCAGTACCTTCTTATTTCAGATAAAGATGCAGGCTATGATGCTATGGCACTCAGGAGTCTCAATGATTGGGTAGTAAAATTACTCGTTATGCCTGTCGATGGTGTTACTGATGTACTCTCCTTTGGAGGTATTGTTAGGCAGTACCAAGTAAATGTAGATCCATCTAAGCTTCTTTCTTATAACCTAACGCAAGAAGACGTTGTTGGTGCCCTAGATAACAACAATGCCAATGTTGGCGGATGGTATATGAACCGTGGGCAAGAGCAGCTTGTTATTAGAGGTGCAGGTTGGTTTGAAAGTGGTGACGCTGGTATTAGTAATATCAAACAAGTTCCCGTCAAAACAGTTGATGGGACAGTTGTGACGGTTTCGGATATTGCTAAAGTTGAAATGGGCAGTGAAATTCGTCAAGGTGCTGTCACAATGACGCGCAAAACCGAAGACGGTAAAGTCGAAAATTTAGGTGAAGTTGTCTCTGGCATTGTCTTAAAACGCATGGGGTCTAATACTAAAGCCACCATTGATGGTATCAATGCAAGAATCCCATTGATTAATCAAGCATTGCCTAAAGGTGTTCGCTTTGAACCATTTTATGATCAGGCTGATTTGATTGAAAAAGCCGTTGATACAGTAGTTGATGCACTATTACTAGCATTTATTTTCATCTGTATTGTATTAGCACTATTTTTAATGAATATACGTGCAACCTTCCTTGTCCTAATATCTATTCCAATTTCAATTGGTATCGCGTTAATGATCATGGCTTGGTGGGGCATTTCTGCAAACCTTATGTCATTGGGTGGCATTGCCGTAGCCATTGGTATGCTAGTTGATGGTTCAGTCGTGATGGTTGAAAACATGTTTAAGCATTTAAATAGACCAGACTCTACCCATTTAAAAACTGTAAAAGAAAGAGTGCCTAGTGCTGATACTGATCCACATGATGTAGAACAAGATGAGCATGGTATTAAGTTACGTCTTCAAAATGCGGGTAAAGAAGTGGCTCGTCCCGTATTTTTTGCAGCTTCTATTATTTTAGTCGTATTTACGCCTTTATTTAGCTTTGAAGGTGTTGAGGCAAAGTTATTTCAACCTATGGCAATAAGCATCATTTTAGCTGTTATATCTGCTATTGTGGTTGCGTTGTTTGTTGTACCCGCTTTAGCTACTTATTTATTTAAGTCAGGTGTAAAAGAGAGGGAAAGCTTTGTTCTTAGGCCATTAGACAAACTCTACAGAAAAGGGCTTACATTCGCACTAAAACGCACCAAATTAGTCATTTCAGCCGCACTTATATTAGTTTTCTCTGCCTTTGCATTAGTTCCATTAATTGGTACTGAATTTGTACCTGAGTTAGAAGAAGGGACGATAAACTTAAGAGCAACGCTTGCACCTTCTTCCAGTTTAGATACCGCGCTCACTGTGGCACCAATTCTAGAAGAAAAACTAATGGCTTTCCCTGAAGTAACCTATGCATTAAGCCGAATTGGTCGAGCAGAAATAGGTGGAGACCCAGAGCCTGTGAATAACATCGAAATTTACATAGGGTTGAAGCCTGTTTCTGAGTGGACCAGTGCATCTAATCGATATGAACTTCAAGGAAAAATGGAGAGATCTTTAGAAGAATTCCCTGGGTTGCTACTCAACTTTTCTCAACCTATTGCGACTCGTGTCGATGAGCTACTATCTGGTGTTAAGGCTCAGTTGGCGATAAAGTTGTTTGGGCCTGAACTTGAGGTACTGGCGGCTAAAGGTCAAGAAATAGAAACAGCAATTAAAAACATTGAAGGTGCAAGGGATGTTGCATTGGAGCAAATTGCTGGTGAAGCGCAATTGGTGATAAGTCCTAACAGGCAAGAACTATCACGCTTTGGATTGTCTGTGAGTGACATAATGGAGGTTGTGCGTGATGGTATTGGTGGTGTTGAAGCCGGACAAATAATCAATGGTAATGAACGTTATGATATTTACGTTCGCATAGAGGAAGAGTACCGAAGTAACAAAGAAGCTATTGCTGATATTCGGCTTCAATCACCTACTGGTGCTTGGGTGCGGCTGGGTGACGTAGCCTCAGTCTCATTTGAGTCAGGCCCACCACAAGTTAGACGCGATGATGTACAACGAAGAGTCGTTATCCAAGCAAATGTACAAAATCGAGATATGGGAAGCGTGGTTGCCGATATCAGAACGGTAATTGCTGAAAAGGTTGACTTACCTTCAGGTTATTCTGTTTCGATTGGCGGCCAGTTCGAAAGTCAAAAACGTGCTCAAAATAGGTTAGCTATAGTTGTACCTTTATCGTTAGCACTAATCGCACTACTACTTTACTTTGCCTTTGGTTCTGTTGGTCAAGCTATGCTGATATTGGTCAACGTGCCGCTTGCTGTAATTGGCGGAGTTTTCTCCTTATATTTATCTGGACAATACTTGTCTGTACCAAGCTCCGTTGGCTTTATTACCTTATTTGGTGTAGCGGTATTGAATGGGGTCGTTATGGTAGAAAGTATCAACCAACGTATTAAAGACGGTCTAGAAGCATCTAAAGCCGTTTTTGAAGGCGCTACTTCAAGATTAAGACCTGTACTTATGACTGCTATAACATCAGCTTTAGGTTTGATACCGATGTTAATGTCTAATGGTGTTGGTGCAGAAATACAGCGCCCATTAGCGAGTGTTATTGTTGGCGGCTTGGTAACTGCAACACTGTTAACATTATTTGTTTTACCTGTTTTATATCGCTGGTTTTCAGAGAAAAAAATAAAAGAGCTATCCAGATAAAATTACTGTGAACTCTAACCCCACGCTAAAGTCACGTTTAGCGTGGGGTTATTGAGTAGATGAACGAAAAGAAAGATTAGATTTAACAATAAACTAATAGTCATGACTGCTTTGTCGGAATATTTGTCGTTAAACAGGCCAAAGCTAACTTCCGCTTTCGTATCTTTGCAGTCTTAATCTCTATGTGTCTCAAGGTCGGATTATGGCACGTGCCAGACTCTAACTTCGAGTCTGGCTTAGGTTCAAATTTAAGCATCGATCTGTTCTGATACTTCTAACGCATCATCAACTTCTATTCCCAAGTACCTGACAGTGCTCTCTAGTTTTCTATGGCCAAGTAGAAGCTGACAGGCTCTTAAATTTTTAGTTTTTTTGTAAATTAG
>NZ_JADYXH010000019.1:0-76359 GCF_015864395.1 Pseudoalteromonas sp. SWYJZ12
TGGAAAGATACCAAGCGCACAGGGCGTGCATCTGTGAAAGTGTTATGGCAAGGATGGCTTAAGTTACAAGCCATCCTGGAAGGCTACGATTTAGCAAAATCTCTTGAGTCAGACTTGTGATCAAGAGACAGCTTTAAAAGCGCCTTTCTTTATGAGCTAAAATTAATTATTCAACAGTTTGTGTAGCCGTTGGTAAGTTAAGTTCAGCATTGGCTTTAAGCGCTTCAATAAATACCATGTAGTTTTTATTAGCTTGCGCCATAGTAATGCTTTGTTTTGCTTGAGGATCAATATTAGCTGCAACTTGTGCATCTGTTACCGACTTAAGCGCAACAATTGCTGCATCACCATTATTTAAATTAACAAGCTCAACTACCGCAGAATCTGCTGGGTGAGCCATTTTAAATGCTTGAGTCACAATAGCAGGTGAAACAGTGTAGCTTTGACGTGTTAACTGCGCTTCTTGACGAACCGTCAAGCTTTGCTCGTTTGCTACATCGTTTAAGCTCTTACCTGCTTGTACTTCTGCAAATAAGCTACGCGCTTTTTCTTTAGCAAGCTCAGACGATTTTTCATTAACTAAACGCGCTTTAATTTGCTCGCTTACTTCATCCAGCGCTTTAGTAGCAGCAGGTTTATGCTCGTTAATACGAACAATAATTGCATGCTCCTCACCAAGCTCAATCACTTCAGAGTTTACTTTATCTTCAAGTAAATCAACTGATGTTAGTGCTGTTACAACTGCAGGGCTGTTTAAAGGCTCTGGTAGAGCATTAAGTGCTAAAAGAGGTGTAGATTTAACTTCCACTTCAGCAACTTCTGCAGCGTCGTCTAAGCGGTCTGAAATTTCAAATGCAAGTGCGCCCATTTCTGTTTGCTTTTCGTAAAACGCATCTACTTTTTCAGCTTGTTCTAATTCAGCACGTAAGTCAGCTTTAACATCGTCATACGCTTTAACTTGTTGTGGTTGAATGTCTGTAAGTTTAATTATGTGATAACCAAACTCAGAAGCAACAACCTCAGAAATGTCACCTTTGTTTTGCAGTGCGAAAGTCGCATCTTCAAATGCAGGGTCCATTACGTCACGTTCAATCCATTCAAGGTCGCCGCCCATTTCGCCACTAACGATATCGTCAGATGATGATTGTGCTAACTCAGCAAAGTCTGCACCTTGCTCTAGTTGTGCATGAAGTGCATTGGCTTTTTCTTTTGCTGCATCATCGTCTTCACTGTTATCAATTAAGATATGTGATACGCGACGCTTTTCAGGTTCTATGTACTGCGCTTTGTTTTGCTCGTAATACGCTTTAACGTCATCCTCGGTTACCGATTCAACATTAATATCTGCTGCTTTAAGCTCAATATAACTTACTGAAATAAGCTCTGGAGATAAAAATTGTGATGCGTTTAGCTCGTAGTAATCAGACACTTCTTGCTCTGATACTTCTACGTCCGCGGCAAGCGCTTCTTTATTAATGACTAAGTAGTCAATACTACGAGTTTGCTGCTGCAGAGCAATTGCGCTTTTAAGCTCGCTCTCTAGGGCAAAGTCTGTACCTGCAACAGCAGATACTACCTGACTACGTGTCATATCTTTACGTAAGTATTCACGAAAAGCATCTGGTTGAAAGTTCATTTGACGAATTACTTGTAAGTAACGATCGTTATTAAACTTTTCACCAATTTGAAAGTACGGTAGTTCTAAAATTGTTTTACGTACACTTTCGTCGCTTACGCGAAGGCCTAAATCAGCCGCTAGCTGTGATTGCAATTCTTGTTGTACTAAGCGGTCAACTACACCTTGGCGAATTTGCGCCATGTAATTTGGATCAGCGGCAATTTGTGTGAAATATTCACCAAATTGTTGCTCTAAACGGCTACGTTCATTTTGGTAAGCACGGTTAAAATCGGTTTGACTAATTTTAATTCCATTTACTTCAGCAACGGGTTGTTCTGTGGTTTGACCTAAGTAACTACCGATCCCTGCTAAGGCAAAAGATAAAATCACCGCGCCTAAAATTATTTTGGCTACAGGTCCTTGCGAACCTTCTCTGATTTTCTCAAGCATTTGTTTATCTCTTTTTGATCAAGGTATTTTACCTTGTCACATGTAAAAAAAGCGTATCTTACCAGATACGCTTTTTCACTTGAAGTAACTGGCGGTAAAGTTACTTAATTCATCTGTTGTGGTGAATCAGTAACTTTACACTCGCCATAACTAATGTGTTTAAAACAGTGATTAGTTTACTGCGTCTTTAAGCGCTTTACCGGCTTTAAAAGCAGGAATAGTTGCAGCAGCAATTTGGATTGTTTCACCAGTTTGCGGGTTACGGCCTGAACGTGCAGCACGGTCACGTACTGAGAAAGTACCAAAACCAACAAGTGCAACTGAGTCGCCTTCTTTTAGCGCGCCAGATACAGATTCGATGAATGAATCTAGTGCACGACCTGCAGCCGCTTTAGAAATGTCAGCATCAGCTGCGATTTGATCGATTAATTGAGATTTATTCACAATATCATCCTCTTTCATTGTTATTATCAAGAGCGATGGTTTTTTAAACTAACATCACTTTTTTGAAAATTGTAGAGCAAACTTTTAATGCTCACATGATTATATTTTTCTTAAGCCTACGCCCCATAAGGGCTAGGCTTGAAAACCAGTGCTTAACTTATCATACCGTTTAGATTTGAAAAGCCCTAAAAAGCACTTTTTTTAGCTTTTTTCTTGGTTTTTAGGTGTTTCGACCGAAAAACTCTCAACAGGATGCACTAAAGCAAGCTTTAACACCTCGTCAATCCAAGTAACTGGGTGAATATCAAGACCTGCCAGCACGTTCTCTGGAATCTCTTTTAAGTCACGTTCGTTAATTTTTGGAATGATGACTGTTTTAATTCCACCACGATGCGCCGCCAATAATTTCTCTTTTAAGCCACCAATAGGAAGTACTTCACCACGTAGCGTAATTTCACCGGTCATTGCAACATCTGCTCGTACAGGGTTACCCGTTAAGCTAGATACAAGACCTGTTACCATTGCTGCGCCCGCACTAGGACCATCTTTCGGTGTTGCGCCCTCTGGTACGTGAACGTGAATATCACGTTTTTCGTAAAAGTCGCTATTAATACGAAATGTATCTGCGCGATTACGTACTACCGTCATTGCCGCTTGAATCGACTCTTGCATCACATCGCCCAGTGAACCGGTATAAGTAAGTTTACCTTTACCTGGTACAGCCGCACATTCGATTGTTAGCAAATCACCGCCAACTTCTGTCCATGCTAAACCTGTAACTTGACCAATACGGTCGCCATCTTCAGCTTTACCATAATCAAAGCGTTGCACACCTAAAAAGTCTTCTAGGTTATCTTGATTGATAGTCACTGTTTTAGTGTCTTTTTCAAGTAAGATATTTTTAACTGCTTTACGGCATAGTTTTGAAATTTCGCGCTCTAGGTTACGTACACCCGCTTCACGTGTGTAGTAACGAATAATGCCAATAATTGCACTATCTTCGATAACTATTTCAGACTCTTTTAAGCCGTTACGTTTTACTTGTTTAGTAATTAAGTGCTCTTTTGCAATGTTTAGCTTTTCATCTTCGGTGTAACCCGATAAACGAATAACTTCCATACGGTCCAATAATGGGCCAGGAATGTTAAAGCTGTTTGATGTTGCTACAAACATAACATCAGATAAATCGTAATCTACTTCAAGGTAATGATCGGCAAAGTGGCTGTTTTGCTCAGGATCAAGCACTTCTAATAGTGCTGATGCTGGGTCGCCACGCATGTCTGATGACATTTTATCGATTTCATCTAACAAAAATAATGGATTTTTAACGCCCACTTTTGTCATGTTTTGAATTAGCTTACCTGGCATTGAACCAATGTATGTACGACGATGACCACGGATCTCAGCTTCATCACGTACGCCGCCAAGCGCCATACGAACATACTTACGACCAGTTGAACGCGCTATAGATTGCCCAAGCGATGTTTTACCAACACCTGGTGGCCCAACTAAACATAAAATTGGCCCTTTAAGCTTATTAGTACGCTGTTGTACTGCGAGATACTCAATAATGCGTTCTTTTACTTTATCTAAGCCGTGGTGATCGCTATCAAGAATTTTTTGCGCGCCCGCTAAGTCTTTTTTCACTTTAGAGCGTTTTTTCCATGGCACATTAATTAATGTGTCAATGTATGAACGCACTACAGTCGCTTCTGCAGACATTGGCGACATCATCTTAAGCTTATTAAGCTCTGTCGTCGCTTTGTCTTGTGCCTCTGCTGGCATACCCGATTCTTCGATGCGTTTTTTAAGTGCTTCAAATTCATCAGGTACATCGTCAAGCTCACCCAGCTCTTTTTGAATGGCTTTCATTTGTTCATTGAGGTAATACTCGCGCTGAGACTTTTCCATCTGCTTTTTAACGCGAGTACGAATTTTCTTCTCAACTTGCAGTAAGTCTATTTCGCCTTCCATTAATGCCATTAAATATTCAAGACGTTCTGTAACGCTTGAAATTTCGAGCACTTTTTGCTTTTCAGGTACTTTAAGCGGCATATGGGCTGCCATTGTGTCGGCAAGGCGTGCTGGCTCATCAATACCTGAAACTGAAGTTAGTACTTCAGGTGGAATTTTTTTGTTTAGCTTTACATAGCCTTCAAACTGGCTAATTGCGCTACGAATAAAAATATCTTGTTCTTTATCATCTACCGAATCAGATTCAATAAATTGAGCATTAGCAACAAAAAAGTCATCGTTATCTACAAATTCTTCAATTTGTGCGCGCTGTGTACCTTCAACTAAAACTTTAACTGTACCGTCTGGTAATTTTAATAACTGAAGTACAGTGGCAATAGTACCGATACGATAAATATCATCTTGCTCTGGTTCATCTACAGTTGCATCTTTTTGTGCAACCAAGAAAATTTGTTTGTCTTTGTCCATTGCCGCTTCTAGGCATTTTATTGATTTTTCACGGCCAACAAAAAGCGGGATCACCATGTGCGGGTATACCACAACATCGCGCAGTGCAAGGACTGGGATTTCGACTCGGTCGGTTCTCTCAAGCGTCATTATAGTTTCTCTTCGCACTTCATTTATTTTAAAGATTACTCAAGTATATGGGGATAACCTAATTAAAGTTCAACAATTTTCCCATACTCGATTAAATTAATTATAAAAAAAGGAGCCTAAGGCTCCTTTTTTCATTCAAATAGCTTAAAAACTATTCTGATGCAGCTTTATCTTGTTTATTATTTTCATAAATCAAGATTGGGTCTGACTCACCTTTAATAACGGTTTCATCAATAACCACTTTGCTTACGTCATCCATTGAAGGAAGTTCGTACATAGTATCAAGTAACACACCTTCAACGATTGAACGAAGACCACGTGCACCTGTTTTACGCTCCATTGCTTTATGGGCAATTGCAGCTAAGGCATCATCGCGAAACTCAAGTTCAACGTCTTCCATACCAAACAATACTGAGAACTGTTTAGTAATCGCGTTTTTAGGTTCACTCAATATTTGCACAAGAGCAGCTTCGTCAAGTTCTGTTAACGTAGCAACTACTGGCAAACGACCTATAAACTCAGGAATTAAGCCGTATTTAACTAAATCTTCTGGTTCTACGTCTTTAAAAGTTTCACTTAAAGAACGACTCGCCGCAGATTCTTTTACGCTAACGCCAAAACCGATACCGGTATTTTTATGGCTACGTTGCTCAATTACTTTATCTAGGCCTGAAAATGCACCACCACAAATAAACAAGATTTTAGATGTATCTACTTGTAAAAACTCTTGTTGTGGATGTTTACGACCACCTTGCGGTGGAACAGAAGCAACGGTGCCTTCAATCAGTTTAAGTAGCGCCTGTTGAACGCCCTCGCCCGATACATCACGTGTAATTGACGGGTTATCTGATTTACGAGAAATTTTGTCAATTTCATCAATGTAAACAATGCCACGTTGCGCTTTTTCAACATCGTAATCGCATTTTTGTAAAAGCTTTTGAATGATGTTTTCAACATCTTCACCTACATAACCTGCTTCGGTTAATGTAGTGGCATCGGCCATAGTAAACGGCACATCAAGTAGACGCGCTAATGTTTCTGCAAGTAATGTTTTACCACTACCTGTTGGGCCGATAAGCAAAATATTACTTTTACTTAATTCAATGTCTTGCTTAGTCGATTGGTTACGTAGGCGTTTATAATGGTTATAAACGGCAACAGACAATACTTTTTTAGCATGATCTTGACCAATAACATAATCGTCTAAGTGTTTACGAATTTCTTTTGGTACAGGTAGTTTGTCAGACGTATCATGCTTAGGAGCAATGTCTTTGATCTCTTCCCTGATAATATCGTTACACAACTCTACACATTCATCACAAACGTATACTGAAGGGCCTGCAATTAATTTACGCACTTCATGTTGGCTTTTGCCACAAAAAGAGCAGTATAACAATTTATTACTTTTGTCGCCGTCTGTAGGAGTGTCAGACATTCAGCTACCTCATTTTATTACGTTGGCCACCAAAACTGTTGGCGGCTATTTCAATACGCTTTAACTATACCAAAATTTATTGGTTTTCGCATAGTAACTCAAAGTGGCAAACAGGCAATCCTGCTCGCCAAGCGCTTACTTTTTGTCGCGATTTGTAAACACAGAGTCTACCAAGCCGTAATCTACAGCTTGCGTGGCACTCATAAAGTTATCACGATCTGTGTCTTTAGAGATAATATCTAATGGTTGGCCTGTATGCTCAGCCATTAAGCGGTTAAGCTTATCTTTAATAGACAGAATTTCTTTAGCATGTATTTCAAAGTCAGATGCTTGACCTTGGAAACCACCTAATGGTTGGTGAATCATCACACGTGAGTTTGGTAGGCAAAAACGCTTACCTTTAGCGCCAGCAGTAAGTAAAAAAGCACCCATGCTTGCAGCTTGACCTACACATATTGTACTTACATCTGGTTTGATGAAGTTCATTGTGTCGTAAATAGCCATACCCGCAGTTACTGAACCACCTGGTGAGTTGATGTATAAAAAGATATCTTTATCAGGATTTTCTGATTCTAAAAATAGCATTTGCGCTAAAATCAGATTTGCCATGTTGTCTTCAACTTGACCTGTTAAAAAGATAATACGCTCTTTTAATAATCTCGAATAAATATCATACGAGCGCTCGCCTTTCGGTGTTTGTTCAACAACCATTGGGACCAATGCATTTAGGGGATCTGTAATACCAGTATTCATACTTATTTAATTCCTTATGCGCTTATACTTATCCTTATTATAAGGAAGCATAGTTATCGTTTTTCGCAAATTTAGAGCCAAAAACTAAAATGGCCCGGGCACGCTGTATAAACAGAGTAGCACGAGCCATTTAATCGTTAGCGAGAGCTTAAGTCAATGACTTATTAAGCACCTTGCTGTGGATTCATGATGTCATCAAATGCTTTTTCAACATCAGTAACAACTGCTTTAGCTAAAATAGCTTCAACAGCTTGCTCTTCCATTGCTACATTACGCATTTGCTGCATAAGTTGATCATTACCTTTGTAGTATTCTACTACTTCAGTTGGATCTTCGTATGCAGAAGCTACCGTTGCGATTAATGCTTCAACTTTAGCGTCATCAACTTTAATCTCGTTAGCTTTAATCACTTCACCTAATAAAAGGCCAGTTTTAACACGTGTTACAGCTTGCTCGTGGAACAATTCAGCTGGAAGCTCTGGCATGTTTTGAGCGTCGCCGCCAAAACGTTGAGCTGCTTGCTGACGTAGAGCATCAACTTCTTGATCAACAAGTGCTTTAGGCACTTCGATTTCGTTGTTAGCTAAAAGACCTTTGATTGCTTGGTCTTTAACGCTTGCTTTAACCGCTTGGTCTAGCTCACGTGTCATGTTCTTTTTAACTTCTTCTTTAAGCGCGTCTACGCCGCCTTCGGTAACACCGAATTTAGTTGCAAACTCTTCGCTTAATTCTGGTAATTCTTGCGCTTCAACTTTTTTCACTGTGATAGTGAATTGAGCCGCTTTACCTTTTAAGTTTTCAGCGTGGTAATCATCAGGGAAAGTTACATCAGCAACTACTTCTTCGCCTGCTTTTTTACCTACGATGTTATCTTCAAAACCTGGGATCATACGACCTTGGCCAAGTTCTAATGGGAAGTCTTCAGCTTTGCCGCCTTCAAATACTTCACCGTCGATAGTACCTACGAAATCAACTGTTACACGGTCGTTTTCGCCAGCAGCTGCATCAACATCAGCCCAAGCTGCGTGTTGCTTACGAAGTGTTTCTAGCATGTTAGCTAAATCTTCGTCAGTCACTGTTACCGCTGGTTTCTCAACAGTAATTTTATCTAAACCTTGAACTTCAACTTCAGGGTAAACTTCAAACGTTGCTGAGAATTCTAAATCTTTACCTGCTTCAAGTGATTTAGGTGCGAATGTAGGCGCGCCAGCTGGATTGATTTTTTCAGAAACGATTGCTTCAATGTAATTACGTTGCATTACTTCGCCAGCAACTTCTTGACGAACTGCAGGGCCAAAACGCTTGTTAATTACAGATACTGGAACTTTACCAGCACGGAAACCATCTATACGCTGTGTTTTTGACAGTTGTTGTAGGCGTTTTTTTACTTCGGTCTCAACGTTCTCTGAAGGAACGGTGATAGTTATACGGCGCTCAAGGCCTTGGGTCGTCTCAACAGAAACTTGCATGATTTACCTCAATATTCAATTTTGGCGACTGTTCGCCTTCCTTTACAAACAAAGTGATCTGCATGAGTCTTGATAAAGTTTAAGCGGTTTTTCACACTTAAAAGCATCCGTCGCTACCATGAGATACCATTGCTGCTTTGCCCTTCGGGCACTATGTTAAACAATAGACGCGGCATTATAACCTAATATTTATGATAGTCGAGTATAGGGGGCAATTATTTGGACTAGATAAGGGACTATAGAGACTAACTGAATAAAAAACAGGCTAACTAGGCATTGAATGGATTAAAGTAGAAATTATTTAATAGAATTATAGGCTAACAGATTTAGATTTATAACTTAGAGGAATTTACTTATTATTCTTATTAGATAAGAAAATGGTCGGCGATGCAGGATTTGAACCTGCGACCCCTTGGACCCAAACCAAGTGCGCTACCAAACTGCGCTAATCGCCGACATTGAAGAGTTAACTTCTTTTTTCATACTGAACACTTAAACTGAGAGTTTAAGACCATTTTAAGAAAATGGTCGGCGATGCAGGATTTGAACCTGCGACCCCTTGGACCCAAACCAAGTGCGCTACCAAACTGCGCTAATCGCCGAAACTTATTATTGTTAGCGAGTGACCTCGTTGACAACGGGGTGCATAATAGTGATTTGACGGGGTTAGGTCAAACGTTTTTTTAATAAAACCAATCAAGTGCTCATTTTTAGTGCACAATGGTTAAATATTACAATAGTAGGCTGAAATTTAAACTATTTAATAACTCAAATGTTATATACATTAAAAGCAACTTGGCGCTGCTATGCTTTTCTGCGAAAATAGTAGGCACATTATAAAACGAGTTAAATAAAGAGTATGTTTTCTTTATTAGCATTTTTACCCCTATTTTATTATGCATTCGTTTTTAGAGTATCGGTATCTAGTTAATTAACCCCAATTAAAGGTCACCCATGACGGCAAACATCATTGATGGTAAGGCAATCGCAAAACAAGTACGTAGCGCTGTAGCAGAACGCGTAAGTGAACGTGTAGCAAATGGTTTACGTGCACCAGGACTTGCAGTAGTACTTGTAGGACTTGATCCAGCAAGCCAAGTTTATGTTGGTTCAAAACGTAAAGCCTGTGAAGAAGTAGGTTTTATCTCCAAATCATTTGATTTACCAGCAGACACGCAAGAGCAAACTCTTTTAGATTTAATTGACGAGCTAAATAATGATGCCGAAGTTGATGGAATTTTAGTGCAGTTACCACTGCCAAAAGGTCTTGATGCTGAAAAGATTTTAGAACGCATTACCCCACATAAAGATGTTGATGGATTTCATCCATATAACATTGGTCGATTAGCACAGCGTATGCCTGCCCTTCGTCCATGTACCCCTAAAGGTATTATTACATTACTTGATTCAACGGGTGTACGTTATAAAGGGATGCATGCAGTTGTCGTTGGCGCGTCAAATATTGTTGGTCGTCCAATGTCGCTAGAGCTTTTATTAGCGGGTTGTACTACCACAGTATGCCATAAGTTTACTCAAGACTTAGAAACGCATGTTCGCCGCGCTGACTTATTAGTTGTGGCTGTAGGTAAACCTGAATTTATACCTGGAGATTGGATAAAAGAAGGCGCTATAGTCATCGATGTAGGCATTAACCGTTTAGACACGGGTAAATTAGTTGGTGATGTTCAATACAGTGTGGCTGAACAAAAAGCGCATTTTATTACACCTGTACCAGGTGGCGTTGGCCCGATGACGGTCGCGAGCTTAATTGAAAACACACTTGAAGCGTGTGAGAAATATCACAGCTAAGCTGTTAAAAAACAAAAAAAGGGTTGCCATTTGGCAACCCTTTTTTTGTTTAACGTGTATTACTTTAAACGCTTACGCTTTACGCCACGTTGTTTTACCGGCTGAATCTTCAAGTATTACACCTAACGCATTAAGCGCATCACGTGCTTCATCAGCAGCAGCCCAGTTTTTACTCGTACGTGCTTCATTACGTTTTACAATTAATGCTTCAATTGTCGCAACTTCGTCGTCATCTTGCCCGCCTTGTAAAAAAGCTTCTGGTGCTTGTTGAGCAACCCCTAAAACGTTACCAATACTGCGTAATATAAACGCAAGTTGCCCAGCTTGAACTGCGTCACTTTCTTTTACGCGGTTTAATTCTTTAGCAAGTTCGAACAACACAGGTAGTGCTTCTGGTGTATTAAAGTCGTCATTCATTGCTTTTCTAAATTTAGCAACAAACTCATTACCTTCTAAATCGCACTCTACCGGTTCGACATCACGAAGCGCTGTATAAATGCGCTCAAGTGATGAACGCGCTTGGTCTAAATTTTCTTGTGAATAATTAAGTTGGCTGCGGTAATGACCTGAAATTAAAAAGTAACGAACAGATTCAGGATCGTATGCTTTTAAAACTTCACGCACTGTAAAGAAGTTATCTAACGACTTAGACATTTTTTCTTTGTTTACTTGAACCATGCCAGTATGTATCCATGTATTTACATACTTGCCGTTGTTTGCACAGCACGATTGGGCAATTTCGTTTTCATGATGTGGGAACTGTAAATCAGACCCCCCACCGTGAATATCAAAATGCTCACCTAAGTGCTTTGAGCTCATTGCCGAACATTCAATATGCCAACCCGGACGCCCTTCACCCCAAGGTGATGACCATGATGGTTCACCTGCTTTTGCTTTTTTCCATAACACAAAATCAAGTGGATCGTCTTTATCTTGCGCCACTTCAACGCGAGAACCTGATTGCAGCATAGTTAAATCTTGCTGAGAAAGTGCACCGTATTGCTCAAACGTTGATACATCAAACAAAACATCGCCGTCGGCTGCAACATAGGCATGGCCTTTTTCAATCAAGCGCTTAACCATAACGATAATTTCATCCATATGGCTTGTAACTGTTGGCTCAATATCTGGGCGTAGCATATTTAGGCTATCAAAATCTTCATGCATCGCTTTAGTCATGCGCACAGTTAAGTCGTTTATTGACTCACCATTTTCGTTCGCACGTTTAATTATTTTATCGTCGATATCTGTAATGTTACGTACATATTTTAAATCGTAACCAATATGGCGTAAGTAGCGCACAATTACGTCAAAACCTACAAAAGTACGAGCGTGTCCAATATGGCAGTAATCATAAATGGTGATACCACACACATACATGTCGATTTTTCCTTCGACCATAGGTTTAAATTGCTCTTTTTGTCGCGTGAGTGTGTTGTATATATTTACCATTTACTTTGAGTCCTTGACTATTTACTTGAACAGTTATGTTACCACTTGAAAAGCCCCTGCTCTAGCGCTTTATAACAAACCAAACATCTACTTTGTTAATCTTAGCCAACTACGATAAAATAGCGCCAATATTTAAACCGGATATAGGAAAACACATGGTTGTTCTACACACTAATTTTGGTGATATCACCATTAAAATGTTTGAGCAAGAAGCTCCAAACACAGTTAAAAACTTTTTAGAGTATGCAAATGCTGATTTTTTCAACGGCACTATCTTTCATCGTGTAATCGATGGTTTTATGGTTCAAGGCGGTGGTTTTGTTCCAGGTATGGAACAAAAAGAAGTAAACGACCCAATTCAGAATGAAGCTAATAATGGCCTGTCTAATAAAGTAGGCACTTTAGCTATGGCACGTACACCTGATCCTCATTCAGCTACAGCACAGTTTTTCATTAACGTGAACAACAACGACTTTTTAAACCACAGCAGCGAAACATCGCAAGGTTGGGGTTATTGTGTTTTTGCTGAAGTAGTAGAAGGCATGGACGTAGTAAATAAGATTAAAGCAGTTGCAACAGGTAGTACTGGTTTTCACCAAGACGTACCTCTTGAAGATGTGATTATCGAAAGCGTTACTGTTAACTAGTAACGTTTACTCATATTATGTGAGTATATAAGCGGGTGTATACTATTAGTATATGCCCGTTTTTTTAAAACTAGAATAGACTGACCTATGACTCGCCAAACTTACTTTATTGCAGATTTACACCTAAGCGAAAACCGCCCCGACATTAGCGCTGCATTTTTTGACTTTTTAAAAACACATATATTAAATAAAGATGTAGATGCACTTTATATTTTGGGTGATTTTTTTGAAGTATGGGTTGGAGATGACTACATTACTGCACTGAGTGCCGATGTAGCAAAACATTTAAACGCCGTTAATGATGGTGGCACACCTGTTTATTTTATACATGGCAATCGTGATTTCATTATGCGCAAGCAATATGCCGACATGGCCGCAATGACATTACTCGATGAACAAACAGTCATTGATTTATATGGCACGCCTACCGTTATTTTACATGGCGACGAAATGTGCACTCAAGACACTGAATATCAAAACTTTCGTAAAAAGAGCCGTGGTTGGTGGTGGCCAAAGTTGATGCTTGCAATGCCGCTTTGGTATCGTAAAAAAATAGCGCGTAATGCCCGCGAAAAAAGTAAGTTAAGCCAAGCTGATAAACCTATCGAAATTTTAGACGTTGTCGATGAGGCTGTACTTGCCACCTTTGCCAAACATAACGTTACAAATATGATTCATGGTCATACTCACCGCCCTAATGTTCATACGTATAAAGTTAATGAACAAACACTTACTCGCACAGTGCTAGGTGACTGGTATACCCAAGGCTCTTATTTAGTCGTTACCCCTCAATCACAAGAATTAATTAGCACGCCTTTCGCATAATTTAAAATTCTGACTATTATTTATCTATATATATGAATAATAGTGAGAGGTTGAATGATTAAGCTGTTAATTTTCATCGTAGTAATTGCCATTCCTACACAAGTATTTAGCAAGCAAACATGGCAAATTGTTACAGAAAACTATCCTCCCTATTTTAGCGAAAACCTACCTAGTAATGGCTGGCTATATGAAATAGCCGAATCAGCTCTTAAAACGCAAGGTATTAATAGCGAACCAGAATTCACGACATGGGATCGCGCTTTAAAGCTATTAGAAAAAAACAGAAAAACCGCTATTTTAGGTGCTTTTTATTCATTAAAAAGAAATGAAGTTTTTTACTACTCTCGTCCACTTGCAGTTGCTCACTCAGGAGTTTTCAAACGAAAAGAGAGTGTTATTAATTTCGACGGTACAGTTCAATCATTAACACCTTATAGTATTGGCACAGAAGACAATGCCTTTGTAAGCCAAGAGTTTGCTAGAAATAGGGAGCTGGCAATAACGTCCACTAAAAGCCTTCCTACAAGCTTATATTTACTACAACAAGGGCGTATTGATTTAGTCGCGGGTACTAAAGAGGTTGGAAATTATTGGCTTGAACACACTAAAACCGAAGATTCAGATGATAATAATATTGAGTACTTATCGCCAGATCTTGCTTCTCATAAACTATATTTAGTTGTCTCTAAATCAAATTATAGAGCCAAAGAATACTTACAAAAATTTAATAGAGGAATTGATATAATAACTAAAAATGGACGCATTGCTAAAATTATGAAAAAACATAATTTCAGCAATCAGAAAATAGCAGAGTATATTAATTTCTTAAAAGAAAATTAGCTTTGCGCTATTGGAACACCGCTGTGAAATTTAAAATCAGTATCGGTTGTAGAAATTAGCTCTTTTTCTTTTTCACCAAAAAAGTTTACGCGTTCGGTAATATCAAAATCAGCAATTTCTTGCGCTAAAGTTAAATAATCTTGGTAATGACGCGCTTCTGAACGTAACAACGAAATATAAAAATCACCTAAACGTTTGTCAACATGCGGTGCAAGCTTTGCAAAACGCTCACACGAACGCGCCTCAATATAAGCGCCTACTATTAGCTTATCGACTAATGCATCGGGCTCGAACGTTTTAACATGACGAAGCATGCCTTTTGCGTAACGACATGGTGTAATACTTTGATACTCAACACCGTACTCGTCCATAATTTCGAGCACTTGATAAAAATGATGCAGCTCTTCTTTTATCAGCAAAACCATTTTATCGATTAGACCTTGCCCGTATGGAGAACTCGATTTAGGAATTATTGATTTAGTGAGTTTATTTTTAGCAGCCAGATCGCGCCAATTCCCTTCTCGTTTATAAATAAGCGTTTCAAATGGCTTTAGCCACTCGAGTAATGCATCACTACCCTCTTTATCTACCGCGTATTTACGTATTAAAAACATCGCACTTTGAGCTGCTTTCAATTCACAAATTAAGTGATCTATTAAAATGACTGATAAGTTTTCTTTTTTAATTGCTTGCTCCACCCATTGCTCTGGGGTGGTACACAATAAAAAGTTATTAATCGGCTCTAAAAGTTGGCTATGTGGCACGTTGACTGCTCATTACTAAATAAATTTGATAGACCGTTATTTTAACACGAAATTTTGCTTGGGATAAATCAAAGCCCTTATCTGCGTCTAAATGTTAATAACGAGTTAACTTGACTTTGCAAAATAAGTGAACCATAACTGTACATAGACTGTATAAAAATAAACCAACCAAAACAATAATACGTTCCTTTTATGGAGTAAGTACTATGATACTAAATCACCTCTGGGGCATCTATGCTCACCCACTTGAAGAATGGCAAACAATAGATAATCGCCATGAAAGTTTAACCTATAGTTTGTCGCATATTTTACTGATTGCTTTATTTCCTTCAATAATGGGCTACTACTCATCTGTTTATTTAGGATGGAGTATAGGTGCAGGCAATCCCGTATTTTTAACGCACGATAGTGCACTGCTAATTGCAGGTGCAATGTATTTTGCTTTAATAGCGGGTGTTTTTGCATTGGCGTATTTAGCCCATTGGATGGCGGTTACATTTGGCTCTAAACCTACATTTACACAAACACTTGAACTTGCAGCATATACTGCAACACCAGTGTTTATGTCGGCACTCGCCGCTTTTTGGCCTGTACTTTGGTTTGTAGTGTGTATTGGAATTATTGCACTGGCTTACTCGGTTTATTTACTCTACACCGGCGTACCA
The DNA here is from genome assembly GCF_015864395.1 of Pseudoalteromonas sp. SWYJZ12. Taxonomy (NCBI): domain Bacteria; kingdom Pseudomonadati; phylum Pseudomonadota; class Gammaproteobacteria; order Alteromonadales; family Pseudoalteromonadaceae; genus Pseudoalteromonas; species Pseudoalteromonas sp. SWYJZ12. Next base: position 15,743 of record NZ_JADYXH010000019.1, read on the forward strand.
ATACTTATGCATATCCCAGAAGAGCGTGGCTTTATTTACGCCAGCTCGGTGGTAACGTGTGGATTAATATTACTGGTTATTATTTTAGCTGTAACAGCTATGCTTTGGACAAATGGGATTGTTAGCCCAATGTTTACTTAATAAATTTCACCTAAAAAAAGAGTCATGTTTGATAGAAATGTTCCCTTTCTTTCCTTCGCAAAAAAGGAGCTAATTAGCTCCTTTTTTTTGTGTAACGACTTTTTATTAACTAATCATTAATCAGCTTCATTTTCGTCTTGGTTGTGTATTTCTAAACCTGAAGACATCGCACTTTCGCGGGTGCTTTTTGCTGAATCGTTACGTAGCTTATCAATACGATTTAAATAGTTTTGATCAATATCGCCTGTAATATATTGGCCATCAAATACTGAAGTTTCAAACTTAGTAATTTCAGGATTTTCTTGGCTAACCGCAGCAATTAAATCTTTTAACGATTGAAAGATTAAACCGTCAGAACCAATACTTGCATTAATATCTTCTACTTCACGTCCGTGAGCAATAAGCTCAGCTGCTGAAGGCATATCAATACCGTACACATTAGGGAAGCGTATTTCAGGTGCCGCTGATGCAAAGTAAACGTTTTTAGCGCCAGACTCTCGGGCCATTTCAACAATTTGTGCTGATGTTGTACCACGAACAATTGAGTCATCAACCAATAATACGTTTTTACCTTTAAACTCGCGATCAATTGCGTTTAGCTTTTGACGCACTGATTTTTTACGCATCTCTTGGCCAGGCATGATAAATGTACGACCAATATAACGGTTTTTAACAAAACCTTGGCGATACGGTAAATCAAGTACACGTGCGATTTCCAGTGCTACATCACATGAAGTTTCTGGGATTGGGATAACTACATCAATATCTTTGTCAGCCCATTCACGTGCAATTTTTTCGCCTAGTTTAGTCCCCATGTTTACGCGTGTTGCGTACACAGACATACGGTCTATTGTTGAGTCAGGGCGAGCAAAATAAACAAATTCAAAAATACACGGCGAGTAAGATGCCTTATCAGCACAACTAAGTGAATGGAATTCACCTTCTTCTGTAACATATATAGCTTCACCAGGGGCTACATCACGTACAAACTCAAAACCGTCCGGTTTCAACGCAACGCTTTCTGAGGCAAACATGTACTCAGTACCTTTTTCGGTTTCGCGTTTACCAAATACAAGTGGGCGAATACCATTAGGGTCGCGAAAAGCAACAATGCCGTGGCCGATAATCATAGCAATAGTTGCATAACCACCGCTTACTTTATTGTTTACTTCGGTTACCGCAGTAAAAATATCTTCAGGGTCTAAATGCAACTTATCAGATTTGCTTAATTCATGTGCCATGATATTAAGTAAAATTTCAGAGTCTGATGTTGTATTAACGTGACGACGTGCTTCTGAGAATAACTGCTCTTTTAAAGCTTCTGCATTAGTAAGGTTGCCATTATGGGCAAGTGCTATACCAAACGGTGAGTTAACATAAAAAGGCTGTGCTTCAGATGAGCTTGAAGATCCTGCTGTAGGATAGCGCACATGGCCAAGACCAATTGTACCTTGTAGTCGTTTCATATGACGTGTGTGAAAGGCATCTTTCACTAAGCCATTTGCTTTGCGTAAGCTAAACGTATTATTCTCAATGGTAATGATACCCGCGGCATCTTGACCACGGTGCTGCAAAACAGTTAAGCCATCATAAATCGCCTGATTCACAGGGGATGTTCCGACTATTCCAACGATACCACACATGTAATTTATCCTCGCCGATTAACGGTTTACTGAATTTAAAAAGCTCGAGTTGTTTTCTAGGTACGAAAAGAACCATTCAACAACAAAGCCAAATTCTGGAATCAAAATAGAATTGCCCCACCAGTGCGTATTGGGTGCACCAGTAAAAGCATCAAGAAAGAAGAGTAACGCGCTCACGACCAACACGCCTCGTAGAGCACCAAACACTATGCCAAAGACACGGTCGGTACCCGATAAACCAGTACGATGTACAAGCTCACCTAAAATATAGTTTAGTAAACCGCCTAACAGTAGCGTCGCAAAGAATAATATGGCTATGGCCGCAGCATTTCTTAAAAGGGGTTCAGAAATGGTTGTTAGGAAGGAAGCTAAATATTGGTAAAATAAGCTAGAGATGATAAAGGCGCCAGCCCATACCGCTAATGACATTGCTTCTTTTACAAAGCCGCGTATTAAACCGATGATGGTAGACAATGCAATGATGCCAATAATGGCGTAATCAACCCAGATCATAAGAACCAATTAGTCGCTAATTTGGGGCGCATTCTATACCCAAACATCGTTAGTATGCAAGTTTAAACGGGAGATTACTGGGTTGTAGTCAATACAAAAAATTAACATTATAGAATGGGTATTGTGAGATAAAGATAATGATAAAAACAAATATAAATAAATAAAAAAAGGCTTGTGATACAAGCCTTTTATAATTATTTTGTTACTTCGTATTGCGTAACTTTACCATTTAATTTAGTAAGCTCTTTCAGCTGGGGAAGCTGCTTTTGTAATTCATTTTTATCAAGCGAAGGACCAACAAATACCTTGGTTAACGTCCCATTTGGGGTTTTAATCGGTTTAGTAAACGTTTTAAACCCTTCAACTTTTAATTTAGCCTGTAATGCTTTTACATTTGCAACATGTGAAAAACTACCTAATTGAATAACGTAAGCCATACTTGTTAGGTTTTCATCACTTTTACGAGGCGCAATAGGTTTTGGTTTAGCCTGAACCGGTGCCTTAGTGATCGGTGTAGCTTTGGGTTCAATAGTCGCTTCAACAACTTTATTCTCTACAGCGTAGTCACTCTCATCCATAGCGTTTTGCTGCTCAAAAGCTTCATCGTCAGCTTGAATATCTTCAATTTCATCTTGTTTTAGTGGCTCAGCATTAGCCATGTTTTCATCAATTGACTCTTGAAGATCGATTGTTTTGAACTCAGGGCGATCAGGTATCGCTTTAAAGCCTTCTTTATAATGCACTTTTTCGCCATCGAGTATATTAGGGATAAACACAATTGCTGCGATCACTACTATACTTGTTCCGACTAAGCGATTAATAAAACTTGAGTTCACCGACATCCTCTCTATTTTTTAAAGTAATTAATAGCGCCGGCCACTGTAAAAAATGAACCAAATACAATCAACATAGTATCACTTTGTTGTTTTGGTAAAATTACACTCAGTGCCTGTGCCACACTATCATAGCTATTGATAGTATTATGATGAGATATACCCTGCAGCGCATTTTGTAAATTACTTGCAGTGTCGCCTCGCGGACCACTTAAGTTCGCTAATGACCACTCATCGACCAAGTGACTTACTTCTTTAAGTACACCCACTTTATCTTTATCAGCAAGCATAGCGGCTAATGCATGAATTTTAAAGCCTTTATCTTTATAGCTTGATAACTTATTGGCTAAATAACGCGCCGACTCAGGGTTATGTGCTACATCGGTAAAGACTAAAGGCTCAGCGCTTAACTGCTGAAACCGCCCTTCTACAACTAAATTAGCGAGGCAACTTCGTATGACTTGCTCACTTGGTAATAAGCTTAAAACACTTAGCGCAGTTAACGCCGTTGCTGCATTTTGACACGGTATTGCTGGCTTATCTATTACAAGATTATGCTCTTTATATTGCCAATTAAAGCTCTCAGCATTCTCTTTGAAAATAAAGTCACTGCCCGACAACGTCATATTGGCATTAATTTCTTTGCCGTAATCAGTCATTGTGTGAGGAATATTTAAATCCCCTATAATAGCAGGCGTGTTTTCACGAAAAATACCGGCTTTATCATAAGCCACTAACTCTCGTGTATCACCTAGGTACTCTTTATGATCTAAATCGATAGTGGTGATCACGCTTGCAAAGGGAGTTACTATATTTGTAGCATCAAAGCGCCCGCCTAGACCAACCTCTAGTAATACATAATCGACCTTACAGCGTTTAAAAATTGCCAACGCACCCAAAGTACCATATTCAAAATAAGTCAAAGGAGTGTCTTTACGGCCTTGCTCAAGCTGGTGAAAAGCATCTATATGAAATTGGTCTGCCAGTTCTTCGCCATTAACTCGTACACGCTCGTTATAACGAATTAAATGAGGAGATGCGTAAGTACCCACGCTAAAACCTTGCGCTAGCAATAGCGACTCTAAGCAACGTGCAGTGGTGCCCTTACCGTTTGTACCGGCAATAAGAATAATTTTACTTGGAGTGTTTAAAAGGCCAATATTGTTGGCAACATTAGCAACTCGTTCTAGGCCCATTGCAATGTTAGCGGGGTGAACACTTTCTAAATAAAAAAGCCAATCATCAAGGCTTGATGATTGGCTAGGAATTGTTTTTGTCATAGCGTGTAATCAGTAAAGCTGAAATTTACGCTACTCTATGCTCTTGTTCCGTAGAAGGCAAGTTCATAAATTTAGCTAAAATGCGTGCAAGGGTATCGCGCATTTCACGGCGGTCAATAATCATGTCAATTGCACCATGTTCTAGCAAAAATTCACTACGCTGAAAACCTTCAGGTAATGTTTCGCGAACAGTCTGCTCAATAACACGAGGACCTGCAAAACCAATTAACGCTTTAGGTTCAGCAACGTTAATATCACCCAGCATAGCAAGTGATGCAGATACACCACCCATTGTCGGGTCGGTCATTACTGAAATAAATGGAAGACCTTTTTCCGTCATTTTTGCAAGTGCAGCACTTGTTTTAGCCATTTGCATAAGCGACATAAGCGCTTCTTGCATACGTGCTCCGCCTGATGCAGAAAAACAAATAAGCGGCATGTTATGCTCTAAACATTGATCAACAGCATCAACAAAGCGAGCGCCAACAACAGAAGCCATTGAACCACCCATAAATGAGAACTCAAATGCTACCGCTGCCACTGGAATACCTTTTAATCGGCCTTTCATAGCTACAAGTGCATCTTTTTCACCACTTGCTTTTTGGGCTGCACTGATACGGTCAGAGTACTTTTTAGAATCTTTAAACTTAAGAATGTCTTTAGGCTCATGTTGTGTACCAAGCTCTTGACGATCACCTTCATCTAAAAAGTGCTCTAGGCGCTTACGGCCACTAACACGCATGTGATGGTCACACTTAGGACATACGTTTAATGACTTTTCTAATTCAGCTTTATATAAAATTGAATCACACGATGTACACTTAGCCCAAACACCTTCTGGGATTTCTTTACGACCTGATGATTTTGTCGTTTTAGGTAAGATTTTTTCTAGCCAACTCATTTGCAACTCTCTTAATACTGTTCTGTGTCGCGAGCCTGCTAATAGCAATTAGCAGACAAATTTTTTCAATTAAAACATGAATTACACTAACGCGGTATAAAAAACTGGTCTTAGTAGTTAAAAGTGCTCATAAAAAGTACTTATACCACATCTATATCAGGCAAAAATAAAGGGCCTAAAGGTGTTTGAGGAATATTAAATTGCTCAGGGTAGTCAACATCCACTAAATACAAACCAGCAGCCTTAGCGGTAGCACTGGCCTTTGCGCGTTCTTTACAATCAAGTAGCTCTTTTATCCATATAGGTTGTTGTTTATGTAAACCAACATCCATTAAGCTGCCTGTGATATTACGTACCATGTGATGTAAAAATGCATTCGCTTTAATATCAATAATAACGTAAGTACCTTGGCGCTGTACCGACAGATGATGAATTGTTCTTGTCGGTGTATTCGCTTGGCAATGTATCGCTCTAAAAGAGGTGAAATCGTGTTTACCTATTAAGTACTGACACGCCTCTTGCATCTTTGTTTCATCAAGATGATGATGAAAATGCGTAACACCCTCGTTTAATACCGCACCTCGTAGAGGGGAGTTATAAATAACATAGCGATAACGACGAGCTGTAGCACTAAAACGGGCATGAAAGTCATCAGCAACCGGTTGGGCAAAGCGAATAGCAATATCTTTAGGCATTAAAGTATTCATACCTAGTGTAAATGCGACCATATCGCGATCGGCTTGCGTTTCAAAGTGTATTACTTGGCCTGTACCGTGCACACCAGCATCTGTACGCCCTGCACATATAACTTCAACAGGATGATTACAAATACGCGACAACGCTTTTTCTACTTCTTGCTGTACGCTATTTACATGTGATTGACGCTGCCAACCACTATAACGTGCGCCGTTGTATTCAACTCCAAGTGCTACTCGCATAATTACCGTTTTACCTACTGTGCTAATGAACGAGGCATTTTATGCTATCTAACGATGCAATAAAAGGAGACCTGTCGTAATCAAACCAATACACATAAAAAAACCCGTATTTAGCTAAGCTAGATACGGGTTCTTATAAACATTTTAATTATTTTAGTTTAGCTTTTAAGCTAAGTGCTTCCTCTTGAACTTCTTCAGGACCTTTGTTAATGACATCCTCAATAACTTTAAGCGCAGAATCAAAATCATCAATTTCAATATAAGCACGCGCTAAATCAAGTTTAGCTGAGTAGCCACCACTTTCAGCATCAACATCCGTTGGGTTATCACCTGCAAGTAATGCATCAAACTCACTCAAACCGACATCCATATTAACGTCGGTGTAAGGTTCGTGTTCAAGTTCAGCGTCGTCACTTTCTTCTAATAATGAATCAATATCTACAAATTCGTCATTATCAAGTTGCTCAACATCACTACCTTCAACAAGTGACTCTTTTGTAGTTAATGAATCATCTGTCTCTAAGTCTTCTTTTAGCAAGCTGTCAAAGTCAACATCAAATTCACTGCTGTCATCAACACTTAACTCTTCAGGCTCTGCTAACTCACTAAGTAATGAATCAAAATCAGTTTGCGTCAAATTCGACATAAACTCTTCATCAAGTTCGTCGTCAGAGCTAATATCAGTGCTACCCACTTCATCTAAGCTTGTTAACTGTGCTTCGCGCTCTGCATTTGTTTGCTCTTGCGATTCGTCTGATAACTCATCAGTTAGCGCTTGCTCTAAACTATCTTCGTCAAATTCAGCATCTAATTCAGAAAAATCATTTTCAATTAAAATCTCATCATCAAAATCATTTTCTAAACTATCTAAATCAGCATCTGCCATAAGTGCGTTTGCTAAATCTTGCTCAGCTTGGCTGGAAGCGACTCCCGGTGCCTCACCATCTAAATCATCCCCTTGTAATTCTTCAGGGGTAAATGGCAACTCACTTTCTAATGTTTCTTGAACTTCATCAAGGTTAAGAGGTTTGATGTCATCTTCAATACTTGGTGGTTCAACAGAATCAACCTCATTATTAATTTCTTGAAGTAAATCATCATCAAGCGACTCATCTTCAATCTCCGTTTCAGTTTCTAATTCAGAGAAGTCATTATCAATTAATAGTTCATCATCAAAATCATCTTCTAAACTATCTAAATCACCATCTGCCATAAGCGCATTTGCGAGATCTTTCTCTGTTTGACTAAGTGCTACTGCATTTTCATCACCCGATGCATCTCCTTTAAGCTCTTGCGGCTCAAACGAAGGCTCATTCTCTAATAATGATTGATCATCGTCTAATTCAAGTTCAGGATATTCATCCAACTCTTCACTTGGAGTTACAAGCTCGCTATCAAGCTGCTCTTCAATTTCAGTAAGATCTGAGTCATCGTCGCCCGCTAGCGGATCGTCACCAAGATCTACTTCTATTTCTTCAAGATCATCATCAAGCTCATCTAAAGACCAATCAGGTGTTTCTATATAGTCGTCATCAGTGGCCTGTTGTAGCTCACTTAAAAGCTCATCAACGCTCTTTAAAGTATCATCTGTATATTCTTCAAGTGCATCTTCAGGATCAAGAAGCGACTCTGATGTGTCTGAAAAATCATCAACCGTTACATCTATAAGTTCAGGTTCTTCTATAAGCTTAGGTTCTTCTGCAAGCTTAGGCTCTTCTTCAAGTTCTGGTTCTTCTTCAAGCTCTGGTTCTTCTTCAAGCTCAGGCTCTTCTTCAAGCTCTGGCTCTTCTACAAGTTCTGGTTCTTCTTCAAGCTCTGGCTCTTCTTCAAGCTCAGGCTCTTCTTCAAGCTCTGGCTCTTCTACAAGTTCTGGTTCTTCTTCAAGCTCTGGCTCTTCTACAAGTTCTGGTTCTTCTTCAAGCTCTGGCTCTTCTTCAAGCTCAGGCTCTTCTAAAGGCTCAAGTTCTTCTAAAAGCTCTGGCTCTTCTTCAAGCTCTGGCTCTTCTTCAAGCTCAGGCTCTTCTTCAAGTTCTGGTTTTTCTTCAAGCTCTGGCTCTTCTTCAAGCTCTGGCTCTTCTACAAGTTCTGGTTCTTCTTCAAGCTCTGGCTCTTCTTCAAGCTCAGGCTCTTCTAAAGGCTCAAGTTCTTCTAAAAGCTCTGGCTCTTCTTCAAGCTCTGGCTCTTCTTCAAGCTCAGGCTCTTCTTCAAGTTCTGGTTTTTCTTCAAGCTCTGGCTCTTCTTCAAGCTCTGGCTCTTCTTCAAGTTCTGGTTCTTCTTCAAGCTCTGGCTCTTCTTCAAGCTCAGGCTCTTCTAAAGGCTCAAGTTCTTCTAAAAGCTCTGGCTCTTCTTCAAGCTCAGGCTCTTCTTCAAGCTCTGGCTCTTCTGTAAGTTCAGGCTCTTCATTTAATGATGAAGCAATCGACTCAATATCATCAACATTTAATTCTTCTTGAGCATCTGCTAAATCCTCAACTGAGTCTGCTAATGCATTATCAATTTCTGAATCTCTTACATCTGAATTTTTTAGTTCATCATCAATTAGGTTATCTATGTCGTCTAAATCAAAGTCGTCACTTTCCTCAACTAATGATTTATCTGCAGTATCAACCGCTGCCTCATCAATTAAGCTATCTATGTCGTCTAAATCAAAGTCGTCACTTTCCTCAACTAATGAATCATTTGCAGTATCAACTGCTGCCTCATCAATTAGGTTATCTATGTCGTCTAAATCAAAGTCGTCACTTTCCTCAACTAATGAATCATTTGCAGTATCAACCGCTGCCTCATCAATTAAGCTATCTATGTCGTCTAAATCAAAGTCGTCACTTTCCTCAACTAATGAATCATTTGCAGTATCAACTGCTGCCTCATCAATTAGGTTATCTATGTCGTCTAAATCAAAATCGTCGCTTTCCTCAACTAATGAATCATCTGCAGTGTCAACCGCTGCTTCATCAATTAAGCTATCTATGTCATCTAAATCAAAATCGTCGCTTTCCTCAACTAATGAATCATCTGCAGTGTCAACCGCTGCTTCATCAATTAAGCTATCTATGTCATCTAAATCAAAATCGTCGCTTTCTTCTAGAAGTTCATCTTCGTCGAGTAACTCTGCATCAATTGAGTCATCTGCCACATCACTTTTTGGGTCATTCGCTTCATCAATCAAGCTATCTATATCGTCTAAATCAAAGTCGTCGCTTGTATCAAGTTCAGCTGAAGTGTTATTTGAGGTATCTAATTCTGTTGATGTTTGATCTAATAATTCATCTATATCAAAATTATCATCATCTGCAAGCTCCTCACTTAAAGCCGCCATTTCATCATGAGACTCTAAGCTATCATCCTCTAAAGCTTCGCTTGTTTGCGGTGCATCAAACTCAGGTAGACTATCGTCTTCATCAAACAAGCTATCTAAATCGTCATTAGTTAGAATTTCATCATTGTTTATTGAGTCATCAGATAAGTCTAAATCAATATCTTCAGCGTTTTCATCTGAAGGTTGATCAAACCCTTGCTGCATAAAAATATCGAGTTCATCATCGTCATCGGTATTTTCATCATCAAAAACAATGTCATCACTTAGTAGACTTTCAAGCTCATCCTGATCGAGTAAATTTTCACCACCTGAAAAATCATCTAGGCCGTCATCTAAATCATCATCAGGCAACATATCATTTTCAAGATTATCATCAAGTTGAACACTCAAGTCATCTAAAGGGTCGGGTACAATTGGATCGTCATTTAAACTTGGGCCTAAATCATCATCGCCAGTGTAAATTGGAGTTTGTGGTAAAAAGTCATCATCGTTTTGTGGCTCTTCTTGATTACTTGCTCGTTTGCGTAAAAACATAACAATTGCAAAAATAATTAGTAGCCCAGGAATAAACATTAATAAACCTAGCACTATCGGATTTGAAAATAATGAGCTTAAATCAAACGATTCTTTTGGTACTATCTCTTGTTTTTTTTGTTGTGCAATAATCTCGTTTTGCTTAACAATTAGTTCTTTTAATTGATTTTGAATTTCACTGTCTTGTCCTAACTGTAAGCGTAAGTTTTCGAGTTCGTTTGAAATACCTGATAATTGTTTTTTAAGATTATTATTCTCAACTAAAATTTCTTCTACATTGCTTACAGAATTTTTAAATTGTTGTTGTAACTCAACCAGCTTAGTACTTTGCTCTGTTTTTATTTCATTTAATTCTTTCTGTATCTCTTTTTTGGCATCGTCTACGTCGACTTTACGAGCTTGGGTTACTTTTGTTTGTGCTGAGGTAATTTCGCTTTGCGTAAGTGTGCCATTTTTTTTCTTTTCCCATAATGCATCATCTTGCTCTGAGCGTTGTTTTGCAAGCTGTGTATTTACACCTTTTATTTCGGCTAAAGTAGGGATTTTTAAATAGGCACCATTTTGAATATGATTAAGATTTTGTTCTAAAAATGAGTTGGGGTTTTTGTTATACAAGGCCTGCATAACTTGATAAATGCTGACGGAGTTATCTGGGCGCACTTTAGCCGCTATACGCCAAAGTGTATCTGTTGGTTTAATTGGCCCAATAGATCGCCCTTGCGCACCATAGTCAACGCCTTTAGGTCCCTTTAATTGGGTACTGTCTTGAGAGTAAACTGGCGTTACTATCAATGCAGACGCTAATATAATAAGTGTAACTAAACCGCGCATGCTGATCCTTTAATATTTAAATATTAACAAAACACTTAAAGCTTAAGTGCATAAATATTGTTGATTATTGCTGTTATCAGCCAAATGACTGACTCGCATTTATTATTACAATCTATTTTTATTGCAAGCTCTATTCCAATTACAAACTATAAACCAGTTAAGGCTTAATATCCATCGCAACACCTTGAAAATAAATGCCTTAAAACATCTTTATAAATATTAATTTATTGAGTGTTATCAATCAGTTTTTATACTTTTAAAAATAAACGGCAAAAAACTGACAAGCTCATAAACAAAAAGCGGCAAACAAATAATGTTTACCGCTTCGAAAGTGTGTTCAGCGCTATTAACTATTACATGTAATTAGCAATAAGCTCTTCTGCAATTTGAATACTGTTAGTTGCAGCACCTTTGCGAGTGTTATCACTTACAACCCACATGTTTAATCCATGAGGATGAGAAATATCAGCACGTAATCGGCCTATATAAACAGTATCGTTACCACTAGCGTCAGACACTGCTGTAGGGTAATCACCTTCATCATCAATTAGCTCGACACCAGGCGCGTCTTTTAAAAGTTGCTTAACGTGTTCAAAGTCATAAGGCATGCGCGTTTCAATATTAATTGATTCTGAGTGACCAAAAAACACGGGAACACGTACACAGGTAGGATTTACTGCAATAGTGGTATCACCCAAAATTTTATGAGTTTCATTTACCATTTTCATTTCTTCGCGTGTATAGCCATTATCCTCAAAGCTATCAATTTGAGGAATAACGTTAAATGCAATTTGCTTTGGAAATACTTTATTATCCATAGGGCGTGCATTCATCAAGTTAGCTGTTTGCTTTGCAAGTTCATCAACCGCTTCTTTACCTGCGCCCGATACAGCTTGGTAAGTAGATACGTTAATACGGTCTATTCCGTAAGCATCATAAATTGGTTTAAGTGCTAACATCATCTGAATAGTTGAACAGTTAGGGTTAGCAATAATATTACGATTCCTAAAATCAGCTAGGCTTGAAGCATTAACTTCTGGCACCACTAGTGGGATTTCAAAATCATTTCTAAAGTGCGATGTATTATCGATTACAATACAGCCGGCATCAGCAGCAATAGGAGCATATTTTTCAGATACACTACCACCAGCAGAAAACAAACCTATATGCGCTTGGCTAAAATCAAAGCCTTCAACGTCAAGTACTTCAATGGTCTCACCACGAAACTTTATGTCTTCACCTGCGCTGCGGCTGCTCGCAAGTAAAAAAAGCTGATCTACAGGAAACTTACGATCTGCTAGCGTTTCAATGATTTGACGGCCTACTAAACCAGTAGCGCCAAGTACGGCAACGTTATATTTTTGCGACATATTTCTTCCTCTATAAACGACATTAAAACAACATCGTTAGTTAAATAATTATTTAGCTATGCTAAAGCCAAGTTGACTAAGTGCTGCTAGTTGTGGGCTATCACCTTGTAGGAATAAGGTGCTAAATTCTCGCCTTACCGGATAGTTTTTACGTAAACTATCAAAGCCCTCACCTTCTAAATGACGAAGTAAAATTCCGTCATCGCGGCGTACGTCATAAATTAAATGCACCAAACGGGCAATATCTTGCTCGCTTAGGCTTTGCGTAACAGTTGCATTTGTAATAGCAGGTATTGGTAAAAAATCATCCAACGATTTACTCACCTCTACACCTTTTAGGTCACACAATTTTTGATACAACATTTGTGTACCTCGTGCTTTCCCCTCAAGTGTATGCCCTGCGATATGCACACTGGCATAACGCACATGCTCTAGTAATTCAGTTAGAATATTGGGCTCTTTTTCCCATACATCAAGTACTATATCTAAATCAGCCCCAGCTTCCATTACCTCAAGCAATGCTTGATTATCAATTACGTCGCCTCGGCTTGCATTAATTAGCGTGGTTCCTGGCTTAAGTGCTTGTAATCGCTCTTTATTCATCATGTGCAGCGTTTTGTGCTCGCCACTTTTAATAAGTGGAACATGAAAAGTAACAACATCTGATTGCGCTAATAACTCATCAAGCGCTACATGCTCTTGTAGTAAGCCCTGTTCGTGCTTAATTGGATCGCATAACAGTACGTCGACATTTAATGCTTTTAATTTTTGCGACAAACACGTGCCAATGTTACCCATTCCTACAATACCAATTGTTTGACCACACAATGGGCGCGCATTTTCTTGGCTTAATGCAAATAAACTACTAATTACATATTCAGCTACAGCAACTGCATTACAACCAGGAGCACTGGTAAAAGCAATATTTCTATCATGTAGTAATTGCGTATCAATATGGTCAATGCCAATTGTCGCAGTGCCCACAAAGCTCAGCTTGTTAGCTTGTGCCAATAGTTCACGATTAACATTAGTCACTGAACGAGTAAGGAGTACATCTACATTTATTAATTGTTCAGGCGTTAATTTACGACCATCAAAACGCTCAACCTCACCAAAGTCTGCAAAGTACTGCTCAACTAAAGGCATATTTTGATCGGCAAGAATTTTCATCACTGAGTCCGTTTGGCAATTAAGTGTCGCCATTGTAACGAACAACCAAGCCTTTACACAAACTAAAAAGGCGCATTTTAGCTGATACAAATACTTAAAAGTGGTTATGTTGATTGTTTTAAATCAGCAATTTAAATTAGGGGTTTAAATTATGCGGATAATAATTTTACTATTGAGTATATAAAGGCCGAATCACAGCATGATTCGGCCTTTATTATGAAAAACAAACTTCAATCACATTGAATTTTATTTACTTGATTTTAGTTTATAGCTCAAAATCTTTTTTGAATTTCAAACCAAATTCACTGCGGTCATTACTACGCATTACACCAACAAAACCTGATTGTTGTAGGCGACCAACATCGTAAACTTCGTTTAGAACGTTTTCACCATACAGTGTAACTTCCATATCGCCATATGGATTAGTGTACGAAATATTAAAACCAACTAGTTCACGAGAATCAATAGTCTCACTTTGGTTGTAAACTGATTGACCTTGCATTTCACTGCGATACGAATAATTAGCATTGAACGCAAGTGTTGCGCCACTCTCTAAATCCATAAAGTAAGAAGGTGCAACCATGACAGTCCAGCGTGGCGTCAGTGCTGGTGAATCACCTTTACCTATACCTTGTACGCCCTCAGCCACTTCTGTTATTTCAGAATCTAAATAACCAACTGCACTACGAATAGTAAAGTCATCGGTAATAGCAACAGTTGTTTCAAGCTCAATACCTTGCGCTTTAGATTGACCCGCATTTTCTACAATTGTTACAAAGCCACCACCCGCTGTTGGATCTGAAAACGGTAATGCTAAATCGGTGTAATCAGTCACAAATACCGCAAGCATCATAGATACATTTTCGTGTACTTGGCCTTTTAAGCCCATTTCGTAGTTAATCGCTTTTGTTTCGTCAAACGATACAAATTGGTCTGGCCCACTAAATGGACGCGGCGGAAAACCACCTGTTTGATAGCCTTTTTGAACCTGGCCATACACATTCATATTATTGCTAAGCTGATAAGATGCATTTACATCCCACGTAACAGCATCAAAGTCGGCGCTTACATACTTACGAGTTGGAAATGATGGGAATATAGCATTTGCATCTTTTTTGTCTTTTGAATAACGAAGACCACCACCAACCGTTAAATCGTCAGTTAAATCGTAGCTGGCATTTATATATGCTGCATACGAATTAGTTTCTTGGTTAATTTCAAATTCGCCGTAACCGCCAAATGATTCTGTTACACCATCATTCAACAAGCCATTAGGTGTATTAAATGGGCTAAATACAAACGGGCCTGAACGTGTAAAGCCATCTTCATTAAAAAAGTAAAGACCAGATACAAAGTCCATATTATCGAATGTTGCATTTAGCTGAACTTCAAATGAGTACTGATCAGCACCGCCCTCCTCTGGAAACTCAGACAAGTTTAAAGGTGATGCATCATCATCTAGGCCACCTTCATACTCAGATGTACGGTAGCTTGAGATAAACTTAGTGGTATAAGTATCGTTAATTGCCCAATCGGCTGAAAACGATGTGCCCCAACCTGAGTAAGAGGTAGATTCAATACCCGCAACAGTTGTGCCTAAATCATCAGGGTCTGATGGAATTAAATCTTGAGTCAATAATGGGAAGTCACCATTAAAAACATCATTTGAGTCTAGTGGGTCTGTCAATTCAATTGTATAAGGCGATTGGCCAGATTCGTTATCAACACCATCTAAAGAAAAAGTGAATGCTAAGTCGGTATTTGCTTGCCATTTAAGTGCAACACGACCGCTAAATTCTTCTTCCTCACCAATTTCTTTTTCTGGGTTTGCTAAATTAACAGCTTCGCCCACACCATCACGTGTTTTGTACGATGCACTTGCAGACATACTTACATCATCTGTTAGTGAGTTATTAAAATAAACATCACCGGCAATACGTCCTCGGCTTCCCAGCTTAGCTGCAGTAGTAACAATACCTTCATCACCAGGTTGCTTTGTAATTACATTTACAGCGCCACCTAATGTATTACGGCCATATAAAGTACCTTGTGGGCCACGAAGCACTTCAACACGCTCAACATTAGGTAATGATAAGTTAGAACCCATTTGACGACCTAAGTACACACCATCAAGATACACACCCACACCCGGATCGGTAGTTATTATGTGATCTTGCAAACCTATACCGCGGATAAATACAGACGCATGCGCAGAATTGCCCACGCCATAGCGGGTAATATTCAAGTTTGGAACATATTTACCAATATCTTCTAGGTTACTCATATTAGCTTTATCAATTAGGTTAGCCCCAATTGAAGTGATAGCGGTTGGAGATTCAAACAGGCTTTCTGTACGTTTACGAGCTGTGACTTCTATCTTTTCAAATGCGTCTTGTTTAGCTGTTTTTTTAGTTTCTTCGGCGTTTACAGAGGTAGTGAGTGCAGCAAAAATTGCTAGACTTAACTGTGAGAGGTTACGTAATTTCAAAATATTCTCCAAAGGATACCGTGTGATTTAGTTATGCATTTATACTTAAAAGTATAAATTTCAGGCATAAAAAAAGATGCGTAATGCATCTTTCCTCTGGATGGGTATTATATTACATAATTGTGAATAAATGTATAAATTATTTGAATAAACGCATGAAGCAACAGGTGAATTTAAAGTTTTCACTTCAATTAAAGACATTGAATCACATTAACCCATTGTATTATAATAAAAAAAACAAAAAATTTAATTTAGCGATATAAATAGACAACCATCTTGGCCACTCGCTTTCCAAAAACAAAAAAAGAACAATAAAAGAACATAAATGAATTAGCCTATCATTGAATTTAACCAAAAATAAGAATATAGTACTAAAATGTAGTCTATGGATAGAATATTATGAATATTGAAAACACAGCTGATAAAAGCCTCAAATGCTTCACAAATCCAAATTACACTTCACTTTTTTGTGTTGCAGCTGACTTCAACGTTTTACTTGTTAATTATCAAGCTTTAAACGTCATTACCAATTATGAACTTATTAATCAATTCATGCTAAAAAATGGTCACCAAGGACTGGTAATTTTTGATGTCCCAAAAGACTGCGATGTACTAGCATTAAAAGAGTGGCCAAATTTAAAAGGATTGTTTTACGAAGGCACTGACGAAGTACTACTTCAACAAGGATTAGAAGCCATTGAACAAGGAAAGTTATGGTTCCCTCGTGCAGTAACCGATGATTGGATGAGGCAAATGCTAGCGAGTGAACAACAAACTACGCTGCAATCAAACAACTTAACCTGCAAAGAAATGAAAGTATTAAACTTATTATTTTCTGGCTTACATTCAAGTGCAATTGCCGACACTTTATTTATAAGTGAAGCTACTGTTCGCGTCCACCTACACAAGGTTTACCAAAAAATTGCTGTGAAAAATAAGCAACAAGCATTACTTTGGTGTCAAAAAAACTTAAATAGAATTAATAGTTAAGTGGGCTTATTTGAAACCTTATTATGTCAGAATATTCACCGGCAGCTTGCCTTTC
Organism: Pseudoalteromonas sp. SWYJZ12; assembly: GCF_015864395.1. NCBI lineage: Bacteria > Pseudomonadati > Pseudomonadota > Gammaproteobacteria > Alteromonadales > Pseudoalteromonadaceae > Pseudoalteromonas > Pseudoalteromonas sp. SWYJZ12. Next base: position 32,749 of record NZ_JADYXH010000019.1, read on the forward strand.
AAAATCATTTAGCTGAATTTTTAAAGGTAATAAATAAACGGTTTGCCCTGAATATGAGAATTTATGTTGTGATACGTTATTTAGTTCAAGCCAACTTCCTGCCAGATCTAGACTGTAATTAATTGCATATTTATCTCTATAGAGACTGTGTATTAATTTACCATTATTATCTGAACTTACAGATAATTGAATATCTGAATTAGTAACAACTTGTAAACTAGGTAACATAGTGTATTCCTTACCCGGTATTAGCTCTCCCAAATTAATAGTATTTGAAAATGTATTATACCCAAGTACAGAAAGACTTGTTCTAGGCACAATATTTTCTTGAATGCTATATTCTCGTTCATCTAACAACTTGCTCCCCTGATCGTATAATTTCATTTGGAGTCTATCTGTATAGACACCAGCTTTAATCGGCGTTCCTGATGGTATTAGTAATGACAATATCGTCGAAGAATTAGTAAAGCTCAACTTTAAAGTTGATGTGCTAACTAACTGACTCTGTATACTTTGCATTTGGTACGGAACACTTTGAAATTGCCCTTTTAACTGAGCTTGGTTCTCACTTGTAATCACGAGCTGTAATTGACAACTCTCATCATTAATAACGCTTATACGTAACTCTTTCTTAGAGTCTACTTGCTGTAAGGCATGGTAGCTTTCAAAATCATCATAAATATGTTCAACCTTATCGAACCTAGCAGCACATTGCGCATGAATTAAAGGCGTAAAAATAAATAGTGCTAAACCACCCAATAATAAACTTACTTTTTTATTGTACATAAATAGCTCCTTTGCGCTGTAATTGTTCACCTTCGGATACTTCAATCGTAAAATGTGACTTTTCTGCATTCTTAAGTGTAATTTCATAATTACAGGCGGTTAAACCTGTTAATGCAAATCGTCCTTTTTTATTCGTAAAAAATGTATGCTCTTTCTTACTACTATTATCTAAACAAATAGCCGTTCCAACCTGTAACGATAGTGGCTTTTTTTGTTGGTCGTACAGCGTTGCAATGACTGATATGTTAGCGGCAGTCCCTATTGTAATTGCATGACCCGTTCGATAAGGTGAATAAAGAGTAATAATACCAGAACCTATATCATACCCTGGCGCTAAGTTATCAATATCGACTGCAACGTTGGTTGAGGCGTATGAACTTATATCGTTCAATAAAATAGTCTCGAAGTCTTCATTATCGGCCCTATATTCATCTTCATATTGCCCCAATATAACTTTTTTTCCTTTAAGGCTAGAGTGAGGTTTTACTAAAGCGAAGCTATCGTATATGGGTTTCCCAACAGCCCAGCTCTTATCTGCAAATGCTATACTTGACGCCAAGCTTAATCGGCTCTGATGGTAAGCTGAGTCCTCATTAAATTGCTCGTAAAAACTCCCATGATCAAAGTTCATAACAAAACGATTCGCGTTATATTGAGTATTTAAATCAAAAATAGCTTCATTTTGATCATTTTTTTCAAGCCCAGCTCTTATGTTCAAAGCTCCAACATAGCGCTGATTACTATCTTGAGAGAATTCTAAACGTGTTTTGTCACGCCTAGATTGGTGAGATAATTTAGCCCGTCGAGTATTAGAAAACTTATAAGTGACAGACAACCTTACATCCCATTGACTTTCTTCAGCGAGACCCTCCCACTGCCCACCTAAACTATATCTCCATTGGCTATTATCGATCTCACCAGAAAGACTAACCCCAATTGATTTATCAAATTGAGCTTCATCATATGACCTTGATAAGCTTGTAAAAAAAGATGTTTGCGTATTATCGCCCCAAAAAAAACTATAATTAGCCTGAATATAATGCTCTCTTAAGCGAGAACTAGATTGAGAATCAGGCCGATAACCAAGGCCTGTAAAATATCTTGATGAGTATTCATAACCCACCGTAATGTCAGTGTTATTATCACTATGATTTCTATAGTTACTATAAACAATGCGATAAGCATGGCCTGTTTTTTCATTGAAACTTATCGCATTTTCAAACGCAATCTGTCCAATTTTAGCTGCATAAATATTTTTAAAACCAACCTGCTGAGAATACTCATCACCCTGTACTGCCGCACCCGCTGTCCAGCTAGGTGTAATGCCATAATCAAGATAAAAGCTGGCTAGTGGCTCGTCGTAATCATAATCTAGCTCACTACCTAAGCGTGAAGGAACGCCTAAATGAAACTCATATTCAAGTTGCCTTTGAGCAAAAAGATCTAAACCTGTCGTTACGTCAAAATCAACAAAACGCACAACTCCTGCTATATCAGTGATCCTCAAAGTAATATTATTGCTTCCTTCATTAAGGGGAATATCATCAAGAGAATATATACCTGCGGCTAAATTAAGTTTTTGTACTATCCGCTCGCCAACTAACACCTCTACAGAGGATGGACTCTCTAAGGTAAAGCTACGAGAAGCACTGGGTCTGATAGGTCTGTCAGAAACTAGCGAAAAATCATGTGAAAGCGACAAACCTAGTACCCGTGCTGTTGATTGAAAATAACTACCTGAACTATAATTATCACCGACTGATATACGTAACCCACTAAGCGGTAGGTCATGTATTATACGAGTACCTAAGCGACTAATATTTGATGAAGTAGGAGCTACTTCAGATAAATACTCCACTTCGTTTTCTAAAACCCAGTCTTCCCAGCTCACTACCATTTCAGAGCGAATAGCTAAGAGCTCATCTGTTGTGTCCTCGCCTTTATCTTGCTGATAAAAATAACTTGAATAAGCATTAACAAATCCACTTAGTTTAGCGGGTTCCGATGCTGTTAAATTCCTTGAATCAGATTTTAAACTTAGCTGTTGAGGGCGAGTCAGTGTAAGAGGTACTGATATTTCTAAGCTAAAATCACTCATATCGAATGAAATATTATATCCAAATGACTCTAATGCTTTTGTATCAATAACATTCTTATTAACTTTAGACTCTAAAGAATCAAAATCTTCTGAAAATAAAAGTCGTTCGAATGAAACTTTAATTTCACTCCATTTGAGTGATAAATTATCATTTGGGTCAACTGCAAGAGTTAATTTACCAATAGCATTTTTATTCAGTTCTGCTTCAACACTGAGTTCGATGGTTCTTTTAGACGGGTTAATTTTTGAATAACATAATTGAGTAAAGCTCAATAAAAATATGCATAATAAAACTCGCATAACTAGCGAGCCAGCACTAAACGTAGATGATTTAAACTTCCTTCCTGTAAAGATTGTGGCATAGGGACTTTTATGACACTGGTGCTATGAGGAGCAAAAAAAACATCGTATCCGTTTGCTTTTAATTGATCTTTTAAAATTCGATCGCTCAGGGTTTTATTTTTAGTGATTTTTATTTCATAATCACTTAATCGTCCTGCCCCTTTTCCTTCATTTAATACTTCAGTGACGATAAAGCCATCCTCAACATGAGGTTCTTTTATAGTCAGTTTAGGAACTAATCGAGGTTGATCCAAATGAACAATTAAATTTACATTTAACAGCATCGTAAGTTGTGACTGTTTATTTATAGACTGTTTATTTATAGACTGCTTTACAATGGGCTGCTCAATCAAACTAACTTGATAGCTTTTATCTGTACTAGGAAGTTTTTTATCTAACCATCTAAATTGCAACTGCTGGCTTTGCCCTGGTTGCAAAAATAGCGATGGAGGAAAAACCCACAATGGAGAGTCATCTAAAGAAATTAATTTAGGCGTGCCTTGAGAAAAGTCAATTTCGTAAATTTGGATATCAAAAGCAATGTCTCTTGGTAACTGATTGTGAACCAAGCTAGAAGCGTTACTTGAACGACTATCAGGGGAGAAAGTAACCACCATAGGCGTTACTTCTACAGCAAAGGTCGGTGCAATTACAATTACATATATAAGAAAGTAACTGCATATCCGCAGCATTAAAAATTGACCTCTAGATCACTACTAGCTGCATTAAACTTTGTTGGAATTTTTATTGAGACCTCACGGCTAGATTTTGGTAATAAAATTTTTCCAGTCAATGCTTTACTCAATTCGGTCCCTTCTAATAATAGCTCTTGATCATCGCCTTTAATAAGCCACTGTGCCTGCGATAAGCGAATATATTTATTGCCTGTATTTTCCAGAAGCACATTCCATGTTTCTGTATCTACTTGGCGTTTATTTTTAATTAATAATTTTGCCTCAGCACCTTTAGGCACCACATTAAACAAAGTTCTAAAGCTAACTGACATACCAACGCCTGATTGCCCCGCTTTCTCTAAATCAACAGATACCTGATCAATAGCTATTCGGTATGCTTTTGAGTTTTCTAACATTGGTTCGCCAATATATCGAACAATTACCGACTGACTTTTCCCGGACGGAATAATTGTAGTCATGGGAATAATTAAAAAGTCTTCTTCATTCGCTTTTAATGTTTCATCACCGTTGGAAGCTATTAGTAAATCAAAAGCTGATATCTCAATAGTTAAAGAACTATCTGAAGGGTTAGATATACGAATTGTTTGTTGTGATTGGCTACCTGATGATTCAAGCTCTGCGACCATTGGTTTAACTTGAAAAGCCAGTGTAGAATAAGAGCTGAGTAAAAGTATCATTAAAAAGATATAACGCATATAGAGTCCCTCCTGCTAAATTAAAAGGCAGTAATTACTGCCTTTTATTATGCTAATTAGTTAGCTGTTATTGCCAACATCAGCGTATCTGCATAAGTACCGGCATAAACAGGCTCTTGAGTCACAGTTAATAAAATATTACCTGTGACTCCTCCTGCAGCAAGCGTTGACGAACCAGGCTGACTTTGCGATTCTGTCTGATCATTTTGACCATTTTCAGCTGAAAGTGTAAAATTAAATGCGTCTGCAGTTAACATTGCTGTGTAGCCAACACCTTGATTTTCTTGATCAGCATTCTGTAAATGCCCTTCAGATGTCGTTAATGACATAGTAGCACCATCGGCATCGTTACATTGCAAATCAAAGCCTACGTTTTTAGTCGCACCATTTGTTAATGTTTGGAAGAATTGTGTTGTGTTAATATTACTCACTGCACAAACCGATGACACTGCACCACCAACATTAAGGTTTTCAGCAAATGCTGCGCCAGATGTTAGAGTTGCAATTGCTGATAACACGATTAACTTTTTCATTTTAATATTCCTTATCCATGTGACATATTTGTTTATATTTTATAGTTAGTGTTTACCAAACTCCACCAGATACAACCGATGGTGTCATTTCTATGCGAAGCACATCCTGGTAGCTTCCGGCATAAATTAAAGGCTCATCTAGTTTTAACTGTAATTTAGCTACGCTGTTAAATAAAATATTATCAACATCAAAATTGTACATAGATTTGAGCTCAAGTGCTGTTGCAGAAACGTCGCTTGAAACCCCCTCTATTGACCAATTAATGTTATAAGCATTTATTTGAGTACTTTGCTGATGGCGCAGGCCACCATTTTCAGATTGCATTGATACTCGCATAGGTGAATTACAATTAATCACTAGCTTTGTACTCGCAAGGCCATCTGAAGAAAACTGAAGATTATTATTTTGTGTAGTAAAGCCGCACACTGGTGAGATATAACCTACCAGAGTTAAACTTACTTCATCGTTACTGTATGCATTCATTGCAAAGCAACATAATAAAAACCAAGTTAGCTTCTTCATCCGCGCCATTTCCTTTGAACAACCTCGCTAAGACAAGACTAATCCTATAATAAAATCGCCGTTTAGAAAGTTGTTATTTGCTTATGACTAGCTTTACTTATTGATAATTTCGACTATGCAGCAATATAGAATATAAACATTTGAACTAAATAACTTACGTAAAACACATAGAATTAAATGCTAACAAATCTATATGACAGCGAATACAATACTTACGGATTGTAAGTTACATTGAGACGTTATAAACAATAATTCCGAGACGTATATTTTATATCCAATCCCAATACTAAACATTTTTAAACACAAACATTCGCACCTGATTAATTTAAAAAACAAAAAAACAAAATAACATTAACTAAAAAGTTAAATAAAAACCTCAAACCGTTCTATTTATTAGATAAATACTCATTGTCCACTTATACTAACAAAGAAATCAACATGTAAATAACAAATAGGAACAACATATGAAAAAGCTATCTGTAGCAGTGGCGGTATGTGCAGTTTTAGCATCTAGCTATACTAGTGCTGAGGTAAGAATTAATGGTTTTGCATCAATTATCGGTGGTAAAAGTCTGGATAGTGACAGTACTTTGTACGGTTATGATGATGATATTACCTTTAAAAATGAAAGCGTTTTTGCATTACAGTTATCTGCAGACCTACATGAGAAGCTTACTGCAACAGCTCAAATTGTAGCTCGAGGAGAAAACGACTTCGATGCTGAGTTTGAATGGGCGTATATTACATACGAATTTTCAGATGAACTACAATTAAGCGCAGGTAAAATGCGTATACCTTTTTATCGCTACTCAGATTTTTTAGATGTAGGGTACACTTATCGATGGGTTCGTCCACCTCAATCAGTTTATAACTTACCATTCTCTACTTATGAAGGATTGAGCTTATTACACAATAGCCAAATAGGTGATTGGGATTCAACCTTACAAGTTATATATGGAAGTTTTGATGACAGTATTGCTGTAGTTTCTGTTAATGGGGATACAGAACTTAATAACATAGCCGGTTTAAACTGGACTTTAACTTATGACTGGTTCAGTGCTCGTGCTGCTTACTTTATTGCTGATACTACAATTGACATTGAAAATGATACTGATGCAGGTATAGCTCTTAACTCTCTTGAGCAAACCTTACGTGGTGCGGGTTTCTCAGAGCAAGCCGATGATATTGATGTTAATGAAGATGATGGTGCTTTTTTTGCTCTTGGTTTTTCAATCGATTACAACAATATTCTATTTGATGCTGAGTACACTGAATTTGAGGTTGATAACAGTGCATTAGCTAAGCAAACTCAGTACTATACTTCTGTCGGCTATCGCATGGATGAATGGATTATTCACCTTACATATGAAAACAACGACGATAAGCACGATAGTAACCGCTATAATACGCTTCCAGCCGTACCTCAATTAAATGAAGGTATTAACCGAGTGCTAGAAGGCGTAAAAGCGAAAAGTAACGTATATACTATCGGTACACGTTACGACTTCCACCCTTCAGCTGCATTCAAAATCGACTTTAGTCGTTTTGAAGATGATGTAACCGATACAGAAACCGATGTTGTAGCTGTTGGCATAGACTTGGTATTTTAATTGGAGCTTATGATGAAAAAATTAATTTTAGTTAGTGCACTTTCATTGTGTTCAATTAATGTATTCGCAGAAGTTGCAGTGATTATTAATCCAAGCAACGTTAGCTCTGTAGATGCTGACACAATAAAAAAGATTTATTTGGGAAAAAGTAAGTCATTTAGTAATGGCGATAAAGTTAATCCAGTAAATCAAGATGGTACATCTGTAGCCGATGAATTTAACGACAAAGTAGTTGGTAAGTCTAGCAGTCAGTTAAATGCATATTGGTCAAAGCTTGTATTTACAGGTAAAGGTACCCCGCCTGAAAAACTAACATCTGACCAAGCTGTTATTGATTTTGTTGCAGCTAATGGAAATGCAATTGGCTATGTTGATAGCGCTAAAGTGACCGATAAAGTAAAAGTTATTGCGACCTTTTAGCAGTGAAATTGATATAAAAAACCACCCGGAGGTTAATACAGATAGGTTGAGAAATATTTAACTAATCGATAAACCGGCCTTCGGGTTCCTTTATAAAGGCTTCTGAATTTATTCAGAGGCCTTTTTTTTGCAACCCACTACAACACTTTCTCTAGCCAATAGCTACGCACCCAATTCAGAAGACTTCTGTCAACTGGGTGTTACGACGTGTGCAATTAATATTATTAACTTAATTCAGACTATGTTAATTGAGATCTCAGGGAGCATCCCTAAATAAATAGAGCAATAGTAAGCTAAAGTAGAGCATCACATATTACTAATAAAGCGAGAGTGGACATATACTAGGTATGTCAAACCAATTATCCAAACAAAAAAGCCAGTCAGCTGTTAACTAACTGGCATCAACCCTAGGGTAGATTTTTATACTGGCTCAGTACTAAGCTTTACTCGATTCTAAATTTAGCTGTTGCATCTAATAGATTATCAGATAAATAGTGTAGATTTTTAGCTACATCACGTACAGCTCGTAAAGACTCCATAGTATCTTCGAATGATACATGCATATTTGACACATTATCTACTACCATTGCAGCTACGGATGTTTGCTCCTCAGTCGCTGCTGCTATCTGCGAATTCATACCATTAATTTCTAACATTTGCTCTGCAATTTTCTCTATTGAAATACCTGTTTTCTCTGCGGCAGTAGCGTTATCTGTTGCCATATCTCGTGCTGAAGTCATCGCAGCTACAGACTCATTTGCGGCAGTCGTTAATGATCCTAATAATTCACGTATTTCATTAGTAGAATGCGCTGTACGAGAAGCGAGTTCACGTACCTCATCAGCAACTACGGCAAACCCTCTTCCGTGCTCACCAGCACGTGCAGCTTCAATTGCAGCATTGAGAGCAAGTAAATTTGTTTGATCTGCAATAGACGTAATTACATTCAAAATCTGTGATACATTTTTTGTATCATCTGCAAGCTTATTTATGGTGCTTGCTGCTCGGTTAATTTCATCACTAAGCGTACGAGAAGCGGTAACTGACATCTGTACTTGCGTACGACTTTGCTCTACTTCTTTTTCGGCCGTTTCAGCTGCATGAGAAGCGTTAGCTGCAGATTCTGAAATATCGCCAACGCTTTGTTTCATTTCTTCCATAGATTGTTTAACAATTTCAGCATCAGTGGTCTGCTTTGTTGTAGCACGTTCTGCTTGTTCCATACCTTGAACTAGTCGTGTTGAGTTTTCCATTAAAGGTTCACACACAGCAATAACTTCAAGCACGGTTTCTCTTAACAAAGAAATAAACGCGTTAAAGTTAATAGAAACTTGGCCTATTTCGTCTTCTGAATTAACAGATAGTTGTGTACTTAAAGAGCCATTACCACTTGCTAATAAACTCAAATTATTAGCTGCATCACTAGCAGATGAGCCTATATTTTTAGCAATCCAAATAGCCATAAATAAAAGTAAAATTAATGAAACAATGGAAACCGCTAACATTAAAGTTAATGCTTCATCAGAACGTGTTTTAGTATTGGCAACCAGTTCAAAAAAACGATTATCCGCTTTTTGTTGAGCACCTTTAAAGCTTTCTAAAACAGATCCATATAAGCTTGTTTTAAGCTGTGCTTGTTGCTGAATTTTACTAAAATCAGCAGTACCGTTAACCATACCTGTAGCAATACTTAAGGATATTTTTTCATAATCTGATAACTCATTAATAATATCGTTGCTAATGTAGGAGCTATTCAGTCGGGTTATTAAAGTAATATTAGACTCTATCGTTTTATAAACCTCATCTGCTTTAACGATAAGTTCTTGCTCACCAAACGTAACAGCTTGAGTATAAAGCTCGTCAAGCTTTTCTAGGAGTCCTACGTTTTGCGAGGTTATTTTTACTACTTTATACGATGAACTACTCATTTCATCGAGAGAAACTTTGTTGTCATTCATAGCTAAGTAGTTTATCAATACGATCACTATAAAGGCCACTACCGCTATGCACGTAATTGCATGTATTTTTTTTGTTATGCTTAGGTTTTGAAAAGAGAAGCCTGAAGCCATACTGTGCTACCTTATTTTATTGTCTATATTTGTTATCGGCTTGATATCTATAAGTGTGAGCTAAATTTTTAATATTTCTAGTTTTTTCTAATAAATAGAAGAATTATTTTACGACAAACAAGTTGTGTTTAAAAAACACTCACAATATATTTCAGGCACAAAAAAACCAGTAGCATCACTGTTACTGGTTTTTGCAATTTGGTGCGGATGGGGGGACTTGAACCCCCATGCCCGAAAGCACCACCCCCTCAAGGTGGCGTGTCTACCAATTCCACCACATCCGCATTTTTTAAGCTTCCGCTTAATTGTTAAACATATGATTTATTTGAGGACTATAAATCGTTTAACGATAGCTTTACGCTAAATTAGTTTGGTACGTCAGAGCTTTGCTCTTTAGTAGATGTTACTGGAACATCTTCTTCAACAGGAACTACTGTTTCTACTGCTGGAGCTGCTTCTAGATTTTCCCATTCGTCAGTCTTTTTAATTTGACCAGCAGTTAGGTTTCCTAACACAATGCTTAATACAAAAAATACCGTTGCTAAGCTTGTGGTTGTTTTTGTCATAAAGTTACCTGCACCTGACGAACCAAAAACTGTGCCTGATGCACCAGCGCCAAATGAAGAACCCATATCTGCGCCTTTACCTTGTTGAATTAAAACCATTCCAACTAGAGCCAAAGCCACAACTAAATAAACTACTAATAAAATTTCGTACATCTTATACAGTCCCTTTTGCACTGTTACAGATTGCAGTAAAAGATTCTGCTTTTAGACTTGCGCCGCCAATTAAGCCGCCATCTATATCTGTTTGTGCAAATAATAATTCGCTATTTTTTTCATTAACGCTACCACCATATAAGATGGTAAGCCCTTGTGCTAAATTGCTATCAAGTGATGCAATTTTGTCACGGATAAATTTATGAACAGTTTGTGCCTGCTCTGGCGATGCAGTCTTACCTGTGCCTATGGCCCAAACGGGCTCGTATGCTATCACAGAATCTTTCAGTGCTGCTACACCTAATTTCTCTATTACTGCATCAATTTGTGCAGCAACTACTTGTTCGGTTTGACCGTTTTCTTGCTCACTTTCGCTCTCGCCTACACATAATATTGGTGTTAACCCAACTTGCTGTGCTCTAGCAAACTTTTCAGCGACTGTTGCATTACTTTCGTTATAAATACTGCGGCGTTCAGAATGACCAACGAGTACGTAAGTTGCACCTAAATCTTTTATAAGCTGCGCATCAACTTCACCAGTAAATGCGCCAGGTGTATTTTCAGAAACAGTTTGAGCTCCTGTAGAAACACCGCTAGCTACCATTGCTGGTACAAGTGGGAATGGAGGAAATAAAACAATGTCCATCTCTTGTGATTTTACATCGTTAATAGCGTCAGACATTTGTTTAACTAACTCTAAAGAGCCATTCATTTTCCAGTTGCCTGCGACCATCGCCTTGCGTATTGTCATTATCCACTCCACATTAGAAAGCGGGCGAGATATTAACTTTTCTCGCCCAAAGTTACAAGAGATTATTGTTATTAATCAGTTTGTTTGCTCATAGATTCTACAACAGCTGCAATTTTTTGAGCGCTGTCTATTACAATCTTTTCTTGCTCGGCTTCAACCATAACACGAACCACAGGTTCAGTGCCTGACTTACGCAGTAAAACACGGCCTTTATCGCCTAAAGCAAGCTCTACTTCTGCTACAGCTGAAAGCACTTCTGGTGCTTTTGTCGGGTCAGTTCCAGCTGTATAACGCACGTTAATCATCTTCATTGGATACTTGGTAAAACCAGCGCCTAAGTCTTGCAATGTACGATTTTGTGCAACCATAGCAGCAAGTACTTGTAAGCTTGAAATAATACCATCACCCGTGCTAATTAAGTCTAGATTTAGTACATGGCCTGAGCTTTCACCGCCAATTTTCCAGCCTTTTTGCTGTAGTAATTCCATAACATAGCGATCACCCACTTTACTGCGAGCAAACTCGATACCTTTTGCTTTTAAAGCGTTTTCAAGGCCCATATTAGACATAACAGTACCAACTACACCACCACCCAAATTATCATCTTGGGCTGCTTGGCAAGCTATAATATAAACCAGATCATCACCATCAAAAACACGGCCATTATGATCAACCATCATCACGCGGTCACCATCACCATCGTATGCAATACCTACGTCGGCTTTAAGTTCAAGCACTTTACGTTTAAGGGTATCTACGTGAGTAGCGCCACATTCATGGTTGATATTAACGCCGTTAGGCTCACACGCATGTGTTATTACTTCTGCGCCAAGTTCACGCATAACAGAAGGTGCAATATGATAAGTTGCGCCATTTGCGCAATCGACAACAATTTTAAGACCTTCTAAAGACAGGCCTTGCGGGAACTGGCTCTTACAAAACTCTATATAGCGGCCATCCGCACTGACTAAACGCGATGCTTTGCCTAATTTATCTGAAGCAACACATGTCATTTGCTCATCAAGCATCGCTTCAATTTCAAGCTCTACTGCATCATCAAGCTTTAAGCCTTGACCATTGAAAAACTTAATACCGTTATCGTAATACGGATTATGTGAGGCACTAATTACAATACCTGCCTCAGCACGAAATGTTTGCGCTAAATAAGCAACGGCAGGTGTAGGCATAGGGCCTAGTAATACAACATCAATACCAGCAGCAATTAAACCAGCCTCAAGTGCGGTTTCAAGCATATAGCCCGAAATACGCGTATCTTTACCAATAATTACTTTTTTAGTACCACTTTGCGATAATACACGCCCAGCAGCCCAGCCTAGCTTCATTGCAAATTCAGGGTTTATTGGAGCAGCGCCTACAAGTCCACGCACGCCATCGGTGCCAAAATATTTTCTTTCTTTCATTGTGAAATTCCTTGTTCGCAGGCTTGATATACACCAAGTACATCTGCGGTTTCTTTTACGTCATGTACACGAATAATTTTTGCGCCATTTTGCGCTGCGATTAACGCACCCGCTAAGCTGCCCGCTAACCGTTCATTTGTATTTCTGTTTAATAAATTACCTATCATCGATTTACGTGATAATCCGGCCAATAATGGCAAACCTAATTTATTAAAATCGTCAAACTTAGCCAATATTTGATAGTTATGACTAAGCGTTTTTCCAAATCCAAAACCTGGGTCTAGAATAAGTCGTTCAAACTTAATCCCAGCTGTTTCACATGCTTTAATACGTTCACTAAAAAACATACTTATATCTGCAAACAAATTATCGTAATGAGGTGACGATTGCATGCTCCGGGGCTGCCCTTGCATATGCATTAAACAAATTGCTACATCTTCATACTGCGCAACCGTTTCTAAGGCGTCTATCTCTTGTAAAGCTCTAACATCATTGACTATATCTGCCCCTGCAAGTATTGCTTGTTCCATTACCTGTGCTTTACTGGTATCAATTGAAATAACGCAATCACTGTGCTGACGTATCGCTTTAATAGCGGGGATTACTCGAGCAAGTTCATCTTCTAAGCTAACATCTGGCGCGCCTGGGCGAGTAGATTCTCCCCCTATATCTAAAATTGTCGCACCGTCATCTAATAATTGCATTGCGCGTTTTAGCGCTATTTTGGGATCTAAAAACTGCCCACCATCAGAAAATGAATCCGGCGTTACATTTAGTATTCCCATAATAACGGGCTTTTCAAGATTAAGCGTACGCCCTCTCGGAAGCTTTAATATGTTAGTCATTGCCAACCTTTATTCTTTTTCTAAATAGCTGATACAAAAAAGCCCCGAAGTTCGGGGCTTTCATTACTATTTTAACGATTATTCAGCTTTGTCATCAAGGTTTGTTTCATCTTTTTTTGATGAATCATCAGTCTTTTGACTTTCATCAGCAACTGGTTCTTGAAGTTCTTCCGCTTTTACCGGTTTAGCTTCATGACGATCATGTGCATCACGCGGTTCACGTACTGGTTGGCGTGCCATTAAATCATCAATTTGCTTAGCATCAATAGTTTCGTATTTCATTAACGCATCTTTCATTGAGTGAAGAATATCAATGTTTTCTTTTAATATTTCTTCTGCTCTTTGATAGTTACGATCTGAAAGTAATCGAACCTCTGCATCAATTACTTTTGCCGTGTCGTCCGACATGCTAGATGAACGACTACCGCCACCACCCATATACATTTCGTTCTGATCTTCAGCGTAAAGTAACGGACCTAGCTTTTCACTTAAACCCCAATGTGTAACCATTTTACGCGCTATATCTGTAGCTCGTTCAATGTCATTACTTGCACCCGTTGTTACTTTATCTGCGCCGTAAATAAGCGCTTCAGCAATACGGCCACCATAAAGGCTAGAAATCATTGATTCTAAAAGCTCTTTTGAATGACTAACACGATCTTGCTCAGGCAAGTACATTGTTACACCCAGCGCACGGCCACGTGGAATAATAGATACTTTATAAACTGGATCATGTTCTGGCACCATACGACCAACAATTGCATGGCCAGCTTCATGGTACGCTGTCATTGCTTTTTCTTGCTCGCTCATCACCATCGTCTTGCGCTCTGCGCCCATCATGATTTTATCTTTAGCAGCGTCAAATTCAGCCATACTTACAACACGTTTATTACCACGCGCTGCATAAAGTGCAGCTTCGTTTACTAAGTTTGCTAAATCCGCGCCAGAGAAACCTGGAGTACCACGTGCTATAAGAGCAGCTTCTACGTTATCGCCTAATGGCACTTTACGCATGTGTACTTTAAGTATTTGCTCACGACCACGAATATCAGGTAAACCTACTTCAACTTGACGGTCAAAACGACCTGGGCGAAGTAATGCAGGGTCTAATACATCTGGTCGGTTAGTTGCTGCGATAACGATAATACCTTCGTTACCACCAAAACCATCCATTTCTACTAGCATTTGGTTAAGTGTTTGCTCACGTTCGTCGTTACCGCCGCCCATACCGGCACCACGTTTACGACCAACAGCGTCAATCTCATCTATGAAGATAATACAAGGCGCCGCTTTTTTAGCTTGTTCAAACATGTCACGTACACGTGACGCACCAACACCCACAAACATTTCAACAAAATCTGAACCAGAAATTGTAAAAAATGGCACTTTAGCTTCACCAGCAACAGCCTTCGCAAGTAACGTTTTACCGGTACCTGGAGGACCAACCATTAGTACACCTTTAGGAATACTACCGCCAAGTTTTTGAAACTTAGAAGGATCTCTTAAAAAATCTACCAGCTCAGTAACATCTTCTTTTGCTTCATCACAACCTGCAACATCAGCAAACGTTGTTTTAATTTGATCTTCACTCATTAAGCGAGCTTTACTCTTACCAAATGACATAGCGCCTTTACCGCCGCCGCCTTGCATTTGACGCATGAAGAATATCCATACACCTATGAGCAGTATCATCGGGAACCAAGAAATAAATATACTTGCTAAGAATGATTGTTCTTCAGGTTGTACGCCCTTCACATTTACATCATTTTTAAGTAAATCATTTATTAAGTCTTCATCGTACATTGGCATCGTTGTTTGAAAACGCTCACCACTGCTCTTAGTACCAGTAATATTTCCTGTACCGCGGTCGATAACAACTTCTTGTAAAGAGCCACTGCGGACATCTTTTACAAATTGAGTGTAACTTGTTTGACGATCAACTTGCTCGCCGCCATTAAAGCTCTGAAAGACTGACATCAGCACAACTGCAATCACCAGCCATAGTATTAAATTTTTCGCCATATCGCTCAAGGGGTTAACCTCTTGTATCCAATTAATTTAAATTCAACTAAACGCCAAGCAACTGTACTACAGTTTGTATCCAGTCGCTACTATATATACTTCCCGAGAACGGGCACGTGAGGCATCAGGTTTGCGTATTTTCACTGCTTTAAAACTATTACGTACATCTTGCAAGTATTGATCAAAGCCTTCTCCTTGGAAAACTTTAACAATAAATGCGCCATTTTTCTTTAGTACTTGACTACACATATCCAGCGCAAGTTCTACCAAATACATACTACCCGCTTGATCTACTGAGTTATTGCCACTCATATTTGGTGCCATGTCAGAGAGTACCACATCAACATTTTTACCATCAATACGTTTTAACAACGCATTTAATACAGCCTCCTCACGAAAGTCACCTTGTAAGAAGTCAACACCCGCAAGTGAATCCATCGGTAATATATCACACGCGATCACTTGGCCTTTGTCACCTACTTTTTCAGCCAAATATTGAGACCAACTTCCTGGAGCTGCCCCTAAATCAACAACTGTCATACCTGGACGAAGTATTTTATCTCTATTTTGTACTTCATCTAATTTAAAAACCGCTCGGGAACGCCAGCCTTTTTTTTGCGCTTCTTGAACATATTTATCATCAAAATGTTCTTTCAGCCATCGCTGTGAACTGGCTGACTGTTTTTTATTTGTCATAAATTAACACGCAACTAATTAGTAATATTCTCTAGATGGCGTTAGAATACCCTTAATTCAAGCCATATTCAGCAAAATTTGTATAAACATGACATTATCAAACAAACAAAAGCAATTTTTAAAAGGTCAGGCACATAGCCTTAAGCCTGTAGTTTTACTAGGTTCTAACGGTTTAACCGAAGGCGTAGTAGTAGAAATTCAAAGTGCATTAGAAATTCACGAATTAATCAAAGTTAAAGTTCCAACTGACGATCGTGAAACAAAAGCACTAATTTTTGAAGCAATCGTACGTGAAACTGGTGCGACTAAGCTACAAACGATAGGTCACACTATTGTGCTTTATCGTCAAAGCGTTGAGAAAAAAATACATTTACCGCGTAACTAATTATTCCTGTTAAAGGATTTAGTGCGTTTAAATTAAAAAAACCAGCTTAATGCTGGTTTTTTATTATTTAACGTTTTAAATCAAAAACTCATTTTATGATGGGTTACATCATATTCACTGCCATTACTACTGGGCTTCTTATTCAATATAAAGTACTGAGTAAATTGTGTTTCACTCATTGCTGGCACTTTTTCATTCGAAAGTAGCTCGGCTAGTTGCGGTGTTGTATTACTGTGCCCAATAACAACAACTACACCTTTTAGTTTTAGTAACTCATTTTTTAAATCACTTAGCTCACCTGCGTTATACACATTTACGTCGGTATTAAAATATGCCTGCAAAGGGGCCGCTGTTTGTAACGTGCGTTTATAGTTGCTGCTGAAAATATGTATATTTTGATACTCTTTGAAAAAAGTAACTAAATTATTTGCACGTGCCTTTCCCACCTCTGAGAGCGCTGGATTTTTACCCGTTAACTTTTCGCTATGACGAAACAAATATATCTCATCAGGTGCTGCAAACACTAAACTACAATTGAATGACATGACTAAAAAAGTGATTGCTAATATTATTTTATTATTCATATTTTTTTACCTCGTTTGTATTCTAATAGCCTGTCGATAAATTCAGTCGTTAGCTCATTGATTACACCGGTTTCAGCATTAACTATTAAGCTAAAACCAATATTTAAGTGAGGAAATACAACCACATCACTTCTATAACCTTGCACCCAGCCACTATGATAGTAAAGTGTTTCATCAGCATAGTTATAAACGCGCCAACCTAACCCGTAATAAGCTTCATTAAGGTGTTTTTTCCACACCCTGCGATGCATTTCTTTTTTTGTATGTGTATAAGGGCGTGTTTGTTTTGCTAGAGTATCCAATGATAAAACATCAGGATATTGGCCCAGCTGCGCTCTTAACCAAATAGCCATATCACTTGCGCTAGCGTTCACACCCGCTGCAGGTCCCACTTTATAATAATTTTTTTTAAGCTTAGCGCTATACCAACGCTTTTTACCCCGCACATGAGGTAGAGCATAATTATTGTCATGCACCATTTGTTCAAAACCTAAGCTCGCATCACTCATTTTTAATGGCTCAAAAATAGCTTCTCGTAACCACTGTCCGTAACTTTTATCGGTGCTTTGTAATATCACATCGCCTATAAGACTAAACATAACGTTTTGATAGCCATAACATTCGCCGGGTTTGCAAATTGGTTTGACGCTAAGCAGCTTTTCAACAATACCTGGGTAATCCATACGAGATTCAATTAAATTGTCGTATGCATTAGGAACTAATCCACTTGAATGGCTTAAAAGATGAAACACCTTTAAATCATCTTGATAAACAGTCCCTTTAAAATCAGTTATGTATTCGCTAACAGGTTTATCTAATTCCAGTAGGCCGTTAGCAGCCAATTTAGCTGATAACGAGCCTGCAAATGTCTTCGAAACAGACGCGAGTCTAAACCGAGTATGCTTATTAACTTTTTGTCCACTTCGTGATTTAGTTACGCCCATGGTGTGGATGTAGTCTGAGTTGTTTATATTTACAATCGAAAGCGCTGCACCGGGTATACCTTTACTTTTTAATTTTTTTTGTGCGTAACGGCCGTACTTTTTTACAAATGCATCCCAATCAGGATCCGCTTTTGCTGCAAAACCCACAGAACTAAACAGCAAACACAAAGCAGATAGGCAATACGATAAAGAGTTGAGATACTTCATTTTTTATAAAATTTATCTTTTTAACTACATCTGCGCAGATAATATCATGAAGTTTTGTTTGTACTAACGTACAATACGACGATTATTTGGTTTTAAGCGAGTGTTTAGTACTTATGCGTTTTTTAGTTGTGTCACTTTTTATTTTATTATCAACTGGTTGTGCTATTACAAAGCAACCGGCCGAACCACTGGATATGCCATTAAAGCCAACATTAAAAAGTCAGACCTATCAACTTGAGTACACTACAGAGCACTCATCTCCAAAAGTTAAATCGGTTCAACTTCCTGCACATAAAGTAGTTAGAAACCAAACAGTAAAAATCATTACCGATAAGGCAAGCGTAACCGATAAACTTCTATCGCAAATTAGCCAAGCACTGAACGATAAACAACTAAAAGTAACAACTAAAAATAACAGTGACTACACACTGACTATTCAGCAACTCGATCTAACTTTCACAGACGATACTAAGTACGCAATAAAGCAACCAGAGAAGCCATTTAATTTATATTCAAATGTTGCCCAGCAATACCCAACACAGCAGTGCGCTGCAATATTTGCACAAGTTAGTATGCGTCTCACGCACAAGTCATCGGGTGATGTTGTTTGGTTTGCTAAATCTTCAATCGACAGCGCAAGTTTTCATCGTGAACCACTAATTTACAATTTCACTGAAGAGCAAAAAATCACAAATGAGCTTGAGGTTGTCGCTTTTATTCATCAGCAAAACACTGACGAGGCCCGTATTGAAAGACTTGGCAAAGATATTCAAATCCCTCAGTACAAAACGTTGTCAAAACTATCTAGCCTTACCAAACTTAGCGGTCCATGTAACAGAACAGAAGTAAGTGCATTAACACCTATGATGCAGTTTTACTTGAGTAGTATATTAATCGATAAAATTAAAGTTCAGTAAATTAGGGTCTGTTGATCTTTACGGATTAAAATTTGTTCAAACTAGGGGCTATTTAATCGCGGCGCGAGGTTTGTAACCTAGTGGGCTCGGTAACTGCTCCTGCGTTACCCTACTGGCTTACATCCATGTAAGAATAAGTAAAAACCGAGTAACAAAGAGTAAATAGCCCCTAGGAAGAACCCTTTGGGCAGCGCCTGTTTGGCATTAATGCTACGTTATCGCCCATTTGTGGGGAATAGCCACACTGCATAGGCTCTGCCTTGCCTAAATACCAAACAGACTGCTGCAAATTTAACCTTGAAAGATCAACAGACCTAACACTTACTACATTTTTTTACAGATTAAAGGAACGAATTAACAATATACTACGCTTAATAACAAATAATAATTAGGCCCTAAGGGATGAGAAACGCTTTGCTTAACCATACTTTACTGAGCATAACACTGCTTTTTTGCTGCATTTTTAGCACGTCGAGTATGGCAAGTAACCGCTATTATGCAGATAATACGTTAGAGCCAACCCAAGGCTTTGCGTGGGATTGGAGTGCTGGTGCGGGCTTTTATATTGAAGATTCTTACCTTGTCGGCATTGAGTCTTACGATAAAGGCGTTGAGCTCGACTTAAGTCTTGCTGTTTCCTACGATAAATTTTATCTTGATTTCGATCACAATCAACTCAGTGGCGGCCTTGTAATAGGCTACAGTCTTATAGATAAATTTGATTGGGGCCTAGATATATTAGGCACAAATACTCAAGCTGGATTTGACGAAAAAGGCCTCGGATTTTATAACCATGGTGTTATAAAAGAACTCCAAGGTATAAAAAAACGTAATTACGACTTTGACGTCGGCCTTCGACTTTCTCGTCGATTTGAAAATTCTCAATTCTCTTTTGAATACCTTCATGATGTATCTGGCGCGCACAATGGCTGGGTTATAAACAGCTTTTTTAGTCACATTTTACCATGGCGAAACTGGGAGTTTAGATCTGGTGTTGGTTTAAGCGCCTACTCTGCTGACTTTACCAATTATTACTTTGGCATTGATAGCGATGAAGCCACCAGCCTTCGCCCGATTTATAGCAGCAATGCCAGTACTAGTATTATTTTTGAGTTCCATGCTGAGTACCCAATAAGCCAAGATTGGGTGTTTTTATCCGGCTGGCTTACCACATGGTTTTCAAAAGAGATTGACGACAGTCCAATTATTTCCCAAGGATATCAACACAAAGCCAAGGTAGGCCTACGTTATGTATTTTAGATGGATCTGTGTATTACTGATCTTCCCCAGTACTTTTACTGTTAAAGCTCAGGAACCTCCTGAAGCACTCATAGCAGTTCCCGATACCTGCGTTGCATTGCGCGAAGGGCGAAATTGCTATGCTGACGTTACGCTAACGTGGGAGCAACCTATCATTGGTAATTACTGCCTACGTGACGCCACCTCAAAGTACATAATGCAATGTTGGCTCAAGCAACAGAGCGGTACTTTTAATTATGCATTTGATTCACAGCAAAGTATTTCATTTGAACTATTTGACAGCAATACCTCTAAAATAATTAGTATTGCCGAAGTAAAGCTTCAATGGGTATATCAAAACAGGCAAAAAAAGCGCCGCTGGCGACTATTTTAATACCAATCGCATTAAGGATATTTTCATGGATAACTATGGCACTATTTTACTCGTTGAAGACGATGTATCACTTGCTCAATGGGTTGCTGAATATTTAACAGAGCAAGGCTACACAACGCATGTTTGTCACAGAGGTGACGAAGTAATTAGCCAAGTCAAAACGTTAAATCCAAATATCGTGCTCCTTGATATTATGCTTCCAGGGCAAGATGGTATAAGCGTGTGTAGAGAACTTCGTAGTTTTTATAATTCGCCCATTATAATGCTCACCGCACGCGATGAAGAAATGGATGAGGTCATTGGTCTAGAAGTAGGTGCAAGCGACTACATAATGAAACCTGTACGCCCTCGTGCATTGCTAGCGCGTATAAAAGCAGCCCTTCGCCAAAATAATGAGCCAAATACTCCACACGTTAACGAGAGTGTTATTAATGTTGGTGCGCTTAGTATTGATACCGAATCTAGAAATGTAAAACTCAACGAGCAAGACGTAAACATATCAAGTGCTGAGTATTTACTGCTTCATTACCTTGCGAGCAATGCAGGCCAAGTGGTCTCGCGTGACGCTGTATTTAAAGCAACCAAAGGCAGAGAATACGATGGGCTTGATAGAAGTGTTGATGTACTTATTTCTGCACTTCGTAAAAAGTTTAATGATGATCCACAAAACCCTGAAAAAATTAAAACTATTTGGGGCCGTGGATATTTACTTGTTTCTACTGCGTGGTAATAAAGTGATGAATAAATAAATGAAAAAGTTTTATATATCGCTTCTAGGCAGTGCACTTTTATCTATTGTGGTATTGGGCTGGCTTATTGATGCTTTTAGTCAACAAGCGCATACCCCACAGGATGAATTTAGTCAGCAAAGTAAAATGATCATGGGTTTTAGCAAGCAGTTAGCTAACATACCCACATCTGAGCGCAGCGATTATGTAAAACAACTGGCGCTAGAGTTTGATGTTTTAATTGATTACAAACCTAATGAATCACTTGCTTTACCGCCTTCTTTATTATTACAAATGCACACGCCGGGTGGGCTGATTTTAGAAGATCAGCAAGGCTTTTATATGCTTTATAGCAGCGCTGTTTTAAATCCTTTTCACTTATCAATGCGTTTAGATAAAATTTTTGATAGCGAGCAACATAACGACATTATATTAACCTTGCTCTTTTACGCAGGCTTATGTGTATTTATGGGGTTTATTATTGCGCCCTTAGCTAAACGATTAACCGTGTTAAATGAAGCCGCTAAAAAGTTTGCCTCAGGTAATGTTCAAGCCCGAATAAAAGTATCGCATTTTACTTACATAAAAGACGTAGAGCTTACCTTTAACCGCATGGCCAGCCAAATAGAGAAACTTGTCGCCGAAAACAAGCTAATGGCTTCAAGTTTATCTCATGATATACGCACCCCTATCGCGTGCCTGCGATTTGGTTTAGATGCGGCATTAGATAGCCATGATGAGCAAAAAGTAAAACAGTATTTAACCCGTATGGAGAACGATTTAGACCATATGGAATCGATGCTTAGTAGCTATTTAGCTTTTGCTACTTTAGAGCAAAATGCTAATAAGCTGACCTATTCATCAACCAATATTAAATCCTACCTTGAAGATATTTTAGTGCAGCTTGCACCTAAGCTTGAAATGCAAATGCTCAACGTACAACTCAATAGTACCGATAAAACAATAAATGCAGATCTTCACTGGCTTGCTCGCGCAATTACTAACTTATTAACTAACGCATGTGATTTTGCAAGCCAGCATATTTACTTGAGCGCAAAGTTACACGAGCAACAGCTTATAATAACGGTAGAAGATGACGGCCCGGGTATCGCTCGAGAAAATTTTAGTAATGTATTTAGCCCATTTTTTAGGGAAGAAGATCACCGTAACAGAGCTGATAAAAGTTACGGCCTTGGTCTAGCTATTGTTGAAAAAGTAGCCGACTGGCATCATGGCAGTGTTAAAGTAAGTAAAAGTACCCAGCTAGGTGGTGCGTGTTTTACTCTCACTATTGCACAGCATCATAATTCGTAAAGCAATAGTTACAGACTGTAATTAACAATTATTAAACAAAATCAACTCGTTATTTTAAACGACTCGATAACAACAATTAAAATCGATGGTTATAACACACACTTTACTTATTAAATTGTGCTAGATCAGCAAATAAGCACTTTTTATTTTTTAACATTTCCAGTAGATTGTCACCGCCGTCACACAATAGAGAAGTACAATAATATGAGCGCAGTTAGAGGCGAGTTCAGCTCTCGCTTTGGTTTTATTATGGCCGCCGCGGGTTCTGCCGTTGGTTTGGGCAATATTTGGGGATTCCCTACACAAACAGCAAGTAATGGCGGTGCTGCATTTTTAGTCGCATATTTAGTGCTTGCGTTCTTTTTAGCCTACCCCGCTTTAATGGCTGAACTGATGATTGGTCGTCATGGCCAAGCAAATGCGGTTTCATCACTTCAAAAAATATCTAATAAGCCATGGCAAAAACACTTTGCCTTTATTGTTGGTTTTGGCGGTATTTTATGTGCTGGCTTTATATTAAGTTTTTACGCCATTGTTGCTGGTTGGATGCTCAGCGCTACAGCTGAACCCATAGCTACTCTTGTCGGTGCCGACACAGCATCGACATGGTTAAGTGATCAATCACTTACCCGAAACATCATATTCACTCTCGCCTTTATCGTACTAACTGTCGCTATTATCAGTAGAGGCGTTGAGAACGGTATTGAAAAATGGTCAAAACGTTTAATGCCCGCTCTTTTGGGGATTTTATTTGCACTTATTGCTTATGTAATGACCCAAGATGGCGCAATGGAGGGTTTAAAGGCTTACTTAGTTCCTGATTTTTCGTCTATTTTTGACGCAAAACTATTAGTTAGCGCACTAGGACAAGCTTTTTTCTCTTTATCGCTAGGTACTAGCGTAATGATTATTTACGGCTCGTACATTAGCAAAAAAGAAAATCTTGTTTCTTTAGGTGCCTATGTAACCCTTATTGATGTATTTATAGCCTTTGTAGCGGGTTTACTGATTATTCCGGCGATGTATGTAGCGCAAGCTCAAGGCGTTGAAATATTCTCGGCCTCAACAGGTAAATTACTCTCTGAAGATACGTTAGTATTTCAGGTACTCCCTGCTTTATTTGATGGAATGGGCGAAGTTGGCTTATTTGTGGGCTTTTCATTTTTTGCGTTAATGAGTATTGCCGCTTTAACGTCATCTATTTCAATGTTAGAGGCGCCAGTATCATACACTGTAGAACGCTTTGGGATGAAACGCGTTCAGGCAACCTGGTTGATTGGAGCTTTAATTGCTATCGTTAGCATTATAATTGTGTGTAATCTTAGCAGCTTATTTGGCTTAGTGATTACTTTAACTACAAAAGTAGCTCAACCTTTGCTTGGCCTGATGTGTTGTATATTTGTAGGCTGGATTTGGTACAGAAGCTCATTACTTAAAGCAATTAAAGAAGGTAATCCTGAGGTCCATAACACATTGTTTTGGAAAATATGGCCTTGGTATACCAAGTTTGTGTGTCCACTTGCTATTGGTATGGTGTTTTTACACTCACTCTTGAGCTAAATAATACCTTAACCTTAAAATAGTCTTAAATTAAAATAGCCCACATTAGTGGGCTTTTTTATAGCTGCTTAAATTGGATTTATTTAGTGAGTTTTAAAATCATATCTTGATGAGGTATACCGTCTTCTAAATATTCACTTTTATAATCCTCAAAGCCAAAAGAGCGGTAAAAATCAAGTAAGTAAGTTTGTGCACCTATATAAATATCTCGCTCAGGCCATTGTGCTTTGCAGCAGTCTATAGCTTTAGTAATAAGTAAAGTAGCATACCCATTACCACGCGCTCCTTCACTCACTAGCACGCGACCTATTGCGCTGTATTGCTCACTTTTGTCATAACAACGCGCATAAGTTTGTAGTTGCTCATTATCCAATGTATATAAATGCTGTGTATTTAAAGCAATATCTACATCATCAAGTTCAGGGTAAGGACATTTTTGCTCTACAACAAACACATCAACCCGCCCACGCATAATAATAAAAAGAGTCTGTGTATCAAGAGCGTCAAACTGCTCACATTTAAACTGCATATTAAATCCTATAAGCAAAAAACCCAGCTTAGGCTGGGTTTATTAAAATCACTCGCTAGCTTAGTTAGCTTATCTAAGTAAATAAGCGCTCTAGCTGATCACACAACTGCGATAGATTCACATGATCGTGCTCTATGGTCAAATCTACATAACCATCGCCTTTAAAGGCTCTGTCTAGCTCTATAAGCACATGTGTTTTATGTGCCTCTGGTACAAACGATAATTCAATCTCCTGAATGCCAAATAAGCTGCGGCTATTAGGTTTATACTCAAGTTCTTGGTAACACCCAGATAATGACTGAAAAGTTGAAGCCCGTAAGTGGCCTTTTTCTACGTCAGCTTTCATTAAACTAAAACCTAACTTTTCCATCGCTTGCATACACGTTTTAACCGCTTCATTAGGGTAAATGTGTAAATGGTCTTTATCTGTTGGGTCAAGTGCTAAGTCTATATCTAGGCCTGTTTCTAGCCATACATGTGATTGATTATAACCTGCATTAATTTCTGTAATAGGTGTTTCAGAATGAAGACGTGCTTCAAAAGGGATGTTTTTAACTTCGCCTGGCTCAATTGTACCAATATCTGTAATTCGCCATTGCTCAATTACATGATTAGTAAAATAATCGCCATCATCACCCGCAACTTTAACACGAGTCATTAATAATAAATCTAAGCCTGCGATATCTTGGCTAACATCTCCTGCTGTGATAACTATTTGTGCGTTAAAAAGTTGACCTGGTTGTAGGTGTTCAGTTTCTAAAATAGTGTCTACTTTTGCAGCACCAATACCTACCGACGCTAAAATCTTTTTAAACATATCTCTCTCCTTAAGCTGAGCTGCTCTATTATTTGCTCTGGCTTAAACTTCTTCGTTATCGCATCTTAACCATATTTAAAAGCTAATGTCAGTGAAAAAATGTTATTTACATACTATTTACGATTAAATAAGTGTTTAATGCGTATTTTTCATACGCAGCAAGGCAAGTAATTGATTAGACGCGTTCATTTTTAGGTCTATTATATTTTCAATGGCATAAATTTTTCGTTACACTGCAACACCAAATGAAGTGATATTAAGAATTATGGAACTAATCTATTTTGCTGCCGCGTTTGTTTGTGGTTTTGCCGTTTATCAATTAAAACTACCTCCTCTTATTGGATTTTTATTAGCAGGCTTTGCTTTAAATTTATCGGGATATAAAAGTACAGAGTTGCTCGATACAATTGCAGCACTTGGCGTAACCCTTCTTCTTTTTAGTATTGGCTTGAAACTTAAAGTTAACAGTTTAATTAAACCTCAAGTTTGGGCACCTGCAACATTGCATATCATTTTTAGCAGTGCGTTATTTAGTGGTTTTATGCTGTTACTTGGCGTATTCGCTATTCCACTATTTGTTGATTTAAGTTGGCAAAGTGCTTTATTAGTTGGGTTTGCGCTTAGCTTTTCAAGTACTGTATTTGCAGTAAAAGTGCTTGAAGAACGCGGGGAAATGGCAAGCTTACACGGTAAAATAGCCATTGGTATATTGGTAATGCAAGATATCTTTGCTGTTATCTTTTTAGCTATTAGCACCGGCAAAGTCCCAAATTTATGGGCAATTGCACTAATAATTGCTTTGCCTTTATTACGACCTGTAATGTATGGCGTGTTGAACCGATCTAAACATGGTGAACTATTACCATTGTTTGGTTTTTTCTTTGCTCTAGTTGCTGGTTATCATGCATTTGAATTTGCAGGCCTAAAAGGCGATTTAGGTGCATTAATAATAGGAATGATGTTTGCCCCTCACAAAAAGGCAGGCGAGCTATCAAAATCCCTACTTAATTTAAAGGACATATTGCTAGTTGGCTTTTTCTTAAGTATTGGTTTGAGCGCAGAGCTAACCACTAACTCCTTGATTGTTGCTATTATACTTATTTTAGTATTACCCGTTAAAATAGCGCTTTATTATATGTTCACTAATATATTTAAACTACGCGCGCGTACATCATTACTTACTGCTTTTAGCTTATCTAACTACAGTGAGTTTGGTTTAATTGTATGTGCAGTGGCTGCAACTACAGGCATGATCACCTCTGAATGGCTAGCTGTAATGGCAATTGCTGTTTCTATTACCTTTATAATTGCCTCCCCATTAAATAAACGTTCAAACGAGTTGTACGTCAAAATTGAGCACTGGTTATTAAAGTTCGAAAGCAAAACTCGTTTAGCTGAAGAGCTACCTGTTAACCTTAACGATACTAGAATAGTCATTTTTGGTATGGGACGTATTGGTACTGGTGCTTATGAGACTATCAACGCGACTCACCCAAATGTTGTTGCAGGTATAGATATAAAACCTGAGGTGGTAGATAAGCACGTAAACAGAGGCCGCAACGTCTTAATTGCTGATGCAACCGACCCTGACTTTTGGCAACGAGTAAATCACTCGCAAGTAGAAATGGTTATGCTTGCGATGCCAAAACACATGCAAAATATTTTTGCCTTAGAGCAACTACAAGCCTCCGGTTATAAAGGTCAAGTAACAGCTATTGCAAACTACCCTGATCAACAAAAAGAACTAGAAGAAATGGGTGTTCATTCTACTTATAACTTTTACCTAGAAGCCGGTAGTGGTTTTGCAGAGCACGTTAAACAAGAGCTATTTAACGAATAATTACTTTTTATAACGTCTATAAATAACAAGGCCTTAATCAGTTAAGGCCTTGTTATTAGTTTTTAAATAAAAAGCAATTCTATTTACATTCCTTTACAAGCCAATTCACCACAACAATGAAAAACAGGTAGACTAACTGTGTTGGTTAAATAAGAACCCATGTTCTAATAATAACTTAATTAGATCCCAGCTAATTAAAGTTCAACTAGGTTTATATCAATCAACATAAAATTATTAAATCAGAGGGCCTACTCCCTCGCAAAATAGGCTGTTTCTTGCCCGTCACAGCCTATTTTATATCTCTAAAATCCCTTACACTTACGCATACTTTAAATACATAAGTAGTTTTTATGGATCCAAAACAACTAAAAATAGCTATTAATACCATAATGCCGTTTGGAAAATATGCAGGACGGCCATTGCTTTTACTGCCAGAGCCTTATTTAGTCTGGTTTAATCAGCAAGGGTTTCCTGACTCAAAACTAGGTAGTCAACTTGCGATGATGTATGAGGTAAAACTAAATGGCCTTGAGCAAATGTTAATGCCATTACTTGAAAAAAATAAAAATAGTTGAGAACTTTTTCAAGTACTTGCGGTCTATTATATTGCTACTTGTTGATTTTGGTTTTTAACCGCAAAAAAAGCGCCTTTAGGCGCTTTTTTTATGTCTTTAATTTGAGGGGTAGATATACAATAAATTTAGCACCACCTAAGCTTGAGCTTTCTGCTTTACACTCTCCTTGGTGCCACGACACAATTTTAGCAACTATAGCGAGTCCTAAACCAAAACCACCGGTATCCTTGCCTCTACTTTTATCTAGTCGAGTAAAAGGTTTAAATACATTTTCTCGCTCAGCGGGAGCTATCCCCTCACCATCATCTTCAACAATCAATACGATGTGTTTTGTCTCTTGTAGCAATGAAATTTTGACTTGTTTATGGGTGTATTTGAGCGCATTGCCAATTAAATTTTGAAATACTCGCGCCATAAAGTGACTATCACAGTAATAATTTAAATGCTCAGGAAGGTTTACGGAGAGCGTTGTTCGGGCTTCAAAGTTTAGCTTTTCAACAGTTGTTTTTACCAGCCCAGCTAAGTCACAGTTTATTGGCTGTAAACTAGGTTGTTGAGAGTCTAATCGCGCGTATTCAAGCATTTCAGAAACTAGTGACTCAAGCTCGCTAATGTCTGTTTGCATGTTTGTTAAGTACTTCTCACCTTTTTCGTCAAGCATTTGTTCTTGCAGCATTACAATTGCAAACTTTAAACGTGCTAGTGGTGTTCTAAACTCATGCGACACCGATGAGGTAAGTTCTTGCTGCGCACTAAGTAAAAACTCAATACGTTGCTGCATTACCTTTAATGTATCAGTAATAGGTAAAAAGAAAGACTTAGAAGAGTCATTTAGTTGAAAGTCTTGCAAACCCTCTACCGCTTCACACGCTTTACGTAGCTTTGCAAAGTCGCGCCATAGTAAAAAGCTCCACAGCCCAACAGGTATACCTACAATAATAAGTAGTAATAAATACGGCCAAACAGAAGATGATTCCTGCGTTAATACACCTACCGGTCCTACTTGAAGTAATGAATCATTACCGAGATCTACATACCAAACAATGCGTTGTTGCTTATCGTATAAGTATAAGTAGTGGTTTTGGTTGAGCTGCGATTGTTGTTTTTGAGGGAGTATTAAATCACGTCGTTCAATCACTTTACTTTCAAAGTTGTGCTTTAACTTTTTAAGACCATTTGAAGTTTGTGAGAGCAACCAGAGTGATTGCCCAAACTCATCATCTAAGAAGACCTGTTGTTGCGACTCTTCGTAAGGCCACAATTGCTCTATAACACCGCTCACTACAAACAAAGAAACGATGATATATAAATATAAGCTGGTAAACAGTTTTCCCATTAAAGCCGACTAACCTTAAATAGTTCTAAAGATCCCATGCATCAGAAACAAATAAGTAGCCTTGTCCCCATACAGTTTTTATACGATATGGCTTATCGCTGTTGTCGCCTAATTTTTTACGAATTCGTGATACGCGTACATCCACCGTTCTATCAAGTCCATCGTATTGGCGACCAATCATATGTTGGTGCACATGTTCTCGACTTAGTACTTCACCCGCATTTGACGCTAATAGCCATAGTAACTCAAACTCGTGCGAAGTTAATACAATCTCCGAATCACTTAGTTTTACAATACGACTTGTTTTATCAATGACTAAATCACCAAACTGGAGCTCTTCGCTTGATTTTACCATGGGTTGTCCACGACGCAGTAATGCATTAATTCGCGCTAGTAATACACGTGGCTCTGCTGGTTTTATTACATAATCATCAGCGCCAAGCTCTAAGCCAAGTACTTGGTCGAAATCTTCACCTTTAGCAGTCAACATTAAAATTGGTAGAGTAAATTTATCTCTTACTTGGCGGCAAACGCTAAAGCCATCTTTACCTGGCAGCATAACGTCTAAAATCATTAAATCGGGTGTATTGTTTTCTAAGTAATTAAACACTTCGTCACCACGGTCTAATACTTCGACTTCAAGGCCATTATGTTCAAGGTAATCTTTTGTTAGTTGTTGTAAACCGAGATCATCTTCAACAAGTAAAATTTTTGGCATTAGTTGCTCCTAAATTAAAAAAAGCTCCACGGAGAGCGAAGCCTACGCCTATTTTTTTTAGCATGGGCGCTTTGTACTTCAACCTGTGTTTTTGCTATTAACACACCCGTATGAGGATTGATTAAGGAGTATATGGTCTCCACCTGAACACGCGCTTTATAATTAAATTGCCCAGAAAGTTGTTGCTCCCAGCATTGAAGCCGTTGCTCTTGCTGATACAAACAGACATCACTGTAGGCGTTTAATTGCCATTTAAATTGTAAATCAAGATCGCAAAAACCCTGCTGTTCAGAGACAACGCAGACTTTTGGAGAAACACTAAAAAAAGGGGGTTGTGCCACACTAAAACCACTAAAAAAAGCGGTAATAAAGACAACTAATATTGAATACTTCATATTAAAAAGTACGATCGAATCCTATAAATGCAGTCATTGAATAAGTACGTTCGAAGAGCGGACTGCCATCCATAGCCGAATAGTCGTAATATGCTACATGAAAACGAAGAGAGTCAGCCTTACTCAGAGGCCAACGGGCGTCGATTTTAGCATAAGGTTGCCAACTACTACCAACGTCTATTTTGCCAAATTGAGTTTCACCCTCATTAAGTCCATAAAAATAGCTATTTAGTTCCGCAGATTTATAGTTTATTCCAAGTGTTGGCTTTATTTTGAGCTTTCCTATCACAGTATGATACTGCCACTGTAATGCTGCGCGTACACCTCGATAAACATCGGTTATATCATGCAGAGCCTGAACCGAAAAAACATGGTCTTCATTTACATAGTGATATGCAATACCCGCATCAAGTGCAATTTGCCGTTTATGTAAATTATCAATATCAACATAGCGAGATGACGAGGCTTCATCTTGCATTACGAACTGATTGTTGAGGGCACTACTTTGTAGTGTAAATACATTTTTAGGGTGCCAGTCTATAAAAAAGCGAGACTCAGAGTTGAGTTCACCAACTAGATTAAAGTGATGTTTAGGGGTTTGCAAAAATGAATAACCAAGACGGCCATTATCAAAAAACCATTGCTCTGCATAAAACGCAACTTGAGGAATAAGCACGAGCGGAATATTATCTCCACCATACAAAGGGTTGGTTATAACTCCAGCCCCCACGCTTAAACTCAAATGCAGACGATCGGTTGTTATATCTTGCTCTGTATAATCGTCAGCATGCTTGCTTGCCTGTGTTGCTTGCACCGAAAGGCAAACAAACAAAGTGCTAAAACATAGAGCTGTTAATAATGAGAAGGCATACCGCATCAGCGTAAATCAAAGTATCAAAATAAGTGAGTTCCCCATACTAGCAAGGTCTTTTTAAACTAGCTCTAGCTGGTTACAATTATTCACAATTTGTATACAAAAATGTTAACTTTATGCTTTTCGGACTATTTATCTTTCAAGGTAGTTGTGTCTAAGGACTATATTTTGAGTTGCTTGTGTAATTTTTGACTAATAGTACTTTAAGATACTTTGAAAATGAGGCACTACGTAGCAAATGCAATTATTCAAATAAAAAATTACTAAGAGCTAACTCGCTACAGCTCTATTGGGTTTTACCTGCTTGTTTACCAAAACTGAAGTTGGATTAAATCGCCCTAAATTGAGCGGCTTTAACCCAAATAAATCAGAAACCTCTGGCACTTATTAAATATCAGGGGCTATTTCTATACGATTTCGTCCATGTGTTTTGGCAATGTATAAGGCTCTATCTGCACGCTCAACTAAAACAGAACTATTTGTAAATGGCCGTAAAATTGCTAAGCCAAAACTTGCTGAAATAGCACGTTTTGCAGTTACATCATGCTTTTTACGAATCGCCAATTTTGCTATTGCTAAACGAATACAATCTGCAAATGCTATTATATCGTTAATAGTGTCAAAGTAGGCTGTTATGCAAAACTCCTCGCCACCATATCTATACACATTTGCAGCTTCAGTTGTATTTTCTCTCACTTTTTTAGCAACTAGCCTAAGCACTTCATCACCCTTTTGATGGCCAAAATCATCGTTAAAGCGCTTAAAATGATCAATATCAAACATAATGAGTACGGCAAGAGAGTCTTCTTGCGCTTGCTCTGAGTATTCGAGGCAAAAGTTTACAATATCAGAATCAAACTTACCTCGATTATAAAAACCCGTAAGCGTGTCGGTATCGGCTGCTTCCTTTGAAATATTGAGTGCTTCTTTTAAATCTTTTATTTCATTGTAGGCAACGGCTAATTTAGTCTGAAACTCCCGAGCATAATCTTGCATTGCAATAGAATCGTCAGTTAAACGCTCAACACAACCTAGTATCTCATTGTAAGAGTTTACATCAACAAGCATATTTAATTCATTTTGTGAGTCAACTAAACTCGTCGTAAAGCTTTTAGAGTGATCAAGCGTTGTGCTTATATCTTGCTGAACTTGCTCCATAGTTGTATGAAATTTTTCAGTCATTTCTTGAAAAAAAACGAGATCGTCTTGCGTTAAATGTTTATCAAAAATTTCTTTTGCTTTGTCTTGTGAACATGTTTGTTGCAGAGCAATAACATGGTCTAACTCAGCATTTAATGAAGGTTTGTTTCCTTGAATATAACAGTACCAAATTGCATAGTTGATGGGTGTAACCGGCATTCGGTATTTTACCATCAAAGGAATCGCCTTTTTTAGGCATTGAGCAGAATGAGCAAGTGATACGGCGTGGTTCATAAATAAACTCTCAAGCGTCATTG
Organism: Pseudoalteromonas sp. SWYJZ12; assembly: GCF_015864395.1. Lineage (NCBI taxonomy): Bacteria > Pseudomonadati > Pseudomonadota > Gammaproteobacteria > Alteromonadales > Pseudoalteromonadaceae > Pseudoalteromonas > Pseudoalteromonas sp. SWYJZ12. The sequence continues at coordinate 65,787 of NZ_JADYXH010000019.1, forward strand.
TTTTTATTATTAGCGCTCAATGTTAAGTAATAGTAAACTTATACGCAACCTATATTCATACTATTTAACTAACTTGCTTATTCTCTGCGCGCATTAAATCGCTTTTGCATCTAAAGTTTGCGCAATATTCCACAAAGCACTGATTGCAGGGTCATTTAACTCTTTCCTTAATACTGCCAAACCAATATCAAACCCATCAGGCGCTTGCATTTTTGGTGTTAGTATTTGTACTTTATCTTGCAGCGGGCTGTTATCTAGCACTATTTTAGGGACCATTGCGACACCTAATCCTAAGCTCACCATAGATACCATTGCTTCGTGCCCAGCAACTTGTGCGTAAATTTTCCCGTGAATATTATTTTTGCGCCACCAGTGTTCTAACCTTTGGCGAGAAAAACCTTGTTCTGGCACAATAAATTCTAAATCAGACCAATTAATGTCATCACCATTCTGCGTTAGTTTTTGTGTGATCGGGCATTGAATTTTTGGTCCAATTAATAAAAGTGGAGAATGCCCTATATCTACAAAAGCAATTTGCGCCGGTAACTTATTTGGCTTAGCTGCAATAGCCATTAATTCATGCCCATCTAACACACGGTTTATAGCAAGTGCAGGGTCGCCTGTATTTAATGTTATTTCTATATACTGATGCTGCGCACGAAGCTGCTCTAATATTTGATGTAAAAAACTATAAGATGCAGTAACCGAGCAATAGATACTTACTTTGCCGTAAATATGTTGTTGTGGGTCTTTCACATTCGTTTTAAAACGCTGCCAATTAGCAAGCGTTGCTGTGGCGTAATCAATAAACGACTCACCCTCACGCGTTAATTTAACACTGCGGTTATCGCGTACAAATAATGCAACACCTACCTCTTCTTCCAAGTGTTTTATATTGCGGCTTAAAGTGGGTGCGCTTATATGACAAAGCTCGCTTGCGCGTCCAAAATGAAGTGTTTTAGCCAGTGCTAAAAAGTAGTTTAAATGTTTATGATCCATGCCAAACCCAGTATTTCATATTATGAAACACTTTAATTCAAATATATCATTTTACGCAAGCAACGATTTTACATATGGTGTTTGTAAGCGCAATAAATCTTGCGCATCTAACAAACATGACTTTATAGGACACTAACAATGGCGAATTATTTCAATACCTTACCTTTACGCGAGCAATTAGCGCAATTAGCGCAATGTGAATTTATGGACGCAGGCGAATTTGCCGATGGCGTTGACGCACTTAAAGGTAAAAAACTAGTTATTGTAGGCTGTGGCGCACAAGGTTTAAACCAAGGCTTAAACTTACGTGACTCTGGTTTAGATGTTTCTTACACATTACGTGCTTCAGCTATTTCTGAGCGTCGCCAATCATTTTTAAATGCGTCTGAAAACGGCTTTACTGTTGGTACTTATGAAGAATTAATTCCTACCGCTGACGTAGTACTTAACTTAACGCCAGATAAACAACATACCGCTGTAGTAAGTGCAATTATGCCACTTATGAAAAAAGACTCTACACTTGCTTACTCTCATGGTTTTAATATCGTTGAAGAAGGCATGCAAGTACGTGAAGACATTACTGTAATCATGGTTGCACCTAAGTGTCCTGGTTCTGAAGTACGTGAAGAATACAAACGCGGTTTTGGTGTACCAACTCTGATCGCAGTTCACCCAGAAAATGACCCTCAAGGTCTTGGTTTAGCACAAGCTAAAGCGTATGCAGCGGGTACTGGCGGACATCGCGCAGGTGTACTTAAATCATCATTTATTGCTGAGGTTAAGTCTGACCTAATGGGCGAGCAAACCATTTTATGTGGCATGTTACAAACTGGCTCTATTTTATGTTTTGATAAAATGGTAGAAAAAGGCGTTGATGCGGGTTATGCATCAAAACTAATTCAATACGGCTGGGAAGTAATTACCGAAGCACTTAAGTACGGTGGCGTTACTAACATGCTTGACCGCCTTTCAAACCCAGCAAAAGTAAAAGCGTTTGAACTAAGTGAAGAGCTAAAACTAATTATGCGCCCGCTTTATAATAAGCATCAAGATGACATCATCGACGGCACTTTCTCACGCACTATGATGGAAGACTGGAATAACGATGACGTAAACTTACTTAAATGGCGCGCAGAAACAGCAGAAACTAACTTTGAAAAGACCCCTGCTGGCGATGTAGAAATCTCTGAACAAGAATTTTTTGATAACGGTATTTTAATGGTAGCAATGGTTAAAGCAGGTGTTGAACTTGCATTTGAAACCATGACAGCAGCCGGCATTATCGAAGAGTCAGCTTACTACGAGTCATTACACGAAACGCCATTAATCGCCAATACTATTGCGCGTAAAAAGCTTTTTGAAATGAACCGTACTATCTCTGATACTGCAGAATACGGCTGTTATTTATATAACCATGCATGTTTACCATTACTTGCTGATTTTATGAAAAACGTTGATACAGACATTATAGGTAAAGGCCTTGGCGAGCACAGTAACCAAGTTGATAACCAAACATTAATTCAAGTTAACGCTGCATTGCGCGAACACCCAGTTGAGAAAGTAGGTGCTAAATTACGTGGCTACATGTCAGCAATGAAAAAGATTGTTTAACCCTAAACAGTAAATGTTTCGCTTGTTAGAAACCAAGCCCGTATGCTTTTTGCATGTGGGCTTTTTTATGCTCATTCATAAAACTTTAATCATCCAACGCTACCTTTTATCCATCCCTTTATAGGCAATATTTAGATCAAAATAAATAATGTGCTAATATAGTCCTCTACTCAGTTGTAAAATTAATTAATATCATGACGATACAAAACCTTTCTATTACTCAAAAAATCACAGCTTTAGGCAGTGCTATTGCTATATGTGTAGCCGCGCTTATTGGCTTGACCTCTTTATACAGCTCAGAAGATATAATTGAGCAACGTATGATTGAGTCAGAGCTCCCTAGTAAACTGCAAACAATCAGCAATCACATAGGCGGTGAAATCAACGAGTTACTCGGTGCTGCTCAGCAACTATCATCAAACGAATTTATTTTACAATGGGCTCAATCAAACAACCAAGACGATACATTACTATTAAAAGAATTAAATCGCGTTGCCCAGCAATACGATTTAGCCACAGCATCTTGGGCAAATAGAGACACTGCACAGTATTGGAATCAGAATGGGTTTTTGCGTGTGTTAAAAAACGATGCAGCCGATGGCTGGTTTTTTGCTTTTAAGCAATCAAAACAGCCCTACTCTATTAGTATTTATCAAGAGTCAGCCAATGATGTGAAAATGTTTGTAAATCATCAGCAGGCTAATGGTACTGGTTTAGCAGGTCTTGCAAAAAGCATCACTGATATGCAAAAGCTATTACAGCAATTTAAAATTGAGCAAACAGGCTTTGTATTCATTGCAGATAAAAGTGGATTGATTCAGCTTCATAAAGATGCAAGTAAAGTAGCTAAAGCAAATATTGATGATTTGTATACTGCAAATATCCACAGCCAACTATTTAATAGTAATGGCTTTGCACTAGAAGAAATTAATTTAAATGGCGAACCGACACTTGTAGCTGCTACGCCTATTAAAAACACCGATTTATATGTTGTAGCTCAAGTACCAAAAAGTGAAGTTTTCGCAAGTGTAAATACCTTACAATGGCAAATTTTTACCTTTACGATAATTACAGCATTGGTTGCTAGTTTGATTAGTTACTTACTTGCACGCTCACTTTCATCTCCACTTTCTAAAATGGCTGAGTTATTTTCACGATTAGGCTCAGGCGATGCAAATTTAGCGTACCGCTTACCAGAATCGAGCCAACCAGAGCTTAACAACCTAAGTAATGGCTTTAATCAGTTTATTAACAAAATAGAAACAGCCATTACTCAGGTTGCAAGCGAAAGCCACGATATACGTCAAAGCTCTGATCATGTATTTGAACAAGCCAAACGAAATTCTCAAGCAATAGATCACCAAAAAGAACAAACAATATCTGTCGCAGCAGCAATCAACGAAATGGGCGCCACAGTACAAGAAATAGCGCAAAGCGCAGCAAATACAGCTAAGTTAACCGATAACAGCCGCGAAAACACCATTCAAAGTCACAAACAAGTACTCCAAAGCCAAGCAACTATATCAGCCCTTGCCAGCGATATTGATGGCATAACAGAGCAAGTTACTTTGCTTTCTAAAAAAACGGTTGATATTGCAAGTATTGTTGACTCAATTAGAGGCATATCGGATCAAACTAATCTACTTGCTTTAAATGCTGCAATTGAATCTGCTCGCGCAGGTGAACACGGACGCGGCTTTGCTGTTGTTGCTGATGAAGTACGTGCACTGGCAAACCGTACATCGCAATCAACCACCGAAATTCAATCTATGATTGAAGAGCTTACAAGAATATCTGACGATGTAGTTAACGATATTGGTCAATCGAAAGATAAAGCTCAGCAAAGCGTTGGTGCTATGCAAAGCTCTGTTGAATTACTTGATACAATAACCGAAACAGCAAATGAGATAAACGATATGGCTACGCTCATAGCGACTGCAACTGAGCAGCAAAGTAATGTGGTTGCCGATGTAAGTCGTAATATTGAGCAGATTAGCGAAATTAGCGATAAAGCAATGAGCGAACAAATCAATACAGAGCAAGCGATTCGCGACTTAGCAAACAGCGCACAAACACTTGATGCACTTGTAGCTACCTTTGAAAAGCATCGCTAAGCGACTCTAATATTACACGCCAGCTATGAGCAAAAACTATATTCGAAGATAGTTTTTGCTCATAGCTAATATGCTTAATTTATACAAACTAAGTGTTTTCACTATCGCCGCTATTAAACGCTAAAACGTACGCTTCCTTTTTAGCTCTAGGAAGCTTTTTTAATTGATACTCAAGCTTACTTGCTTCACTTTTATTACCTACTTGTTGTTGATGGATAAGTAAAAGAGGCCCTTTTCCTCTAAGGTTTTTAGCTCCTTTACCAGCCTGATGAGTTGCAAAGCGTTTTTCAACATTAGTCGTGATCCCTGTGTACCAATGACCAAATCGTGTTTCAACTATATATAAAAACCAAGTAGACTCAGTTTTTAAAATATTCGTTTCAATATGCTGTAAACTTTTTTCATTATCAGTGGTCAAAACATTACCTTAACGCCCTTAACATAAAACAATTGCTTAAAAGGGTTTTACCTTCAGTGACTAATCGGTATCATGCAGATTATAAAAAATAAGGATCACAACTAACAATGCAGTCGTTAAAAACTTTTTCTCTTTGGCTTATCGTCGCTTTAACACTTAGCTCAGCAGCAGGTTGCTCTAGCTGGGTATACCGAATTAACATCCCACAAGGCAACTTTTTAGAGCAATCGGATGTTGAAAAACTTCGTGTAAATATGACCCGAGAGCAAGTTGTTTATGTATTAGGTAGACCTATTGCCGAGGACGCCTTTGATAACAATACTTGGCGCTATATTTACAGCTTTAATAAAGGCCGTAAAAACGAGCAAAATAAAGAGTTAGTAATTAACTTTGAAAATGAAAAGTTAGTTTCAATCTCAGGTGATTATGACCAACCTGAAAACTTTACTACACCGCTAGAGCAATAAACGTCTCAGGTAGTAAAAAAGGTGAGCATGGCTCACCTTTTTTATTGGTTTACTTAAAAAGCTTTTACCATTTTAAACGACGTTAACATGTGATTTAATCTGTTAAATTGTTCGAAGTTTATGCCGATTGGTATTACTTCTCGAGTGGGCGACCACCCGTTATTTTATTCGCACGCCCCTCTTCTTTTGCTTTTTCTGCACGTTTTCTGCGGGCATCTTTAGGATCTGCAATTAATGGACGGTATATTTCTATACGGTCACCGTCTTTTAATTCATAGTTAGCTTTTACAGTTCGATTCCACACGCCTAACGTTAGCGATGTGGCATCTATTTCTGGGCACTTTTCTATAATACCTGACTGAATAACAGCTTGCTCGACTGTCGTCCCTTGTGGCACTTCAATTGATAAACACGTGGCCGTGGTCGGTAATGCAAAGACCACCTCAACATTAATCATACTCGCGCTCCATAAACCTGTTTTGCACGTTGAGTAAATGCACTCACCATATTTTTTGCTACATCGTTAAAAATTTTTCCAAAGGCAAGCTCTATTAACTTACTTGAAAATTCAAACTCTAGGTGCAAATGAACCTTACATGCTTTGGCGTCTAGCTCTTGAAAATGCCAGCGCCCTTTTAACGTCTTAAACGGACCATCAACAAGGCGCAGTAACACGGTTTGTTCATCAACAAAGGTGTTTTCGGTGGTAAACCACTTTTTTATACCCGCCTTAGATATTTCTAAACTCGCGGTCATGTTATTATCGTGCTGTGAAACAATTTTTGAGTCTGAGCAATTTGGTAAAAACTGTGAATAAGCTTCTACATCATTAACTAGATCAAACATCTCTTTAGTGCTGTACATAACCAGCGCACTTTTTTCTATTTGTGGCATACTCACTCCCAACTGTGTGGGCGAATTTTAGCAAGCTTTGCGCGTTTCCCCAAATTTTCATGCTGCTTAAATTAAAGCTAAATTTTTAAAAGCATTATTAAAAAAATCGATGTAAAACATCTCACATTACGTATATTATAGGGCACTATGGCTAAGAAAAATTCATCAAAATCGACAAGTAATACCATCGCGCTAAACAAAAAAGCGCGACATGAGTATTTTTTACACGATAAGTTTGAAGCGGGTGTTGAACTACAAGGCTGGGAAGTTAAAAGTATCCGAGCTGGTAAAGTAAATATCACAGAAACTTATATTCATCTTAAAAATGGCGAAGCATTTTTACTTGGCAGTCAAATTCAGCCACTTATAAGTGCATCGACCCACGTAATTTGCGACCCGCTACGTTATCGTAAATTGCTATTAAGCAGACGCGAACTTGACCGTTTATTCGGTGCTACAGAGCGCGATGGCTATTCTTTAATAGCTACAGCGATGTACTGGAAAAAATGCTGGGTAAAACTTGAGTTTCATTTGGCAAAAGGTAAGAAATTACACGACAAACGCGAAGACGGTAAAGATAAAGACTGGTCGCGTGAAAAAGAACGCTTAATGAAGCATAAAGCATAAATAAAAACGCCTAATTTATTAGGCGTTTTTAATTTTACTTATATAAAAGCTCAAATAATACCAATTCTCTTAATTAAATAATCTATTATGAGATAAGAAAATAGTGTCGATAACAAGACAAAACTTGTTATACCAATCTGCTTATATATGGGGTCTATTTAACGTTAAGAAAATTACGCTAGAACTAGGCAAAAATTTTTATATCTAGTTGTTCTAAATAAAAAATTTTTAACGACGTTATAGTGCAATTTAATTCGTTAAATTGATCAAAGATTTATGCAGGTTGATATTACTTAGCCATTATCAGCAATTACTCCTGCATTACCCCACCTCCTGTATCTAGCAGTCGTAAATCAAAAAAATTCAATGCCTTTAGCATCAGCTTTAACCCCCTCAAATTGATTAAGTATTATCGCAAATTGGTATTACATAATTGAATAAATTAAAAGCAGAAAAACAAACATAAGTTTTAATTTATAGAAATAAATTATTACAAATTATTTTAATCATTAGCTATTCCATACATGGCTTCATCTAGCTATATAACAATTATTAACCCTATGTCCTATTCACGCTTAGTTTCACCTAGAAAACAAAGTATAAATAAGGTCATAAAACCCACAAAAAAGCATTGAAACTAATACTTAAATCACAAATCAAGCTAATTGATAACACTTAAGTTACATGGTATTAATACCTGCGCTTGTTAAGCAAATAATTTTACAATATATCAACAAGGACTTAAGGATGAAGCAATCAACTGCATTTACACCAAGCATTATTGTGGGCGCAACACTCGCATTATCAGCAGGTTTTACAACAACAGCCTACGCAGCAGAAGAAGCCAAAAAAGTAGAGCGAATTCAGGTTACTGGTTCTCGTATTAAGCGAACTGATATTGAAGGACCTTCTCCGGTACAATCAATCGGTAGAGCTGAAATCGAAAACATGGGTTACGATAATTTACAGCAACTTCTAGAAAGAATGCCTGTAGCAGGTAGCGGTACTTTCTCTACTCGTGGTAACAACCAAGATTCAACCGCTAACGGTTCAGCTGCAGTAAGCTTACGTGGCTTAGGAGCCGATGCAACACTGGTATTAATTAATGGTCGCCGTGTATCAATTAGTGCCTTTGCTGAAGGTATCACCAACTCATTTGTAGATATTAACAGTATTCCTGTTTCTGCTATTGAGCGTATCGACATACTAAAAGATGGCGCTTCAGCTATCTATGGCTCAGATGCAGTAGCGGGTGTAGTTAACGTTATCTTAAAGAAAGATATTGATGGTGTTGAGATTAACCTAGGCTATGGCGGTACAGATGGTCCAAATTATGAAGAAACAACAGCAAGCCTAGTTTGGGGTACAACAAGCGAAAAAAGTAGTGCATCTGTTATTATCGATTACTTTAAAAACACATCTCTTTCTTCTGATGAAATGGGCAGCCTTGGCACTGCAAACCAAGCACCTTATGGTGGTGAAGATTTCCGTTCATCTCGTGGTTTCCCAGGCTACTTTATTGTCGATGACGTTAAAACAATCGACCCAGCCTGTCCTGCTGAAAATGCAACTTCAAGTGGTAGCTGTTTATTTGATTACGGCCCATATGGGTATGTTGCCCCAGCATCGGAGCGTGTAGGCGCTATTTCACAATTTGAATACCGCTTTGATAACGGTATTACTGGCTTTTTAGAAATGGCTGTTCAGCATAATAGCTCTGTCGCGGCAGGCGCACCAACACCACTTGATGAAGATGCAGGCCTTACGGTACCCGCTAATCATCCAAACAATCCATTTGGTGAAGACATTCAAATCGGACGTTACCGTACAGTAGATGCAGGCGCTCGCCAATGGGACATTGAATCAGACACCTTACGCTTCGTTGCAGGGTTGAAAGGCGAAATAAACGATTGGAGCTGGGAGACAGCGGTACAAAAAGGTCGCAGTAAATCACTACAAACAGGCGATCGTACACAAGGCTGGGTACGCACTGACTTTCTACAACAAGAAATTGATGCTGGCAGATATAACCCATTTGGCGGCACATATAACGACCCAGCTGTAATTGACAGAATCACAACCAGCTTAGTGCGTCGTGGTGAGTCTCATATGACCTCTTTTGACGCTAACATTACAGGTGAAGCGTTTAGTTTTGGTGGCGAAGCTGTAATGATGGCCGCCGGTATTGAGTACCGTGAAGAAGATGTAAATGATATCCCTGATGATCAATTTCAACGTGGCTTAATATTTGGTACTGAATCAGTATCAGCTTCTGCTGATCGTGAACAATACGCTGCATATGTTGAGTTCTCAATCCCACTTGCTGAAAACCTCGAACTGCAATTAGCCGGTCGTTACGATGATTATAGCGACTTTGGTACAACAACAAATCCAAAAATAGCTCTGCGCTGGGCACCGACTGATGAAGTAACGGTTCGTGGTTCTTGGGCGCAAGGCTTTAGAGCGCCTTCGTTAGCGCAAATAGGCTTAGGTCCATCACAAAAAAGTCAATTTTTTGTTGATACACAGCGCTGTGAACAAACAGGATTAGATTGCCAAGCACTTGATTACAACATTGAGTTCTCTGGTAACCCTGATTTACAAGCAGAAGAGTCAGAATCATGGAACGTGGGCGTTATCTGGGCACCAACAGCTGAGTTTGGTTTAAGTGTTGATGTATGGAGCATTACTCAAGATAATAAAATCGATGAAGAAGAATTTGGTCCTATTTATGCTGCAGAATGTGGTAACCAAAATAGTACCGTATGTGTTCGTTTAGCTCCTACAGGCGGAGCAAGCTTAGGCACAATACAAAAAATACACAGCACATTTAAAAATTTATCATCGCAAGAAGTGTCTGGTGTTGATGTTTCAGCAAACTATAACCACTCTCTTGATGACTTAGGTTTACTTAAATTTAATTTAGAGTGGGCATATCAAGATAAGTTTGAAAAAGATGGTCGTGATTACACGGGTGAATATGGCTACCCAGAGCATCGCTTTATTTTCTCAACCAACTGGGAAATTGGTGAGTTTAACACCAATGTAAATATCAGTTATGTAGGCGAATTTGAAGATACACCTGATATCGACTTTGATGGTAATTTAGACTTTGATAGCAATACTTCACGTATGATTGACTCGCAAACGCTTGTTGATTTACAAACGTCGTACCGTATTACTGAATCAGCTAAAATATCTTTAGGTGTTAATAACTTATTTGATGAAGAGCCACCATTTGCAATTGGTGATGGCGATGGCGATTTATACGGTTATGCATCAGCTGTGCATAATCCTCGTGGCCGCTACTTGTACACTAAAGTAAGCTTTTCTTTCTAAATAAAAGACACAAAAAAACCGCCAATTGGCTAACACCATTCAGTTAAGCATGCTTTGACTTAATGGTGTACCGAGTTTTTGAAATTCGAACGGTCCTACTTTTG